>ONHS01000118.1 GCA_900317715.1 uncultured Bacteroidales bacterium | reverse complement strand
TCGTCGGGTGTGATTTCCGGCGCTGCCGGCGCGGGCGGCGTAAAGGTGCCCTTCTGTGCGGGCGGGGGATTGTGTTCCATAGATGCTTCCATTTCGGCAACCTTTTCTGGAGTGATCCTGCGCTCAACCTCCAGCTTGATCTCATTGGCCGTCATCGCTAAGAGTTTACCGCTGTCGGCTAACAAGAAAATGGTTCGTTCTACTTGCTGCATCACACCTGCAATGTAGATGTTCAGCAGCCGTTCCTCTGGATGATTGATCACCTTGGAGTGAACACCATCCCATTGTTCGGGCAATATCCTTGTTTCCAAAGATATGTACGCCGTTTTGTTGAAGTGGCCGATGGCCACTTTCAAGACGCAGGGGGTTCCCTGTGCCTTTCTCCTCGTGTCGAGGAAGAATTTTGCTTTCGCCATAATGAATCTCCTTTCTGGCGCCTTAGCTTCATTTTGACCTTTATTTGCCTCTTTTGCTCACCTTGTACGTAAAACGTCGCGTACAAGGTAAACGCTACAAAGAGTTACAAACATTAGCCAGTATGGGCTAATTTGCCGTTTTTTTTTAAGGAAATTATTGGTGAAAATTAAAGGAAAAGGCGCCGAAATTCGTTGATATGTCGCTGATTTTCAGCGCCTTATTGGAAGCGTGATCCTGCTGGGATTCGAACCCAGGGCCCACAGCTTAGAAGTTTTCTAGATTTATGGGGGAAAACCTGATTAATAAATAGTTATAGTTGTTAATAAATCATGTACAACAATAAGTGCAACAATTGTACACATCTGATTACTTACTCTGTTGAAGCAATTCTGTAAGGCGCTTGTTCTCGTTCTCGAGTTCGCGTATGCGCTCGTCACGTCGGTCAATGATATCTAGCAACCTGTTTACTGTTTGCTGGAATTCATTGGCACCATTGGTCAGGTTCTGCGCAGCCTGCTCTTCCGGAGACGGAAGATAATACGGCTCCAGGCTGGGAATGCCCAAAGCCTCCATCAGATTCTGCTGAAACTGGATGGGAGCACTTACCCTCCTGTTCTCTATCTGCGATATGAAACCTTGAGGATATTTTGTCAAGTCCGCCAGTCGCCTCTGAGTGACGTGGTGTTCTTTCCTAATGCGCAGTAAATCAATATCTCTGCTGACTAACTTCATAATTTCTTCAAAAAATATTCTATAATAATTGCGTCTGATAATAAAAATATCAGTATATTTGCAGCCAATTAGCGACAATCATCATCACTAATTCTGCACTCTATTTGACGCTGCAAATTTATATAAAAGATTTTGATTGTCAAAATAATTGCAATGTTTTTATTATATTTTTGATACTTTATTTGTAATATTTTTATAATCAAACAGCTAAAACAATGAATAACAGTAGTTTAATCGACCTCTACAATCAGGTCAAGAAAGAGCCGACTCCGGCGGCCAAGTTCATCACCGACCTCAGTAAAGCAACCAACCGTTGCGAATCCACTGTAAGGATGTGGGTAACAGGCAGGCGTGAACCCGAAATCAACGTCAAGAAGGTCATCTCGTTCTTCTTCGGGATTGAGATTGACGAGTTATTCCCCTCTCACAATCAAAGCCATGGTGAAAACTGAGCCGAATGTCAAAAGAGACGGCAGGTATAACATCGAGGAGACCTGCCGACTGCTGGGTATTCACCGCAATACCCTGCTGAAGTATGCGAAATTGGGCATCATTCAATACGGCATCAGACGCTCCACCACACGGAAATTCTTCACCGGCGGTGAGATTCTGCGCTTCTGGAAAGCTTCTTACTAGTTATGAACGGGTGGATCCAATTTCACAGACAGATAATGGAGCATTGGGTCTGGCAAGACCAGAAGCAGGGCTACCGGTGGGCCGAACTCATGATGCTTGCAGCCTGGAAGAGCGAGACTGTGGTCTACCGCAACTGCCGCATCGAGGTTCAGCGAGGGCAGCTCGTCACTTCAATCAGGGCTCTCGCACGGCGTTGGAAAACCAACAACCGTGTCGTCTCATCGTTCATCAAAATCCTTGAAGGGACCAGGATGATAGAGTGCGACCGCACCAACAAGCAGTGGCTCATCATCACCATCAGCAACTATGAGAAGTTCCAAAACGTGGCCTCAAGCAACCAGAATCCTGACGAATTTGAGCCAAATTCTATCGGAATTTTAGCTGATTCCAACGTCGGAATTAGCGAAAAAAACGATAAGAAAAAGTCCAAAAACGAACAGCAGGGGCACCACTCGAGGCACCACGATAAAAAAAATATAATAAATAATAATAACTCTTCTTCATCTTTCGCGCGTGAGAAAAATGAGATTTATTATTTTGATTTAAAAAACGACGATCAAGAAATTGAAGACCTGGCTCAATTTTTAAAGTGCGAAAAGCAGCTTGTCATTCCCATGCTCGATGATTTTTTCATCGAGAATAAAGACGAAGAACATGAAAATGCCGGCAAGTTCAGAAAGCACTTCATCAATTGGGCGAGAATTCACTTAACAATAAACGACAAAGATGGAAACGAACAACCAGAACCGAAACCCAAACCAAAACGGAGTTCAACCAGCGCAAGGCCAGATGAAAATAGATTTTCCCCTCGTAGAGGAACTGATCCAGGAAGCCATGAGGCGAAGGACTTTGAAGGCAAGTTTTAGACTGAACATGTCAACGCAGAATGCTTTGAACCTGTTGGCATCGCACTATGCCCGAGTGGTGATGGAGCGACACCTTGAACCCAGGTTCGACGAATATATACAGAAAAACCTTTTCGAGCTTGCCAGAGCCCTTACGGCAGAAGTCCCGAAATCCGGGGTCATGTTCTGTGGCAATTGCGGCAACGGCAAGACCACAATGCTTCAAGCGCTGCGTAACCTGTTCCTGGCATTAGGCGACAAATATTTCTCGTTTGTCCATGAAGATTTCAACGCAAACATGATGATATATGATGCCAGGGACATCGTGCTCGTTGGAAAGGACTTCAGTGAGATACGGAAAATCCGTGAGAGGGACCTGGTCGCCATCGACGACTTTGGCAAGGAACCTGTCGAGGTGATGGACTACGGCACCGTGCTCAGTCCTCTGATTCACCTGCTGGAAATCAGATACGAGCAGCAGCTGTTCACAGCGATATCAACGAACCTTACGCCGCCCGAAGTCCGTGAAAAATACGGTGGCCGCATCGCAGACCGCTTCAATGAGATGATGCAAGTCATTGTCTTTAAAGGTCCCAGTTATAGGAGCTAATTTTGTGACATGACTGAAGAATACAGCATCCTGTCACAATATGAGTGATATCGTCATACACCTACAGTTGGAGCCGTACCTGGCGCAATGGCTAATCAACGCCCACGACTCTTTGCCTGTTGAGTTCCCGAGGAACTCAGCCGAGAATGACATTCTTGAAATCTACCTGATACGGACACCGCCGTTTCCTGCATCCAATGAACCAGGTGAAAACACTGTTCCTATCGCAGTGCCTTTTTTCAAGTCGAAAGATGTGAGAGGCAAGAAATACCTGCCATTAGCTGCAAGAAACACCTTGAAACGATGCATCCGTAACCGCTTTGTCATTCAGCTATGGAGTGATTTGTTCCGTTTCGGCTACATCGGCAAGCAGAAGCAGGATCTGATTTGGGCCTGGATGGACGCACACGGTATAGAAGCAACTGAGACCAATTGGAATACCATCGCCAAGATTTATGATAGAAAACGCCGGGCTTATAATATGCGTATCTATAGGGAAAAGATTAAAAAGAGTTAATCTTTTCCTACTTAGACCCCCCTAAAATAACCCAGCGTAAACTGGCGTGACGAATGTAAACCAGTGTAAACGAAATACGAGAAAAAATGAATCGACAATCAATTCCTGGAATAAAAGCCTTGGGCTACGTTCCCGCTGAAAGGCTGCAGCGTGAGATTATGTACAAGCACCTTGCGGGTTTGCCCGTCGGCATCTTCACCGAAGTGACGCCGATAGCGTTTGTCGGTGTGCCGACCTGCGAGGCGGTATCGACCTACAACAACAACGGCAGGGTTGAACAGACCACCCTGCGGTTCAAGACGCTTGACGACGTGCCTACCAACAGACATATCGCCTTCGTCATCACGGACTGCAATGGGCAGTCCTACGTCATAGGGCAGCACGAGAAACCGCGTCCCATCATCAAAACCACGAGCACCACAGGAACGCCAGGCGGCGATCCTGCGGTATGCTCGGTGGAAGTGACGCTCTATGCCCAGAAATCACTTATCCCCTGCATACGATCATAAGTATAGATAATGGCTTCATAGCGAGAAAAATTTAAAGGTTAATAATGAAAATGAATTCTGTCAAATAATTGCGTAGTTCATACCAATACCAACTCTGTTTGACACTGAAGCGGTTCGTCGTTGGGAAACGACGGCCGTTTTTTTTCAGCTCTTGACACCTGCGCCGTCTTGGGCGCAACCGCTTGCAGGAAGAATCTGCCATGTTGCCCCTGAAAAACAAGCCAAACATACTTTCACTTGTTCACCGTCGCCTCCCTTGCCTTTCCGCTGCAAAGGTATTGCGGCTTACCCACACGCAAGGCCGAGACGAGTTGCCTTCGGAAATTCTCCAGCCCTGCGGGTAGTAATTCCCGGGCAAGCCTTGCTTTAGTGTGCTCCAGCCGCACTTTGCAGGCATCGTAAAGGCGAAGCGAAAGCGACAACAAGTTCAAAATCGTATGTTTAACTTTTAATATTTTTCAGTTATGGACAACAAT
>ONHS01000024.1 GCA_900317715.1 uncultured Bacteroidales bacterium | reverse complement strand
CTCTTCTGGCAGCTCAACGACTGCTGGCCCGTGGCTTCTTGGAGCTGTATTGACGTGGCTGGAAACCCGAAAGCGTTGTACTATAAGTTGCCGCAGTTGTATGCCAACGTGTCCATCGCATCGCACCGTATTTCTCAGGATACCATAGAGTTGTATCTGATTAACGATTCGTTCGAACCCGTTAGCGGACAGTTCGCTTGGAACATCTGCACAATGAACGGCACGCTAATCCACTCCGCTATGACGCTCGTCTCTGTGCATCCCAACAGCAGTGTCAAGGCGGCGGTTGTTGTGCTGCCTACGGGCGTGAAAAATGCAGGGGATGTCTTTGTGGAAGCAGGATATGCACCTGAAAACGCTGCGAAAATCGATTATCTGACCTATTTCGTGAACCCCAAGGCATTAAACCTTTCGAAGCAGCCGCTACAAGTTAAAACCGAATACGGCGACCATTCCGCCGAAATCCATCTTTCCTCCAAAATGCTGAAACGCGGAATCTTCATTGAAGAAACGCATGGCTACAAGGTGAAGTATTCTGACAATTATTTCGACATGAAACCGAACGAAGAGGTGGTGGTGAAGGTGGAATACCCGTTAGTGGAAGAGAAGCCAACGTTCAAGATCCGGACGATGCAATAAGGCACACCCGTTAACCCATAACCCATAAACCTTAAACCATAGCCCATAACCCTTAACCCTTAAACCTTAACCCTTATCTCCTCCCAATCAACACACCCGACACGTTCCACGCGCTGAAGTACGTGCCCTCGCGCTGGCCTTGCGGGATGGCAATGGTGAGGGTGTGCTCGCCGGGGGTGAGGCCCGTGAGGTCGAAATAGACTGGCTGCGTGGCGGTTCCAGGGCACCAGCCTGAACGTGAGTAGTCGGAGGAGGACATGCCGTTCCAGAAGTTGCCGGACGCGGGGTTGAAGGTGCGGAAAGTGCCGCAGTCGCTGCGCCACGGGGTGTGACGGAAGCGCGGCTGCCCGTCGATGAGGATGACGTTCTCCTTTGGCACGAACTCGTCGCCGTTGTCCCAGCCGCCGTGACCCGTGCTGATGTAGCGCAAACGCAGGGAGGTGAGCCCCTCGGGAACGGTGAACGTTACCGTAAGGGAGTCTGTCTCAAAGAGTTTTCCGTAGTTCTGTCCCGACATCTCCATCACGTTGCAGGTGTTGAAGAGCGGCAGCGTCCAGTAATTTTCGTTGACATTTCCCGACCATTCGTAACTTTCAGGGTAGGCTTTGAGGTCGAGGGAAATCTTGTGACCGCCGCCGTCGTAGTTGCCGATGAACGCCCCGATATAGACATCGCCCTGCAGATATTGCCGTAAGTCGCTGACATCCTGTTTGTAGTAGGCCGCATCCTCCCACTCTTTGTCAGGCAGCGAACGGTACTGGTTGAAGTGCTTTACTCCGAACGGGGTGAAAAAGCGGACCAATTCCACCAATGGCGTATAGTTTTTCTCTAACCTGATGCCTTGGTATTGTTCGCCATTTTTGTCGGTGAATATCGGCAACACGCCCACGCTGTCAATCAGCGCGTTGAGAAAGTTGACCTTCTGGGCAGTCGGGATCACGAAAATGGAGCCGGTGCGGTCGTAGGCATCGCCGTTAGACTGCTCGGTGAGCTCTGCAAATATCTGGTAATGAGCGGGAAGCTGTTTGAGGTTGAGACGCTTCAGGATGATGGTGCCGTTGGAGTAGGGGAGAACGGTGTCGAAGGGGATGGTGCGGGATTTCTCCAACTTGGGGTTGAAGCAGATCTGCGCGTCGTGGAAAACAGGAATGGTGATGACGAGCTTCTCCTTTTCGAGGTTGCCCAGTTGGCGGCTTTTCATGTAGGTGCCAAGGTTTCGGGGAACAAGCGGTTGCGGTTCCTGCTTGTGTCGCATATTTTTTTCAATTTTTTCGGAGGCAAGGCGCGTGGTGGTGTTGCCGTTGCGCGTGTATTGCACGAGCACGCCGGGCAGGTCGGCGAAGGTGGTCGTCGGGGTGGCGTGGTACTTCAGGTCCTCCGTCATCCAAATCTCCATCCGGTTGGAAAAGAGGGAAGTGGTGTATTTCTTGCACCTGTATCCATCGACTATTTCGACTTTCTCGAATTGATAGTCGTTGCCGGAATGGAGGGAAATGCCGGTGAAATACTGCTCGTTTTGCGAGTAATAAAGCTGATAAAAAGCGGTGTCGCGGGCAAAGTCGATGTAGGTGATGTGCTTCGCGATGCCAGGGATAGGATTGGGCTCCTCGGGGTTGGCGGAAGCGATGCGCAGTTGTTCGCCCGCGACCGTCACCAGCGTGCGGGATGTGTCGCCACTGCCGTCGGAGAATGTTTCGTAAATCAGTTGGTATTGCGCGGATGCGGTGAAAACGGCCATTATTACAGCCACGGTAAGGAATATGGTTCTTTTTATCATACTGTTATTGATTCAATCAAATGAAAAGGCAAAAATACAAAAAATCCTCATATACTCTTCATTTCTGATTCCCCTCGCCCCTCAACATTATTTTCCATATTTCAGCGTTTTTTATCTCCGGCGCGACACTTTTTTTTGTACCTTTGCCACCGCCTGAGAAAAGGTGAATTTTTATTTATCTTATTGATTTTTAATGAAATAGAAGAGAAGTACAGTATGAAAAAGAGAATCGGATTTTGTTTGGTGTATCGTGACATGTGGCAGTCGTCAGGAAAGTATCAGCCGCGCGTCGATCAGCTGACGGAAATTGCTCCCGTGATTGTGAAAATGGGCTGTTTCGACCGTGTGGAGACCAACGGCGGTGCCTTCGAGCAGGTGAACCTGATGTACGGCGAAAATCCTAACCACGCCGTGCGCGAGTGGACGAAGCCGTTGCGTGCTGCCGGTATCCAATGTCAGATGCTGGAACGCGCCCTGAATGGTTTGCGCATGTACCCCGTGCCCGCCGACGTCCGCCGGCTAATGTTCAAGGTCAAGAAGGCACAAGGCGTGGATGTGGTGCGCTCTTTCTGCGGTCTTAACGACTACCGCAATCTGGAACTCTCCATCAAATATGCCAATGAATTCGGACTTATTTCGCAGGCGGCCCTCAGCATTTCACACTCGCCCGTGCACACACTTGAACACTACCTTTCCGTGGTCGATAAGTACGTGGAATACGGCGCGAAAGAGATTGGTCTGAAGGATATGGCCGGCATCGGTCGCCCTTCGGAACTTGGCAAATTAGTGAAAGCCATCAAGGAAAAATATCCGCACTTGGTGATTCAGTATCACGGACATACGGGTCCCGGCCTCTCCATGGCTTCCGTGTTGGAAGTGTGCCGCAACGGTGCCGACATCATCGACGTGGCTATGGAACCGCTTTCCTGGGGCATGGTGCATCCCGACGTGATTGCCGTGCAGCAGATGCTTCGCGCCGACGGCTTCGAGGTTGCCGACATCGACATGAACGCGTACATGGAGGCTCGTTCCCTCACCCAAAAGTTCATGGACGACTTCTTGGGCTACTTCATTGAGCCTAAAAACAAGATTTCCACATCGTTATTACTTGGCTGCGGCCTTCCTGGCGGCATGATGGGCTCCATGATGGCCGACTTAAAAGGTATCCACAGCTATCTGAACAGAACTTTGGAGAAAAAGGGTGAGCCCACCCTCAATGAGGACGAGCTGCTTATCAAGTTGTTTGACGAAGTGCAGGCGGTGTGGCCGATGGTGGGCACTCCCGGCTTGGTGACCCCGTTCAGCCAATACGTGAAGAACATCGCGCTGATGAACATCCGTGCCGAGGTGGAAGGCAAACCGCGTTTCACCTATATGGAACAAAACCAATGGGATATGATTTTGGGCAAATGTGGTCGTCTGCCTGGCACGCTGGCACCCGAAATCGTGGAACTGGCCAAGGAAAAAGGCTTCGAGTTCTTCGATGGTGTGCCGCAAGACAACTATCCCGACGAACTGCCCAAGTATCGCAAGATGATGGAAGAAAAGGGCTGGGATGTCGGTCCTGACGAAGAAGAACTCTTCGAGCTGGCTATGCATGAGCGCCAATACGTGGATTACAAAGAGGGTAGGGCAAAGCAGAACTTCAACCGCGAGCTGGAGGATGCTATGAACAAACGTCAAAACGGCGGTGCGGCTCCCGTGCAGAAAGACCGTCAACAGCTGGTTTTGGAGCGCGTGCAGAAGATGCATCCCGATGCCAAACAGATTGTCGCGCCCGTCTCGGGACAGATGTTGTGGGAGGTGGCCGTGGATGGTGAGAAATCCATGGCGAAACCTCTCGGCACAAACTTCAAGGAGGGTGATACCGTATGCTTTATCAGCACCTACTACGGCATGGAACCCGTTATTTCCCTGTTTGATGGCAAGCTCCTCGAAGTGGTGGCTGAGCAAGGAAAGAATGTCAATAAAGGCGATATTATTGCATTCGTCAAGTAGTGCGCGTCGCATCACGCCTCAGCAATAGATATGAAAATGGCGGTCTCGAGATGGGAACCGCCATTTTTTTTATGGATGGATATTCGTGATTATTCTTTCGCCAAAGCTTCCAAACTGTCCGCAATCGCCATGAGGGAGTCGGTGGCGCGGGCGATGCTGTCCATGGTGTTCCAGATGCGGAAACTCTCCTCGTTGCGATAGAAGGCCACCATGGGTTTCTGCTCGAAAGTCATGATGTGGAAGGCCGTGTCGGGAGGCCACACCTCGTGGCGCAACTGAGTGGAAGGCACTTGATTGCAATAGGCCACATAATAGTCCCACGTGGTGTCTAAACGGTCATAGTCCTTGAAAACCAGTTGGTACGAAGGATCGTCTTGGTAGAACAGGGCGCAAGCGGCATTGCCGTTCGTGGCAATCACCACGGGGCGCGTATAGTAGTGCTGCCCGATGTCGCGATGCAGCACGTAATCCTTGATCCAATCGTTGGCCTCTTTGTTCGCCTCAAAGTTGCTGTCCAAAGCGTATTTCGCGTAAGCGTTGTGTATACCGCCCGATATTTCGTTGAAATACAGTGAGATATACGGACTGTTAAACAAAATATGGCGGATAGGCATCACTGACAGCAGGAACAGCAAACCGAGAATCACCGGGTTGGTGTATCGGTCGTTGATTTGCCGTAAAGTGCATTCCAAACCACTCACGGCAATCAGCATGAATAGCGGGTAAATGCAGTATAAAATCGCCCATAGGGTGTCCGGATTCATGTAATGCGTCTTCACTCTATGGATGCAAAACAAAAAGGTATAGAGGAAGATGAATATGGAAAACGGTTTCAGGGATTTGATGGCGTTTTTGAAGAAAACGAAGAAGAGCAGGAAGCAGATGAGAACCACAGTGGGTGTTGTAACATACAGGTATTTAGAGAGATAACGAGTTGGAAAATTGTCAGGACCGATGAGTTGACCTTCAAAAATTTGGTTTTGGTCAAATGGAATATTGGTGACTAAGGTGGCGAAAGCGTCGCGCGGCCATATAAACGAGGTCTCTAGATAGAAAGTGCTGGCCGTATGGATGACAAACACCGTGATGAACATGACCACAATCACGAGCGAGGTCCAGCCCAGCGCCACAAGGTATTCGCGGGTGAAAATTTTCTTGATGGGATTATAGAGGAGGAAGTTCAGCAAGGTGAAAACGGTGAAGAAGTGCAGCAGCGATGAACCGGCGTTATAGATCGACAGGGCAAGCAGTATGCCGATGGCGATGCGAATCAAGCGCGAGATGCGGATAACCGGCAGCTCGCGACTGAAATAGTACATCTGCATAATGCTGAAAATAAAGAAAAAAGCGAAGGTGACATCCACAATATTACTCAGTGAATAGCCGAAAAACCGTGGGGAGATGATCAGGAAGAAGGCTGTGAAGAAGGCGGCTCGCCAGTTAAAAGCTCTGAGTAACAGTAACGATAGGTAAGCAACCAGCAACCATCCGAAAATAGCACTTAATACGTGGCGAAAAGAATAGACATCTTTAATATTAAAGGATCTGGAAAAGGAATAGATGAGCAAGTCGATGGCTTGCGCTTGCGTGTGCGCGTAGGGATGCGCCTTATAGGCGTCGGGATCCCCGATATGATGGAAATGGTTGTAAATCAGCTCGGAATACTCGTTTTGGGCGATTTCACGATCGGAAATACCAATTTGGCGACTTAAAATGAGCATTCCCACCAACGAAACGACCATGATGATCATCCATAAATATTTGTAAAGGTCATCGCGGGTCTTCAGAGCCAACGAAAACGGACCTTGTTCAATCTTATACTTGATTTTGGTTTTGTTTGTCTTCGAAAAGCGAATATCCCAAACGTTTTCGTCAAAAAGATTGTCGTAATACAGAAACTTATCGACACCATTCTTGATGCGGATAAAGACTCTTTCCCAAAAATTTGTCGTTTCCTGCTTCATCACACAAAGGATTCAAAGGTGGTCAGAAGTTTTTGCAGGTAGAGAAGCGCCTGGGGGCCTTCATTGAAGATAAGGTCGATGACGGAGAGGTTGGGAAGAAATCCAAATTTGTCTTCAAACACTTGATAGTAAGGTGTTTGAAGACGGAAAGGATAATCCTCTTTTTTGGATAATTTCGGGTGGATGAGCAACCGCAAATCCTCAGCTTCGTATGGCGTAAAGGCCTCTGAAGAAGAGACTGTTTTCCCTGTTCTCAACAACTTTAGCAGCGTGTTGATAATCTGCAAGTTGAAGTCGTAGAGAAACTCGAAACGCTGTTCATAGAACGGTTTCAGGGCATCTTTATAATACAAGTAGTAGGGGGTGTTGTTGTAGGAGGACTCGATCGTGCGCCAGTGCACCCGCTGCCATGGTGTGGCGTAGTCGATACGCACCTCCTTCACGATCCCCATTCTACCGTCATGAACGGTAGGAATGATGAGATTCATCGCTCCGTTACCGTTCATGATGGTCGTCCTGTTTCGGTAGGACTGTTTCTGGTATCGTTCTTCTCGCTCGATGCAGGCGCCTTCTGCCAAAAGGAAGGCGAAATATTCGACCGGCGGGAGGTATGCTGTGGAAAGCAGCAGATTTTTCACCGTTATTTGGATATAATCAGTTTGGATTTGTAAGTGCGATCCGCCCCGATGAGTTCAATGAAATAAATGCCGTTGTCCAAGTTGCTGACATTCATGTTGAAAGAGGCATCAATGGTCACGTTTTTGGTCATCACCAGTTGTCCCATCACATTGTAAATGTTGCAGACAGCGTCTTCATTCATGAAGTCGCCTTGGATGGTGATCATGCCATCGCGGGTCGGGTTGGGAGCCACCGTGAAGGTGTTGTTTTGCGTATGCTCTGCCACGCCCGTAATGACTTGTCCGCCGTAGGTCATACCTTGAAGGATCTTTGTGCCGGTGTTGTCCGGGTCAAGCCAAGGTTGCAGTTTGCGGGCGTTGTTGGAGTTGCCATTGTTATACCAGTGGTAGGACACACGACCGTAAATATCCGTGCCGGAGGGGCTGTAGCAGAAGCTGGAACCACCGGTCAGGGTGCCGATAATCAGAGAACTGTTGTTGAATAACGGAGAACCGGAGGAACCTTGTTCCGTGACGCCTTTGTTGGGGTTGGTCATCCATGACACAACATAGAAGCGGTTCGCATAGCTACCACTAGTGGGGGCGGTCACATTGTTCACAAAACTGATTTTCTTCCAGTCGCCGCCGGGATGGTGAATACATACCCCAGTATTATAAGCACCTGAACAATCCCAACCTGCGAAGAAGATACTGTCACGATAAGCTATACCAAGGTTACCGGTGATTCTCAGCAACAGGAAGTCGGAGCCGGCATACGTATTGGAAGTGTTGGAGCGTGCCACGATGACACCACCGTTAGCCACACGGGAAGATAATCCCGTGGAACCGCCACACTCGCTCACTTGGTAGTTGAAATAAAATTTGTAAGTTTGGTCGTCAGCTGCCACGCAGTGATCTGCAGACAAGACGTAAGGGGTCTTGTCCATTCTCACGTTGTTCACCATGGCACCGGAACACAAATACATACCCCAGCCTTCGCCAGGAACTTCGGCCGTCATGGAAATGCATACAACAGAATTAATGGGATAGTGCCAAGGTTGAGCTTCCGGGCATACCACGTCAATGTGGCAATTGCCATCGGCTGTGCCGTGAGGCCCTTTCTCTTCGGAGCGTGTGTTCAAGAAGTCCTTGTAAATGTGCATCACAGCCGCGATGTTAAAATGACCATGGAAGGCAGCGTTGGCAGGTTCGTAATATTCCACCACCAATTCATCGCCAATGATGTTGTCGGTCTCGAAACGTCCCACAGATTGCACATCATTGTTGGTGTAAGGTCCGTAAACCTGATCTTGGTCAGGACTGTAAATGTATAATTCAGCTTCTTCAGGAATGTTGAAGTCTTCAAATACCAAATACATCATGTATGCGCCTTCGGAATTGAACTGGTTGCGCCAAAGCTTGCCGCCGTCAGGGGTGATGTCGGTGCGACCGCTGTTGGTGGTGTTGGCATTGACATCGAAACCTATGCCAGCCCGGAAAAGATCAGATTTGTTGGAATGCTCTGCGTCTTGTTTGAGGAGCTTCGATTGGTCCAATTGAGGCATATCTACTTGATTTACAACCATTGAGATATTCTTCTGTCTGAAAGAATAAGGCAATTTGACTTGTTCTTCTTGCGCCATTGACAACAGTGCCGAGAGGCAGAAAATACATAATAATGTCAGGTGTTTCTTCATATTAAAAAACGTTTATTTTTGAGGCGGCAAAAGTATAAAAAAAATCGTATTTTTGCAACCGTTTTAAATCGCAAATATGACAGTAAAAAGAAAAGTGAAATTTGAGGGTGTTCCTTACGAGGGAAACCTGGAGGAATTGATCATACAAGCTCTGTTGGAGAAGCAGGGAGTAGATATTCATTGCGTGAATTTGAAGAAAATCAACCATTCCTATTTTGACTATTTCATTGTGTGCACAGGCACTTCCAAGCCGCATGTAGAGACGCTTTGCGACTTTGTGCAAGAGCAAACGCAGCGTGTGGCCGGCGTGAAACCGTTGCATGTCGAAGGCCTGGAGAACAAAGAATGGGTCATTCTCGACTATTTCAACATCCTGGTCCACATTTTCCAACCCGAAGCCCGTGAATATTATCAGCTCGAATCCTTGTGGGGAGATGCGGAAGTGCAGAAGTTTTGAGGGAGTAGACAGTAGGCAATAGGCAATAGGGAATAGTTAATAGTTTTAGTTAAAGTTAAAATGCCAGAAAATAACAATAATAACAAGAAAAAGGGCAATATGCCGGATTTTTTCGGCGGTATGAATGGAAAAGGTGATGGTAAACGTAAGTTTAATTGGTCGTTTATCTATATTGCCGTGACATTGGTGCTCATCGGGATCTATTTTTTCTCCTCCAATGACACCATTCGCGAAGTGAACGACATGGAGTTCCTCCAAATGGTGAAAAATCAGGATATTGAACATGTCGAGTATGTGAAGAAGAACTCGCATGTCAATATTTTCGTGAAGAAGAGTGCTTTGGAGCAGGATTCCAAGTATGAGGAGGTCAAGAATAATGTCAACGGTCCGCAGTACTACTTGGTAGTCACGGATTTACAGGTTTATAACGAAGATTTGAAGGATGCCAAGGCGAAGTTTGTGCAGGAACGCGTTGCGCAAGACAGCACCTTGGTGGCCAGTGAGATAGCCGAAGAGTACGATTTTCCGATGAAGCAAGACAATTCGCAGAGTTATGGATTCGAGATTGTCTTTTGGCTGCTGCCGATTCTTCTGATTTTCTTGCTTTACTTTTTCTCGATACGCTCCATGCGTGGCGGAGGCGGCGGTATTGGCGGTGCTAGCAGCATCTTCAATATCGGCAAGTCCCGCGCCCAGGAATTTGACGAGAAGAACGGACAACTGGTGACTTTTAAAGATGTTGCCGGTTTGGAAGGTGCGAAGTTCGAGATTGAGGAGGTCGTCGATTTCCTCAAGAACCCTCAGAAATATACCGTTTTGGGTGGCAAGATCCCCAAAGGTGTGTTGCTGGTCGGCCCTCCTGGCACTGGTAAAACCTTGTTGGCCAAGGCTGTGGCAGGCGAGGCAAAGGTGCCTTTCTTCTCCCTGTCTGGTTCTGATTTCGTGGAGATGTTCGTGGGCGTGGGTGCCTCCCGCGTGCGCGACCTTTTCCGCACCGCCAAGGAGAAAGCCCCCTGCATCATCTTCATCGATGAGATTGACGCGATTGGCCGCGCTCGTGGCAAGGGAGCCCTCTCGAATGCCAACGATGAACGTGAAAGTACGCTGAACCAGCTGCTTACAGAGATGGACGGTTTCGGTACCAACGCGGGCGTCATCATCATGGCGGCAACCAACCGTGCCGACATCCTCGACCGTGCATTGCTTCGCGCGGGCCGTTTCGACCGCCAAATCCAGGTGGAACTGCCCAATCTGAACGAGCGTCGTGGCATCTTCGGGGTGCACGTGCGCAACCTCAAACTCGGTCCCGATGTGGATTTGGAGTTCTTTGCGAAACAAACGCCCGGCTTCTCGGGTGCAGATATCGCCAATGTTTGTAACGAGGCTGCTTTGATTGCGGCTCGTCAAAACAAGAAAGCCATTGAGAAAGAGGATTTCTTGGCAGCTGTCGATCGTATTATCGGCGGTTTGGAGCGTCGTGGCAGCGTGATTTCTCCCGACGAGAAGAAAACTATCGCCTACCACGAGTCCGGACATGCCTGCGTGAGTTGGATGCTGCGTTATGCCTCCCCGCTGGTGAAGGTCACGATTGTGCCTCGTGGCAAGGCATTAGGCGCGGCCTGGTATCTGCCGGAAGAACGCCAACTGACCACCTACGATCAACTTGTGGACGAGATGACCGCCACTCTGGGTGGCCGCGCCGCGGAAGAGGTCTTCTTCGGCAAAATCTCCACAGGGGCGCTCAACGACCTTGAACGCGTGAGCAAGCAGGCGTACGCCATGATCGTCTATTACGGTCTTGACGAGAAAATCGGCAATGTAAGTTATTATGATTCAACAGGTCAACAGGAATACAGCATGACCAAACCTTACAGTGAGAAGACGGCGCAGGAGATTGACGAGCGTGTACATCTTCTCATTGAGAAGGCTTACGCCCGCGCTAAGCAGATTCTGACCGAGAACCACGACAAGGTGGAGCAGCTGGCCAAGATACTGCTGGAACGCGAGGTGATTTTCACGGAGGACGTACAGAACATTCTTGGCGAGCGTCCTTTCCCGAAAGAACCCGAAGTTGCAGAAAGTGTTCCCGAACAACCGCAACCCGAAGATACCTCTATGACCACCAATACCGAAGCAGATGAGCCAGATGGACAATAATTTTATTACAGACAAGGAATATATTCGTGGGGTTATTCGCAAGAGCACCTTATCCCACGACCATATCGACGAAGGTCAGCCCTCGACCGACTTTTTCGCCCCGATGGACAATGTGCAAGTGGAGTTCTGGCAGAAATTCCAAGCCAACGGCGGCAAGATTTTGCGCTGCCACAACCGCCAGGATCGCATCAAATACTTGCAGATGCTCGCGCAGGATCAGCAGTATAACGTTGTGTTGAACACCCATAACAACCTCTGTCCCGATTTGGAACAATCGCAGATCAACTACATCAATTCCGTGTCGTTGAATATGCAGATTGACGCGGTGGTGGCGATGTCCGTGTTTTTGGTGGCGCGCACCGGCAGCATCGGTTTCACGCAGCCGTTTTCACGTTTCGTCTCTATGCGCAATCTCGCCTTGGACGTGATTGTGATTTCCCGCATGAAGGACATTGTGCCTGACATGGAGACGGCATTGGCGCGTAATTTCAAATACACGCAAGGCGCGGGCATGGAGTTTATCACCCCGGAACCGCTGGTCAAAGAGAATGGCAAAGAGGTGCGCACGCCGCAAAAACCCCGTTACATTTTATTATTGCAAGATGACCCTCAACCCCAAAACACGTAATCTGTTCGTCAGGACGGCTTCGGGCATTGTCTATGTGGCCCTGATGGTCGCGGCGGTTTTCACCCCGTGGGTGGCTGTGCCGTTAGCGTTTTTCTTCGCCTTGGTGGGAATTTTTGAATTTTACAAATTGTGCAACGATCCTTCTTTGCGTCCACATTTCGGCTTTTGGATCGTGGCAGCCGTGTGGTTGCTCGAATGCTTCTTGAATATGGAAGTGCTCGACTTGGAGGGTGGGCCTTCCATACCTTGGGCCGTTATGGCATGTGTCGCGGGCCTTGCTATTTTTTTGCCTGAATTGATTGGCAAAAGTGAACAGGCGATGAGTCATGTGGGTCTCGGCTTTTTGGCTCAGATGTGGATTGTGGTGCCGCTCAGCGTGCTCTTTTTCTTATGGATTCCACAGCATCCGGCCATGGTGTTGGCTTTCTTGATTCTGATATGGATGTCCGACACTGCGGCTTACGTTTTCGGTTCTCTCTTTGGCAAGCATAAACTGGCCCCCAACATCTCTCCCGGCAAAACCTGGGAGGGGTTCCTTTGTAGCTGTGTGTTTACCGTTGGCCTTGCCATAGGCCTTTCGTATATCCCCTTATTCCAGCAGGCAGGAATGCCGTTATGGGGATGGCTTGTGTTTTCCCTCATCATCCAAGTCTTCGGTCTGTTCGGCGACCTCACAGAATCCCTTTTCAAACGCAAAGCGGGCGTGAAGGACAGCGGCAACATTATCCCCGGCCACGGCGGCGTCCTCGACCGCGTCGATTCGATTCTTTTCGCCACAATTCCCGCGTACTTATTTCAGTTAGCAGTTAGCAATTAGCAGTTAGCAATTAGTAGTTAGCAATTAGTAGTTAGTAGTTAGCAGTTAGGCGCGCTACCATATTCATACGTCGTACGTCATACGTCGTACGTCATAAGTCTTAAGTCTAAGTCATTGCCCTCGTTCCAATGCATTAGTTCCTCGCAAGAGAACGACCCACATCCAACTGCTAACTACTAACTTCTAACTGCTAACTACCTAGTTCTGCGGTTTCTGTATCTTCACCCCGCGTACGGACCATCTGCTGCCTTCCACGGCGGCGTTTCTGTGGTAGCGCAAGGCAATGCGGAATTTCTGGTTGCCGATATCGCTCAATGACAGGGCGTTACTCAGTGCGAAATCAATGGGATAGTAATTCAAATTTGGAGAGAAGGCGTGCCAATCGCTTTCGTTGAAAGCTCCGCCGTTGTATGTGGTGGAGTAATAGACCTGATAATAGGTAGCGGGACTGCCGCCCACGTTGATTTTGTGGTCCAGATACAATTCAGCAGTGCTCACATCTCCCAGGTCAAGCTCGGGCGAGATCAGCCAGTCGTCACAACCTGAGGCAGAGTTGTCGTTGAAGTGAACCATGAAGTTGTCGCCGCTGAATGAGTTGAATATCCACGACTGGTTGTCGGGATATTGTGACCAACCACCCGTGGTGAAACTGTTGTTGTCGAAGGTGAGGTCGGCTAGCAGTTCGTCTTCGTACGTGACAGCCGATTGTATATCGTCTTTAGTCCGCAAGGTAAGTTGATAATCTTTATTGTAGATGCTGAGAATGCCATAGAGACAGTAGTCTTTGCTGGCATCGATGATGGTGTTGCGGAAATAGGCGTAGTTGCTGGTGCGCACCACAATGCTTATGCCGTTGATGGTGATGGTGCGGTCTGTGGAGAAATCGTTGTCAGCCAACGGAAGACCGTTGTCGGTAGCAGAGAATCTGCAACCGTTGATTCTCACAAGACAGTTCACATTCTCTGCGGTGAGTTCGTTGTTGCCCGTGACTTCAATGGGGAGAGCGATAAGCGGGTTCTTGAGGTCCGGAAGCCCGTCTTTGCTGATGTAGCGGGGTAGGGCGGTGGGATGGATACGTCCCACAGAACCCTCATATTTCCAGCCAACTTGGTATTTGTTGTGGTAATCGCCCACAATCAGTCCGGCACAGTTCAGATAGATGGTCTGTCCCACGGGATAGTCGTTGTAGAGGCTCGAACGGTCGATGGAAATCTCGATGCCTCCGGTCTCATCTTGGATGGTGAGATATTTGTAACAGTTGCCGCCTTCGTCGGAGCTGACCACCACGGCCTTCACAATGAACTGTTCGTCGTAGCGGCAGATGGAGTCCTGTGCGCCGGTGCCCAGTGACGCGTGCATGGCTTTGATGTCCGCAATGGTCTTGTTCGCGGCAGGACCATCATAGACAGGTGCTACAAATTCGGGTTCCTCCCAGCGGTTGCAGCTGGCAAGTACGCCGAGAATGAGGGTGATTGCTATCGTTATTTTTTTCATAATCTGTTTTTGACTTATGACGTTTGATTTATGACTTATGATGTATGACGTGTGATCCTACGTCACACGTCATACGTCACACGCCCTATTTCGCTAATGCTTCAATTTTGATGTTCGACAGATACCAGGAGGATGGGTTGCCGGTCATGCGGAAGAGCATTCTGAAGCCGGGAACGCGTGCCTCATCGGGAAGATTGAAGATCTCATCCACGGACGAAGCCTCTCCGTTATTGATGTTAAGCGGCAGTTGATGCCATTGCGTGGTGTTTACATCGCCGGTGTAGTCAGTCGTATAGAAGACCTTCATATAGTCGCCATTGAATCCTTGAGGTGCGCGGTGCGTGAAGCTCAGAATCGGATCTCCTGCAGCACTCAAGTTGATGGCGGGCGAGACCAGCCAGTTGTCCTGACCAGCAGCGGGGTTGTTGACGAAACCGTTGAAACTGGAGTTCGTTAAAGCTTGCCATGGATTGCCATCGCCCGTTTGGAACCATCCTTCGTTGAAGGCATTGCCGTAGTTCACGCTGAAGATGGTCTGATAGCTTAACGGCATAGTGAATGATTCCAAATTGTGCGTTCCGTTGATGACGATTTGCACCGTATTATTATAACGGGTTAATATGCCCGTGATATTACCTGTTCCTTCGGGCAGGATTTCGTTGGCGAAAGTAGCGTAGTTGCTGGTTCTCAGTACGATAGTGGAACCGTCAGCCATCTTGATGTCGCGGCTGGTGGCTGCGCTGGCCTCCGAGAAAGTGGCATCACCTCCTTCTACAAAGGTGGCACCCTCCAATCTGACGAGCCGGTTGTATTGGGTCTCTGGAATGTCATTGGCATTTGGTATGGTCGTCATGACAATGGGGTTTTCCCCAGCCATGGGAGCACCATCCGGGAAGATGTACAGGTACGCCTTGAATGAGGGGATGGGCTGCATTTCGCCGTTTGCCCACATTCCCAATTGCGGCAACTTCCGATAATCGCCGATCACAAGACCGTCGCATTTTACATAGACGCGCTGTCCGACTTTGTATTTGTTATAGAGAGCGGTGTTGTTGATTTTAATCTGGATAGCGCCTGTCTCGTCTTCAATATTAATGTATTTGTAATTGTTGCCCCACTCATCGGAGGTGGTCACCACGCCGGTGATGACGACATTGGAGCCCACAGGTATGGAATCGTAGGAGTCAACAGAACCAATCTTGTGCATGGCAAGCAGCTCGGCGATGGTGGTGTTGGATTCGCCTATAAACGAAGGCATTGGCGCTACGTCTTGTTCTAAGTCGCAGCCTTGCATGAGCACGGCGGCGAAGATGGCGATGATAATCAAATGGTTATATTTCATTTTTTTCTATTTTATCTAAAGAATTGTTTTACAGGGAACGGTTGTTACATCGTGAAATTGATGCCCAAATAGAATGTGGTGCCGAAAGCGTAGTAGTATTTGTTGGCGTATTTGTTGACATTGTAGTCGGTGTAGTCGAATCGGTATTGTTCCCAAGCGGTGGTTACCAAGTTCTTGTTGTTCAGCAGGTTGGTGACGCTGGCGTTGAAACCGATGTTGTATTTGTGCTTGATACGCCAGGATTTGCTCAGGGAGACATCCACGGTGAATTGCCCTTTCAGTTGGGTTTGATCGGCAATCTGGTGGTAGAGTTCGGAGTTTGCGTCCAGGGAACCGCGGGCGGTGGAGGTGCGGCGCTCGGGATTCAGTTCGCAGTAAATCTTGTCGAAGTAGTTAACATTAAAGTTGAACCACCAGTAATTGTAATTGAATTTCAGACCGGCAGTGGCCGCCACTTGCGGCGTACCGGCGACATGGTAGTTCTTCCAATAGACCACGCGGTCCATCTGACCGTCGAAGTCCACGCCATTTTCAGCGTTCATGGAGACGTGTGCTTGGTCGGTGTAGCGATAGTCGCCCCAAGTACCTGCCAGAATCAAGGCGAACATACTGCCCAGTTTGATTTCCGTGCCCGCCTCGATACCGATATAGCGCTGGTCAATGCCCGAAATAGCATAGTTGACCATGCTGGAGAAATCGTCATGGTAGAAGCTGATCAGACGCGAAGCATCGTTGATCTTCGTGGCGAAAGCCGTAATGCGCATCTTGATGATGGGATAGTTCAAGATGTAGGAGATGTCGCCGGCGAAAACCTTTTCGTTGGTCAGACCGTCCACGTATTTGTTGTTGATACGCGGGGAAAGGAAAGAGTTGAGGATATTAGGAGATTTGGTTTCGCCCAAAGCGTTTAACACTAAGTAGTTACGACCGTTGATTTTATAGGTGACACCCGCTCTCGCACCATTGTCTATGTAATTTCTCACATCCGATCTGCCCAGAGATTCGTCCGGGAAGCGGCCGTTCTGCATCTTGCCTACACGGCACAGTTCCGAGCCACCTATTTGAATTCCCAAGTAGAAATCCCAGTGATTGTACGTGGCTTTGATCAATCCCCAAGTCTTCAACTTCAACACTTGGTAATCGTAGTTATAGCCAAAAATGTCGCCTTCATGAAGCGTGTCCCCTTTGTGTAACAGGTCGTTGTACTGTACATTTTGGTCCTCTGGGAAGTCGCCTTCCGAGTATTTGTCCACATCGAGCCAATAACTTCCGCCCAACAGATCCTCGATGGTCTTGTAGTTGTGCTGGTTTGTCCCGCTGATATTTGCGCCTGCATAGAGTTTCCAATGATCGTTGATAGACCAGTGGAGATTGGTGCTGGCACCTACTTGAATGTGTTCTGTCCTACGATTCTCGACCATGTATTGGGCGCGTTTGCCCTGCAAAGCGGCTAATTGGTTGACCTCATACATGTGATCCCAGTTGACTTGGGTGTAGGATTGGTCGTTGCTCTGCCACAAATTGAGAACGTCGTAATAGGAGGCAGTGGTGTCGCCATGGTCGATTTGGTAGCTCGGCAAATAGCGGTAGTAGTCGGGACGTGGATCCTGCGCATCGTACCAGTTGAGAGAAGTAGTGTTGTTGATGCCGAAGGAGGTCAAGAAGGTGGTCTGCACTCCGAATTTGTTGCTGGCCGGGGTGAAGTTGTGCGTTAGCAAAATCACGGGCTCGCACACCGTGCGTACACGTGCGTTGCGCTGTTTGCCCTGATACCAGCCCCAGTTGGCGTTGTAGTAGTTGTTGTTCAGCAGGTCGTAAGCTTCTTGCACGGAACTAGACTGCATTCCGCGTTGGGTGTAGTTAGCGAACGCCGACAGGTTGAGCCAGTGTTCGCTGTTGAGCTTCTTCTCGGCGCCCAGGAATGCGGCGAAACTGGTGTAGCTTGTGCCGTCCACGTAGGCGAGGTCGTTGCCGAAACGTGAGGATATGGACGCGGTGAACGCCCAACCTTTGGAATTCAGTCCGGTGCTGTAAGTCAGCATCATACGGTTGGTGTAGGTGCGGTCTGCCAAAGAGTAGGTGGCTCTCAGCTGCTTGCGGAAGTTGCTCGCCCGCACGTTGAAGTTTCTCGCCCCGCCGATGTCGCCGAAGTCAAACGGCGTTTCGTTCAAGCAGACGACAAGTTCCGGATAGCGGAAAACGTGGTTCAAGCCGCCCCATTGCGAATAAACGGCACGACCCGTCACCAAACTGTTCATTTCGTAACCGTTGATGAAGACCTCTTGGTACCGGTTGTCGTAGCCGCGTGGACGGAAATAGGCGATGCTGAAAGCGTATGACGTGTTGTTGGTGTAAACGTCACTGCTGCTGTGCAAAATGCTGGGCACGAAATTACTGTTCCCGTATTCGTTGTCGTCACCAGACTCGTCTTCCAATTGATACGCCTCTTTCTCCTCCATGTCGTCGGACTTTGGAGCCTCTTGCTGGCTTTTCTTGTCTTTCTTCTTCCCCTTTTGGTCCTCCTGAGAGAAGGCATTGAAACATATCAATAAAGATAAAATACTCAATAGTAATACTTTACGCATATCGTTTGTTATAATTATTCCGACTTATAAATAAAAGGCAAAAGTATAAAAATTGCGGCTCTCTTCCTCGATTGTTCATATTATCGCCCCTTTTGTGAATAAATATTTTAATGGCAGTCGATGTGAAAAAAGGAAAGGTGGGATAATCGAAAATTTTATATCTTCGCAGTTTGATTTATTTTTGCAAGAGTGTTGATAATCAAATAGTTGTATGTGATGTTTGTGCGTCTATATCGCTTTTTTCAGAAGAAAAAGATACTGTTATACACCTTGTTGATTTCGTCCAGCATCGTGTTCATCTTCTTCGGGGTGAAAATTCATTTTGAAGAGGATTTGTCACAGCTGTTGCCTTCCATAGCATCCGACGACAGCGGTTTGGTGTTTGGAAATCTGAAGGTGAAAGACAAGATTTTCATGCAGATGACAGGTGCTGAACCTGAAGTGATGACGGGTTATGTGGATGAACTGATGGACTCTATCTTGTTGCAAGATGATGATATAGCCAACACGCTTTACCGTTTGGATGTGGACGTCGCCCTCGGCGCTCTCGACTTTGCGATGATGCATGTGCCCTCTTTTGTGGATGCCACCATGTACAAGAAGTTCGACGAAGCGATTGCAGGTGCGGACGAGACCATGGCGCAAAACTATGAGATGATCATGTCGGATGAGACTGGAACGCTCACGCAAATGGTTTCCACCGACCCGCTGAACCTGCGCAGCTGTCTACTGCCCGAAATTTCTGCCAGTGCTGGTTTCACGCTGGTGGACGGGCATCTTTTCTCCCCGGATTCCACGGTGGCATTGATGTTCATATCTCCTGGCTTTCAGTCGTTTGATTCCCACTCGGGAGACCGGCTCATGCGGCACATCAACCATTGTATCAAAGCCTTTTCAAAGGCACACCCTGATGTGCAGATATACATGCATGGTGCGCCCGTGCGTTCGGGCGGCAACTCCAAGATCATGAAGCGCGACATCTTTCTCACCATCGGGATCTCCTTGTTTATTATCCTCATCGTGCTGAGTATCAGCTTCAAAAGTACCAGTGCTATTTGGCGAAATCTCTTACCTGTGGCATACGGCACCTTCTTCTCGTTGGCGTGCATCTATTGGATCAAAGGCGAAATGTCTCTCATGGCGATGGGCATCGGCACGGTGGTGTTGGGAACGGCCATCAGCTATTGTTTGCATATACTTATCCATCAGCGTTTTGTGGGAAATGTGGAACAGATGCTGAAGGACGAAGCGAAGCCGGTTTGTCTCGGATGCCTCACCACCATCGGCGCGTTCCTCGGCTTGATGTTCACCCAAAGCGAACTGCTGCGGGATTTCGGACTGTTTGCCACCTTCGCCCTGATCGGCAATACGCTCTTTGCGCTCGTTTTTCTGCCTCATTTCCTTCGTGACGAAAATACGAAGCGTAAAGAGGAGGTCTTCAATCTGATTGACAAGATCAACGATTATCCGTACGACCGGAACCCCATCGTGATTGGACTGCTCTCAGTTGCGATTTTGATTGGCATCGTGATGTCTCCTAAAGTGCAGTTTGACAATAATTTGAAGCATATCGGATATGAGAGCGACAACCTCCATCAGTCGGAGGCGCTTTACGCGGAGAAGATTAACGGTAACTGTTTGCAACGTTACTATGCCGTGAATGCAGAGAGTTTAGATGCTGCATTGGATGATAATATGCGGCTCTCCTTTGTTTTGGATTCTTTGCAGAAAAAAGGCGATGTGGTCGAATATACGCCCGTGGTTGCCTCGTTGTTCCAATCGGAAAAGGAACAATGGAAACGTATAGCCGCTTGGAAAGCTTATTGGACGCCTGAGAAGGTTGCGCAGGCACGCGCGGCGGTGCGCACGGCTGCATCGCACCATGAACTTGATCCTGAGGTATTTGAGCCGTTTTTCGCCATGGTGGCTGCGGATTATGAGCCGGGCAACCTCTATGAAGAAGGCATCCTCCCTGATGGCTTGCTCTGCAATTTCATTGAAAAAAGCGATGGCAAATACCTGATTTTCAATTCGGTGAAGATGTCGGAAGAGAATAAGGAGAAGGTAGATGATTTCGTGGCTTCTATGCCCCACGCTGTCGTTGTGGATCCGTTCTACTATACGGGAAGCATGATTTCGCTGATACACAAGGACTTCACTACCACTTTGGTGATTTCCTCCGTTTTTGTGTTGTTGGTGCTGTTGTTCTCGTTCAAAGATGTGCTGTTGGCCTTGTTGGCGTTCATGCCCATGGGACTCAGTTGGTACATGGTACAAGGCTGGATGGCTATCTTGGGACTGCAATTCAACCTCATCAACATTGTGATTTCCACCTTTATCTTCGGTATCGGTGTGGATTACAGTATTTTCGTGATGCAGGGACTTTTGGCTGAGGCACGTAATGGCGACACCCATTTGCTCAATTATCACAAGGCGGCGGTCTTCTTCTCCGCTTTCGTCTTGATTGTGGTGGTGGTTTCCATGCTTTTCGCCACGCATCCCGCCCTTAAGTCCATAGGATTCAGTACGTTAATAGGCATGGTATCCACCATACTGATCACCTATACCTTACAACCGTTGTTCTTCCGCTGGATGATGAAAATCCCGTACCTGAAGAAGAAGTTGACGAAATAACCCTCATTAATTGTGATCCCGTCGGTTTTCGCATTCGCAGATGTCCGTGAACAGAATGTCGGTTTCGGGCAGAAGCTGCTCCATGGCATCGTATTCTTTGCGGGAGAGCGGAATTTGTCGTAAGTCCAAAGTTTTCAATGTTTTACTGATATTGTTGATGGAGTGGGGGAGTGCGTACAAAGGGTTTCCCCACGCATCGATGGTGGCGAGCTGGTGGAGATTGCCGATGCTTTCGGGCAGCTCTTCGAGGATGTTGCGCGACACGACGAGCGTGCGCAGGTCCGTGAGGTTACCGAGGGTCTCCGGCAGCCGCAACAGCTGGTTATGGTCAAGGTTAAGGTACTGCAGATGAACGAGTTTGTCGATGTTTTGGTTCAGTCGGCACAACTTACGCCCCTTCACGGTGAGCTCCCTCAGCTCCGTGAGCTGGAACAGCTCCTCCGGCAAAGAGTCTCTGTTCGCCAACTTCGTGATTTTCAATCGATACACCGGCTTCTCCGACTGCAACGCCTCTGCAATCGAAGTATATACTTTCCCGTCGTCATCCGCGGCGTACAGTATGTTGGTCTTCTGCCCCAAAACACTAGTAATAAAAACGGATAATATTAATATGAGGAATAAACCTCTTCTGAACATACCATTCATAATTCATAATTCATAATTCATAATTCATAATTCATAATTCATAATTATGCATTATGCATTATGAATTATGAATTGTTATCTTCTTTTCATACGCCATCCTCATCCCATCCCTCACCTGCACAATGCCGCATAAGGTGAACCCGAAATCGCGGATGAGGTTGCGCATGGCGCGGTTGTCGTGGTGGGTGTCGATGCGGAACCATCTGACCCCTTTTTTCGCCGCCATCCGTTCCGCGTATTGCAGGATGTGCTGGGCGAAGCCGTACCCCAGCCAGTCGTCGTGGACGGCGATGCGATGTACGGTGAGATAGGTCTCTCCGTCGCTAAGCCACTGTCCGTCAATCTTCTCGTAATAAGGGTCTGGGTCGAAGACCATGGCGGCATAAGCCACGGGTTTGTTGTCTTTGCGGAAAAGATGGCCTACCTTGCGGGCACAGTCGTTGAGGATGGCCTCCTCGTTGGGATATCCGTCCTGCCACTGGTCGAGCCCCTGTTCCTTCATCCGCTGTTTTGCCTGCCCGATGATGGTCATGATGTCGGGGATGTCCTGCTTGCGGGCGAGGGCGTGTGTGGGCGCTTTCAGGAGTTCGGAAACCGTCTCCTTGTCATGCTGCAGCGCGGCCGTCAGCTCGTCCGTGTCCTTGAACCGCTTTTCCCCTCGTATCTTTTGGACAACCCGGAAAGAAATCGATTTTCCGTAAAGATTTTTGCGGAAGTTGAATATGTTGATTTCGTAGGTGGGCTCATGCAGTCCCAAGGTCGGGCGCGTGCCCACGTAGAGCATTCCTTTGTAGCGTTTCCCGTCGATTTTCACCCACACGGCATAGACGCCCTTCTCCAGTGCTGGCGGGGTGTCGGGCTGCACGTTGGCGGTCGGGAATCCGAACTTGCGTCCGTTTTCAAGTCCGTGGATGACGGTTCCGGTGAGGTACATGGTAATGGTTATTGGTTATGGGTTATTGAATTCGATTATTGATTATTTGGTTAGAGGGTTATTTATCCCACTAAAACTTATACATGAAGAGCAGCTTCAGGTTCCAGTTGTAGAAGGAGCCGCGGAAGGAGATGTCGTCCACTTGGGCTGAGATGGGTAGGGAAGTGGGGTCGATGGCTTGGGCGCTGTGGAAATAGAACCAATTATAGGTGAACTGTGTGGAGATGAAAAAACGATCCAAGGTTAAACTGATGGCAGAATTACCGATGAAGTTGGGCATCGGGTAACAATAAATGGTGGAAATGTCATCTTCAATAGGCTCTCCAGTGTCTTGGTGATAAGAAATAGTTTTCAAATAGTTAAACGCTGTTATGGCAGGCAAGAGGGTCAGGTTGATGGTGAGGTTGCGTAACCCCTTGTCATGTAGTGCTGTCGGGTCCCTGTGCCAACACACAAAGTTGGCCGAATAACCACCGCCTACGGAGATTTGCATAGTGTTGAAACCGTCAAACATGAAATACTCATCATGGGAGGCCCCCGGAGGATTTTTCAGCCTGCCTTGCATATAACGTCCTGTGACCATCCAGGAACCAGCGGTCTTCCGCTGTACTAATCCCGCCTTGTAGGCCGCAGGATAAGCGAATCGCTTGTTGTTGAACACATAATAACCGTCAATGGAGAGGTAGCTCATGCTGGCAGGTTCCGTGCCGATGATCTCGTCTTCCCAATAATTGATGTCGTTCGTGTTGCCCACGGTGATTTTGGATCTGAAATCGTTGCTGATTTTAAAAAAGTTAGAATGTAATCCCCAATTTTTTCCTAGCAGATTCAGCCCTAGGGAAATTCTCTTGTGCCCATTCTTGGGGGATACTTCAAGTCCGTAACCCAAAACAAACTTGCCGTAACCCACCTCAAGACCTAATTTCGTGCTGGGCTTCTCGTTGAAATGATACTTGGTGGTTCCGGGTATCCGGCTATCGTTCTCTCCGAAAAAATTGAACATGACCTTTGTGTCAAAACCCACTTGCTGAACCGTGGAAAACATGCCAAGGGTAAAGCTCTGATTCGGTTGGTAAACATACACCGAGTCGATATCCTTCACCTTGGTCAATAGATTGTTGACTTTCTGCCAAAAATTGAGCTCTTGCGCCTGCACAGTAATGGCAGCGAGCAGTACGGAAATGGCAAAAAGGCGCTTCATTGGGTTGAGAAGATGGGTTTACGGTTTACAGTTTACGGTTTACAGTTTATGGTTTATGGTTTATGGTTTATGGTTTATGGTTTATGGTTTATGGTTTATGGTTTATGGTTTATGGTTTATGGTTTATGGTTTATGGTTTCAAGTTTCAAGTTTCAGGTTCCAAGTTTCACGTTCCAGTTTAAGTCTATGTCAATATCAACGTCTCAACGCATCCATTCCTCGCAAGAGAACGACCAACTGCTAACTACTAACTGCTAACTGCTAACTATTTCTGCCTGCTAACGTTTCTCACCCTACGCTTCCTGACAACGTGATGCTCAGCAGTTTCTGCGCTTCTACGGCAAACTCCATCGGCAACTTGCTGAGGACTTCCTTTGCGTAGCCGTTGACGATGAGGCTCACGGCGTTTTCTTGGTCGATGCCGCGCTGCTGACAGTAGAAGAGCTGGTCGTCGGAGATTTTGGAGGTAGTGGCTTCGTGTTCGAGCACGGAGCTGGAGTTGGCGCACTGCAGGTCGGGCCAGGTGTGCGCGCCGCACTGGTCGCCCATCAGCAGCGAGTCGCACTGCGAGAAGTTACGGGCGTTCTCGGCGTTCTTATCTACACGCACGAGTCCGCGGTAGCTGTTCTGGCTGTGACCGGCGGAGATGCCCTTGGAAACGATCAGACTGCGGGTGTTGCGACCCAGGTGGATCATCTTCGTGCCCGTGTCGGCCTGTTGGAAATTGTTGGTGACGGCCACGGAGTAGAACTCGCCCACACTGTTGTCGCCCTTGAGGATGCAGCCCGGGTATTTCCACGTGATGGCGGAACCGGTCTCCACCTGCGTCCACGAAATCTTGGAGTTCGCGCCCTTGCAGAGTCCGCGCTTGGTGACGAGGTTGTAGATGCCGCCCTTGCCGTTCTTGTCGCCTGGATACCAGTTTTGGACGGTCGAGTACTTGATTTCCGCGTCCTTGATGGCGATGAGCTCCACCACGGCGGCGTGCAGCTGGTTCTCGTCGCGCTGCGGGGCGGTGCAGCCCTCCATGTAGCTCACGTACGCGCCCTCGTCCGCGATGAGCAGCGTGCGCTCGAATTGGCCGGTGTTGGCCGCGTTGATGCGGAAGTAGGTGGAAAGCTCGATGGGACAGCGCACTCCCTTGGGGATGTAGCAGAAGGAGCCCTCGCTGAAGACCGCCGAGTTGAGGGCGGCGAAGAAGTTGTCGGTGTAGGGAACCACGGTGCCGAGATACTGGCGCACCAGGTCGGGATGCTCGCGCACCGCCTCACCGAAGGAGCAGAAGATGATACCGTACTGCTTCAGCGTGTCGGAAAAGGTGGTCTTCACGGAGACGGAGTCCATGACCGCATCCACGGCCACACCCGACAGCACTTTTTGCTCTTCCAGGTTGATACCTAACTTGTTGAACGTATCCACTAACTCGGGATCAACTTCGTCCATACTGGCGAGCTGTTTCTTCTTTTTCGGGATAGCCAAATACTGGATATCCTGATAGTTGGGTTTCTCGAATTCGAGATGTCCCCAGTCGGGCTCTTCGAGAGTGGTCCAGTAGCGGTATGCCTTCAGTCGGAACTCCAGCAGCCAGTCGGGCTCGCCCTTCCGCGCCGAAATCCGCCGCACGATGTCCTCGTTCAGCCCTTTCGGGAACTCTTCAATATCAATGTCCGACACGAAACCGTATTCGTATTCCTTGTCGGTGATGTCTTTCAACAGGTTTTGGTTGTTTGTTTCTTCGTTCATTTTTTTTGTTAGGGTTGGGGGTGGTTTAGGGTTTAGAGTTTAAAAGGTTAGGAGGTTACAGGGTTTCAAGTTTCAGGTTTCAGGTTTCAAGTTCAAGGTTCAAGGTTTAGGGTTTAGGGTTTAAGGTTTAAGGTTTAGGGTTTAGGGTTTAGGGTTTAGAGTTTAAGGTTTAGGAAATAGCCTTCATCGTCTCATCTCCTCATCCCAAATCATTAGTCATAAGTCATAAGTCACACATCATAAATCTCAAATCTCAAACGGGCGGCAAAGATACGATTTTTAGGGTTAGTTCTCCATCAAAAACCGCGACGCCTCGATGCCCGCCATGCTGCCGGTGCCGGCGGCGATGACGGCTTGGCGGAAGACGGGATCTTGCACGTCGCCGGCGGCGAACACGCCCTCGACGTTGGTCCTCGTGCTGTCGGGCTTCGTGACGATGTAGCCCTGCTCGTTCATATCCAGCTGTCCCTTAAAGAGTTCGGTGGTCGGCACCACGCCGATGGCCTCGAACACGCCATCGACCTCCAAGGTACGTCCTTCGCCGGTTTGCGCGTGTTTTACCTTCAGTCCCGTCACCTTCTTGATGAACCCTTTCTGCTCGCCGGTGATCTCCACGGGCACGTGGCTCCACACGACCTCGATGTTCGGAGTCGCCAGCACGCTCTTCTGCAGTGCGGCGGTGCCCCGGAACTGGTCGCGGCGGTGCACGATATAGACTTTCGTGCAGAGCTGCGACAGGTAGAGGGCGTCCTCCAGCGCGGTGTCGCCGCCGCCGATGACCACGGTGGTCTTGTTGCGGAAGAAGTTGCCGTCGCAGGTGGCGCAAGTGGAGACCCCGAAGCCACGGAACTCGTCCTCGCCGGGCAGGTGCAGCCAACGCGCGCTCGCACCCGTGGCCACGATGACCGTCTCCGCGATAATCTCCTCACCGTCATCCAGTTGGCAGTGGAACGGACGGCTGCTGAAATCGACTTTCTCCACCATTTTGGGCTGCATCTCCACGCCGAGCTTCAACGCCTGTTCGCGCAGCTTGTCCATGATGACGGGACCGCCCGCGCCGCCAGGGAAGCCGGGGAAGTTCTCCACTTCGTTGGTGATGGTCAGCTGACCGCCTTGTTGCATTCCCTCAATGAGGAGGGGTTTCAGGTCGGCACGTGCCGTATATACGCCTGCCATGTAGCCCGCAGGACCGGATCCGATAATGAGGCATTTTACGTTTTTTGCCATATCTTTCTGAATTTTAATGTTTTACAATCTCTTTTTGGATGAATTTCAGACCGCGAAGATACGAAATTTTTGTGATTAAAAAAATTGTACTTTTGCAGTTCGATTTTAAAGTGCAATGAAAAGAATATTTTTGACCCTCGTATGGATATGTTTCTGCGCCGGTTCGCTGCTGTTCGCGCAGACTCCTGAAACCCCTTATACCGCTCCGAAAGACACTGTGGATGAGCCGCTTGTAGTCTTTCGCGACCGCTTTATCATGGACATTTACCATACCTTCTGGATGGGGATGCCAGTTGAGGTTGACCACATGAAATTCGATCCCGGTATCAACATTTCTGCGATATGGGACTTCAAAATCAAGAAGAAACCCCTTGCCATCGGTTTGGGTATCGGTGTGAGTTATTATACCCAATACAGCAATTCTCTGTTGCAATATGACAAGGTGGATGATATGATGAAGTATTACGTTCTTCCCGAAAATGTGAAATATAACCATATCTGCATGAATTACTTGAGCTTGAATGTGCCGGTGGAGTTCCGTTATCGTCATCCCAACGGCTTCAAGTTCACTGTGGGTGCGCGTGGGGGCTGGGTTGGCCTGATTAACCAGTACTACAAGGGTGATGATCCTGCGGTTCCTTCCGACACGGCCATGTATAAGAACCTCTATGTCAATCACAAAAAGAAATTCAATATTGATTTCTACGCTCGTATCGGTTGGAAATTTGTGGACGTTTATTACTGTTATCAGGTCACGCCGCTTTTCGCGGATGCAAAAGGTCCGAAAATCCGCCCGATGTCGCTGGGTATTTCACTTAGTTTGTTTTAAAAGTTTCATTAAAATAGTTCCGTTATGTTTTACTTAATGATTGCTGTTTTTGTTTTCGGCTACCTCTGCATCGCTTTAGAGCATCCGCTGAAAATCAACAAGACCGCTTTCGCCCTCTTTACGGGTGTCACGATCTGGACCATCTACATCTTGTCCGGTCCCGATATTTATAATGCGGCGAATTTCGGTTCAGGTTACGAGGCCTTTAAACTGGAGAATCCCGGTTCGGTTCACCCGTTCATTGATTACCTCACCACGCATGAACTGATCCACCATTTGGGCGACATCGCCGAGATCCTTTTCTACCTGATGGGTGCCATGACGGTGGTGGAACTCATTGACTCATACGGAGGTTTCAACATCATCACGGACAACATTAAGACCACCAGCAAGGTGAAGTTGCTGTGGATCCTGAGCTTCATCACCTTCTTCTTCTCCGCTATTCTTGACAATTTGACCACCGCCATCGTGATGGTTGCGTTGTTGCGGAAATTGCTGCCTGAGCAGCACGACCGATGGTTTTTCGGCGGCATGGTGATTTTGGCGGCCAACGCGGGCGGTGCATGGAGCCCTATCGGCGACGTGACCACCATCATGCTTTGGATTGCCGGTAAGGTCTCTACAGGCAGTGTGATCTTCGAATGCTTTGTGCCGAGCCTCATCTCCATGGTTATCCCGTTGATTGTGGTCTCCTTTGTGGAGAAGGGTGAAATCGATGAGTCGAAACGCCCGAAGGACGAGAGTGTCCAAATCGTGCCTAAATGGCAGCGCAATTTGATTTTCTTCCTGGGTGTCGCCGCTCTCATCTTCGTCCCGGTATTCAAGATTCTGACCCACCTGAAACCCTATATGGGCATTATGATGGGACTTTCAGTCCTGTGGATTGTCACCGAGATTCTGAGCAACACGAACAAGGACAAGGACATGATCGAATACACCATTGCCGGTGCGCTCACGCGTATTGACCTGCCCAGTATTCTCTTCTTCCTCGGTATCCTGTTGGCAGTGGCGGGCTTGCAGAGCGCAGGTCATCTTTCCCTGCTCGCCAGCACGCTCGACAGTACGTTTAACGGCAACTATTACCTCATAGACACGATCATCGGTATTTTGTCCTCCATCATTGACAATGTGCCGTTGGTGGCCGGTGCCATGGGTATGTACAGTTTCCCGATTGATCACGTGTTCTGGGTCTTCTTGGCTTACTGTGCCGGTACGGGCGGCAGCCTTCTCATCATCGGATCAGCCGCTGGTGTGGCTGTGATGGGCATGGAGAAAATCGACTTCATTTGGTATCTGAAAAAAATCACCCCTTACGCTTTGCTCGGCTACCTCGCCGGTGCAGGCTGCTACGTGCTGATGAACCAGTTCATCTTCCATAACGTGGCAACCGCTATCGCGGGATGATAATTCATAATTGGAATTGTGAATTATGTATTATGAATTATGAATTGAAAAAAAGGCCGTTCCGGGAGGGATGGCCTTTTTTTACACTGACGCTTCTTTGATTGTTCGGATCCACGTTCCATCTCCTGCCCGTTGAAGAAGTACCGATAACCCCCGATAGCGGGACGGGGAGATTTTGGCGGATATGTGGAGGTGTGGATCATTGTGTAAAGATAGGAATTTTTTCGGGTTGGACAACAATTAAGATGTGTTTTTGGACGACAACCTGGACAACTTGGACAACCTGCTTGCAGCATAGCGAAACTGGGGTGCAGAGGCGGGTATGTGGGGGTGGGAATCATGGCGTTCATGGTGCGAAGATTGGATGTTAGAACTTGCTTTGAATGAACTTTTTCCAATAAATAATATCTTTGTCTTTTCGTTCCTTAATCCAAGCCTCAACACGATTCGGTCTGTATATCATAAATTCAATCGCATTCGTCATAGTTATATTATAAAGTATGATATTGACTTGCCAACAGTATTGATCATTGTCCAGTAATTCCACCAACTGTGGGATGCTTTCTATAGCATCAGGTTGAGAACAATAAGCTCGAATAAGTGTGTCATCAACAAAAACATAATAAGCAATTTCCCATCCATCTGCTGATTGTGCAATGAGTGAAGGCGCACTGACAGAGAACGTAAAGTCCTCTGGAGAATATGATTTAGCACGTTCAATCATTGTTGAAAAATCAATTTGACGAGGAGAAAGTGCATTATTATTTGATGGCTGACATTTCACCCGTTGAGAAACCAATAGTAACATAACTGTGAGAAGTGTAAACCGTATTGCCTTGACAAATGTATTAGTCTCTTTCATTTTCGTTTTCGTTATTCTTTTTAGGTTGCATTGAATCGAAAACGGAACCATCTTTATGAATGTAAAACCAGTTATCGCTATACCATATATGATGGTCGCCTTCACTAATGATTATGCAATCACAACTCACCTTGGCTTTATTATTGACAAAGGGGTATGCGCATTTATATTGCGGAGCAATGACTATTTGTCCATCTGTAGTAGCATATCCAATCAAACCCTCATTATTTACTATCCGAAACAGACCTTCACTTGGAAAATCAGGACCGTTGTCATACGGAAAAACCTCAAAAAGCATGTTGTCACGCGCATCAATGGCGATGAACCCCATACTGTCTTTTAGGACTATGCCCACCTTTTTGATGGTATCAGTAAAACAAATACTATATTTCCCTACCGGTATGATAGTGTCTCCGTTTGTGTTTAAATATCCGCATTCATAGTTGTCATTGCAGAAGCGAAATAATAACGTGTCGTTCATTTGAGCTTTCATTTGAAAAAATGAAAGTACAATAATCAAACCAGATAACGCTGTTTTTTTCATTTTGATACATGATGATTTTTTATTTGTTATTGAACATCCAAGAACCATAAATCTATTTCATATAGAGATGCGTTTCCAGATGGATTAAAATATTCTGAATTTTTCACAGAATGACCGTTCCACATATCAAAATGACCAACAGCATCATCCCAACCTGAAACTCTAAAAAAAATAATCCCCGTTTCATTCTGAATAATTTTTCTAATATCGTTCTTTCTCAAATTTGTGCTGTTAATAGTCAAATCAGGGGGGCCAAATGTTCTGTTCAAATAAGAATTCAATTCTGTAACCCCATAATAATACCATTTCTTATCCGCACCTGTTCCTGCCCGTCCTTTCGTCTTTTCAGTAGGTAGTGGTGTTACCATGGAGTTTGAATAATTTAATGCTCTTGACATTCTTATCGCACATGTGTTGCTAAAACTCTTTGGATTATTATCAAAGTTAAATTTGACCATTCCTCCTATTAAATCAGGAGCTTTTATATTCTTTGATGGCAAATTACCCCACATGTCTTCAAATTTTGGTCTATTGGGCCATTCTGTAATCCTGTTTTCTTTTGTTCCAATAGTGTTCCATCCATTCTTATCATAGTACAGATGTTGGCCAATATCAAAATAGTTGTTGCCATTGAATTCTGTCATTGAAACATTATTGAAATCAATGTCACCGAAAGAAAGGTTATATGTTCCATCAGAATTTTCGTAAGCCTCTGGATTAACACCAGAATTGTTGACAGATATGAATTCTAATCCCTCCAACTCCTTTCCGTCCACAACCCTGTTTTCCGCAAACGCATATACACTGTTCCACGGGAACTTTCCCGCCAGCGGGTCAACGCTCCAGAACCGCCCGATGCGCGTGTCGTGCATGCGGTACTCGAAAGCGTGCAGAGCCCCGTCTCCAAGCACCTCATTATCAACCTCCTGCCCGTTGAAGAAGTACCGATAACCGCCGTTATAGTAACGAGGGGGCTGGGGCGGGTATGTGGCGGTGCGGATCATGGCGCGAAGATAAGGGAAAAATCAAAATCTAATGATAAAAGAATCGCTTTTGAGCAGAGTGGCATCTGTGTAATCAAACATCTCCGATAATGTGTCAAGTCTATACGGGCGAAACGAATTGCAATAAATTGTCACACTGTCAATTCGACTTATGATTGAGGGTGACCAAAAGGGTTCATATTGTAATTTACCAATCGCATAGACGCCTGCTGACCAATCATTATCTTTCTCAAACAATAGTTCTTCTTGTTCTTTGTAAAAAAGAACTTCTTTGTCGGAAGCTATTAATATCATATGGTATGATATATTTCTGTTTTTACCGTAAAGCAGGGCTAAAAGGGTATCTCCTTGTATCATGGAAACTTCTTCAATGGTAATACCTTTCCCAAAATCGCCCACAGTTGAATTCACCTTTATACACCATTTTTCGTCATCAACAAAACACGGTGTAGAATCCTTATAAGACTTTAACAAATCATACACTGCTTCCATTGATTTCTCCAAGTTTTTTGTTTTTATCAATGACGTTGGCTTGCATGAGACCAAAAAAACAACTATGAAGAGAAACAGATATTTTTTCATCGCTTGTTTGTTTGAACACGAGTCACTCTATACTCTTTGTTTTTCCATGTAGTATTTCCGTATATACCATCGTCTTTGGGCTGTAAGATGTTTATTCGGAAATTTGATGCGTCCGAAGGAGACAAAACAGCGTTTTCCAAAAATGTGAAGGTTCCCTGACCGTTGCAAGTTGTTCTACCTGAAATAACAACGTAATGGTCTGTTACTATTTTGTCCGAATTAACTTCTGTATAAGTGACACCAACAACGACAGCTTTGCCTGATTCCAGTTGCCTGTTGATATAGTCAACGGCATCGTCGCAGTTAAGCTTCTCCAAATTGCTGCCGTTGTAATTTAAAGCACCTCTCTCTGATACAACACCGTTCACCAAAAAAGATCGCATTGTCTTTGCTTGTGCTGCCGCCAAGTAAGCACAATTTTGATTTTTGGGCTTGCCATTGTGATCTAGCCCTGTCAGCTTCTCATCTCCCCAAGTAAAAACATGCATAGATTTACTTTGAAAATTCTGGATATCTGTATAAACCCATTGGGTCATCTTTTGGTCAGGGGTCCCTGTTGTGCTCCATCCATTCCCGTTATAGTACATATGTTTGTCTATCTTGAAATAATCGTTTCCCTCCCATGACACCATAGATACATATGGAAATCCATAATCATCCAGTGCAAAGCTATAAGAGCCATCTTCATTTCGATACTTGTCAGGGTCAATCCCTGCATCGTTAACAGAGATGTACTCCAACCCCTCCAACTCTCTTCCATCCACAACCCGATTCTCCGCAAACGCATACACACTGTTCCACGGGAACTTCCCCGCCAGCGGATCCACACTCCAAAATCTCCCTAACCGGGTGTCGTGCATGCGGTACTCGAAGGCGTGCAGAGCTCCTTCTCCAAGCACTTCATTATCAGCCTCCTGCCCGTTGAAGAAGTACCGATAACCGCCGTTATAGTAACTTCGACTATTATATTGTTGATAATTAATCATTTGTGCAAAAATTTCACCATGAAATATTCAAAATCGTTTGCTATTAATGTGGCAAAAATACATTTTTTTATTAATCACCATGTGACCACTTTGTTCACAATCGAATATTGCTCGCCTGCTGTCATACGCAAATAAATGCGAGTGGTTTCGATATTTTCATGCCCCATGAGGTCTGCCAGAAGTGCAATGTCATTGTATTTTTCCAGAAAATTCTTTGCAAATCGGTGTCTGAAAGAATGAGGATAGACCACTTTGGGGTCAATGCCGTATTCTTTGGCGTATTTCTGTAGCCGCCGGTAAATGCCTTCCCGAGAAATCAGCCTTCCCCAGCGATTCCTGAAGATGAAACCCGATTCGATTTGCTGGGATTCCAACCATTCCAAGGCCGCCGCTCCCAGTGTTTTGGGAATGTATATGCGCCTGATTTTCCCGCCTTTTGTGCACAAGTCTATATGGCCCGCATGCACATGCTCCACTTTGATTTGCAAAAGTTCGCTGATTCGTGCACCTGTGGCCGCCATGAACCATACCATGAAGTACCATTTCATGCGCCCGTCCTTCTTCATTCTCTTTTTTAAATACTCGTAGTCTTCATTACTTATTACATTTTCCAAATAACGCTTCTGTTGTACTTTGACCGACCTCAACTTCAGGTCTTCTCTTCCTACATATTCCAAGTATTGATTGAGCCCAAAGATTTGGATGTTGGCGGAAGCCGGCTTATAGTGGGCAACACAATGTTCCTTGAAATTCAACAGATTAGTCTTGTTGACTGTGTCGTAAAACGAGTAGTAGCGTTCCACTGCTGTCGAATACGACCGGATCGTATTGTTTGCAAGATTCTTTTTGCGTAGGTGATCTTCAAAATTGCTTTTCATCACAAGTACTTATTAAATAAACTCAATTGTATTACCGAAAGAGAGCTCATCACAAGAGACTATTTTACAGATGAGGCTCTATAGCCTATTCCCTATCTGAATACCTTTCTGAAGCCTCACCCTCCTTCTGTGTGATCCCTTCTGCCTTGTCTTTTTGCGAGGTATTGGCCAAATGGTAGCCGCCTCTCTTCTTGCTGCCGGAGTATTCGATAAGACCCTGCTTTCTGAGGAAGGAGAGGCAACGCTCCATTGTGGTTTTCGGATAGGACGTGTGTGCGATGATTATCGTGGACCGGCAGCCGGGATGCTCGCCGATGTAGCCGAGCACTGCGTCGAGCTTGTCTTTGGACGGAACAGACGGGCTCCGTTTGACTTTTTTTTCTTTGCCGCCAGGCTGAGCGACATCAGCATCTTCCATATCCGCGCGCAAGTACTCGTCAATGACGGCTGCTGAAGAACGATATCTTTTGGTATCCAGTTTGAATGCGAGGGGAGCTCCCATCCAAGGCATGGACTTCATGACCACATCTTCCCCATCACACAAGGCAATATGTTGGAAAGGAATGATGGTTGAAGGAGATATTCGGATAAATTCTTTATTATCAAGAAGTTGTATTATATATTTGATAGTGCAATGGCGTGTGTATTTGACACCGTCTACCGTATAGACATCTGTCTCATTCCCGTTCTTTTTACAATAAAATATGTCGTCAATGGGTATGTGCATGCAGTTGTTTTTCCTGTCGCATACATCAATCATTCTAGCATATTTGTAAACTATCTTAATCTCCGTTTCTAATGATTGTTGCAGGTACTTCCGTTCTCTCAACATATAGGGAAAGAAGTTGAAAGCGAGGTTTCGACCCAAAATGAACAACATATGTTTAGAGAAATAGTATAATGCCCCACATTCATGGATTCTCAATGCATTATACTTCACAATAAAAGAGTAGCCAGTGGCAAGTTCAACACATCCTGTTACAAAACAAGCTATAACAACCGAAAGCCAATATAGCGCAGTATGGCTATTATACAGTTTAGGATACAGGATAAAATAGTTGGCGTACAATGTAATCAGCAGTAGCAGTCCGGAGAGAAACTATTTGGCAGTGCTACCCAAATACGGACGAAGGTAGGCGTTGCATGAAAAGAACCATAACAGGATGGTGCAAAACAAGATGTTCAGTGAAATCATGATAATTGTGTTCTTATGTTCCATAACATTACAATTTGTAATACAGCGGCAAAGATATTCATTTTATCCATTCGTTATTCCCCTAACAATCATTTATTCCCTTAATTTATAGATTCGGGGGAATAAACTGCTGTTATAACACAAAATGTTGATTTTTAATTATATACCAGCCGTGCGAAATATTGTAAATATGATACACAATCATATTTTTGATGTGGAGGAACATATTTTTGATATGGAGGATAAAATTGTTTGGCTGTATATAGTATTTTTGCCGCCTAACATCAACATTTTTATATGTACCAAAACAAAATGCTATGAAAAGAGTATCAACATTGACAGTCTATACATACGACTGGAACGGAAATTTGCTATTTTTGCAGCGCAAAAACCAATTTGGAGAGGACATGCACCAAGTCGATTACAATTATCCAAGCAATTCCAACAACCGGTTAGGTGGTATTGCGGCAACCGGTCTTCAATCCGGCACTTACCAGTATGATGCTCTTGGCAATCTGGTATGTGACAATGCGGAAGGGTTGACGGTGAGTTGGAATGCTCTTGGCAAGGTGGACACCATCCAAAAGAATGGCCTTTTGCTCACCCGTTTTCAGTATAGTCCGACGGGACAGCGACAAGTCAAAGCAAGCTTATCAGACACGATTTATTACATTCATGACGCCACGGGCAATGTGATGTGCATTTATCGGTTCAAAGGCGACACATTGACGGCCACGGAGCGTTACATTTATGGCAACAAACGGTTAGGCGTGTTGGGCCAGCAGGTATGGATAACTGCCGGCGGCATTGCACGCCTGCAAGACACCAACACTATTGGTCAACGGACATACGAATTGACCGACCATTTGGGCAATGTAACCGCCACCATTCTTGACCGTAAGCAGTTTGTATATTACAGCGGCAACGTTCCGATTAGTGTTCCTTATACCGTTACATATACAGACTATTATCCCTTTGGCT
>ONHS01000027.1 GCA_900317715.1 uncultured Bacteroidales bacterium | reverse complement strand
GTCGAATCTGTTGTTTTCTGGTTTTTTACATAAAAAATCTTTCCCTTTATATGCGTGTGATTGTACAAATGGAAAGTATTGGCCCCAACAGACAAACGGTACCCCATCACCATTGGATTGACGAGTGCTTCCCCCGATGCTCATGCTAATCACAGGTTTACAATTCGTAGAGTATTTCAACAATTTGCCATTGTAGTTTGGTGGGGAAAGATAAATACTTTCTTCTTTATGTAAAATAACTGAATCTGTATATGAGTCGAATGTTATTATTGAATCATTCGGGGAAAAAATAAAATACAGTACAGTACTGTCTTCCAAAGCCGTAATTTGATGAATGACTTTATACGAACTTGTTGTGTTATTAAGATTGGCACCTGTACTATATCCATTAGGACAAAAGAACCACCAGTCTTCTTCTGGCTCGGGGAAACGGGTTCTTTTGGCCGCCGAAATAGGGAACACAGGCATCTTTTCTGTTGTTAATTGGTGTAGCAATAGCGGCGATAGTATATAATAGGTGCATCCATTGCCCCAAGGCATATAAAGATTGTTCGCGTTAAGTACGATTGACGAATCCGGAATAGTGCATCGGTTTTGCATATACAGGAATATGTTGTTTGATGAACGAATCCTAACCCCTCGAAATGAAACATTGTAACATTGAGGTAAGGCATCAAATACCAACAAGGATGCGGGAATCCGCACAAGAGTTACCTGTCCAGGAACAATCTGGAAATCAAGATGATAATTATAGTGTTCGTTGTCGATAGTTCCAAAAGTGGCGGTGTCCCCAATAGCGTAAAAAGTCACAGTGTCATTATAATCGTAAGGTAAATTCACCCAAAAGTCCCGTCCGGAAATGCTTTCGTTCTGCGCGGAAAGATTCCTGCACAAAACAACACTCAAAAAGAGCAGGAGGGCCAGTCGGAACGGTTTCATAAGGTGACGATTATGGATGATGCGGCAAAGATACATTTTTTATGAGCAGGACACCCATAAAATTCGTACTTTTGCCGCAAATTTTTCTCAGGCAATGACTTTCGAAAAGCAACTCACCCACCCTATTTACGCCTACGTGCAGCAGGCGGCGGACGCGCTTGGCTACGATGCCTACGTGGTCGGCGGCGTGGTGCGCGACCTGATCATGCGCCGCCACAACACCGACATCGACATCGTGACCGTGGGCAGCGGCATTGAGCTGGCCACCCGAACGGCAGCGCTCATCTCGCCTGACCTGCATGTCAACGTCTATCGCAACTTCGGCACCGCACAGTTCAACTTCGAGGGCTGCGTCATCGAGTTTGTGGGCGCGCGCCGCGAATCCTACAACCGCGACTCCCGCAAGCCCATCGTGGAGGACGGCACCCTGGAGGACGACCAGCTGCGCCGCGACTTCACCATCAACGCTATGGCGGTCGCCCTCAACGGTCCGCACCGTTTCGAGCTGGTGGACCCGTTCAACGGCGTACAAGACATCGCCGACAAGATCATCCGCACGCCCTGCGATCCCGACCGCACCTTCTCCGACGATCCGCTGCGCATGATGCGCGCCGTGCGTTTCGCCTCGCAACTCAACTTCACCATCTACCCCGAAACGTTCGAAGCCATCCAACGTAACGCCTCCCGCCTCGAAATCATCTCCGCAGAGCGTATCATGGAGGAATTCAACAAGATTCTGCACTGCATCCGCCCTTCCAGAGGCATCAAGCTGTTGGACGACAGCGGATTGCTCAAAGAGTTCCTTCCTGAGATTGTAGCGTTGAAAGGTGTGGAGAGTATCAACGGCAAAGGTCATAAAGACAATTACTTACACACCTTGGAAGTGGTGGACAATATCGCCATGAGCTCCACCAATGTATGGTTGGTGTGGGCGGCGTTGCTCCACGATGTAGCCAAGCCCGTGACGAAACGTTACGATCCCATCCACGGATGGTCGTTCCACGGCCATGAAGTGGTGGGTGCGAAGATGGCCTCCAAAATCTTCCACAGATTGCGATTGCCTGTGAATGAAAGACTTAAATATGTCCAAAAACTTATCAACCTCCATCTGCGTCCCATCGTTTTGGTGGAAGATAACATCACCGACTCCGCCGTGCGCCGTCTGCTTTTTGAGGCTGGCGACGACATCGACGACCTGATGATGCTTTGCGAGGCAGACATCACCTCCAAGAACTCCGACAAAATCAAGCGTTACCACAAGAATTTCGAGATTGTACGGCAAAAACTCATAGAAATCGAGGAAAAAGACCGCCTGCGCAACTGGCAACCGCCCATTGACGGTCTGGATATCATGAAAGCCTTCGACCTCAAGCCCAGCCGCACCATCGGCGACATCAAAGACGTGGTCTGCAACGCCATTTTGGACGGCGAAATCGAAAACACCCGCGAAGCCGCATATCGTTGCATGTTAGAGGCGGGTATCAGCATGGGACTTACCCCGGTAAATCCAGAAAACACCCCTAAAAACGAATCGTAGTAGATATGAACAATATATGCCCTAAACTGACAAAATTTGTCCTCGTTCTCCTCGCCAGCGCGACGACCCTCCTTGTTGGATGCAACGACAAGAAACGGGTGATGGAGAAACCCGGCAATCTGATCAACCGCATCACGTTGGTCAACATTTTGGCCGAAAGTTATCTGATTGAGAGTACGTTACAGGTTTCCCCGACGGATACCGTCCTGAAGGATGAATTGGCTCGGAGGTACTACAAGGATTTATTTGACCGCTACCACATCACGAATGAACAATTCGAGTCATCCATCGCCTACTACGTCAGCGAGGAAAAGTCCGCCGAGAAACTGCTCAACGATGCCTCTGCGTTGATTGTCAACAAGAAACGAGAAATCATGATACAGGACAGTGTCATGAACGTCGCCATACAAAACCCATAAAGACCTGGAATCATGCTTTTCAAGAACGCTTTCGAACAGCAGCCGTCGCTGCGATTTGTATATGAGAAACTGCAGTTTTATTCCGGTTTGGGTCGGCAGTATCTCTTGAATCTTCCTTTTTGCACGGATTCGGAATCTTTATCCACCGAACTGTCTCATTTAGAAGAGTTTATTGCCATTTGGAAGAACGAAGGCAACCGCGTCGTTTTCTCACATCTTTGCCAACAGATCCACCAATTGAACAACATCGCCCCCACCCTGCTCTCTTTGGAAAATGGTGCGGTGTTGGACGATGTGCAACTCTTCGAAATCAAGAAAACGGCCATTCTGACCAAAGCCATTGCTTTAGATGTCAACAAGTTGAACATTTCCTGGCTGCTTTTTGAGCCCATGGAGCCTGTCATCAACATTCTTGACCCCGAACACACGCACATCCCTCATTTCTACGTCTATTCAGCGTATGACGAGGAGCTGGCTTGCCTTCGGGAAAAGATGAAGTCGATGGACAACGCGCAAGACATTGAGACTTACCGTTTTCAGGCGCAGCAAGTGGAAGACCGTGTGCGATTGCAGCTCAGCGAGAAACTGCGTCCCTATCATGCGGCGTTATCGCAAAACCTGCGTAGCACCGCCTACTTGGACATGCTCATTGCTAAAGCGAAATTAGCCATCGAATGGAACGCTTGCAAACCGCAAATCAGTGATTCTCACAATATTGCAAATTTGACAAATCCTGAAGTGGCCGCGGCTTTAACACAGAAAGGACGGCAATTCCAACCCGTCAGCATCGCCTTCGGACGCGAAACGGTTCTCATCACGGGCGCGAACATGGCCGGCAAGTCCGTACTGTTGCAGTCTGTCGCCTTAGCGCAATACCTTTTCCAATTCGGATTCTTCCTCCCTGCCGAATCGGCGCAACTGCCTGTCATGGACGAAGTGATCACCAGCATTGGCGACCGGCAATCGGCGCTCAGCGGACTCTCCTCCTTCGCCGTGGAGGTGCTCACCATCGACCGCATCATCAAGAATGCCCGCGAAGGCAAGCGCGTATTGGCGTTGGTGGATGAGCTGGCGCGTACCACCAACCCCGACGAGGGCAAACGGATGGTCAACGGATTCATCCGCATCTGCCGGAAGCTCGACCTCACCGCCATCGTCACCACCCACTACGGAGGTTTAGATGTGAGCTGTAAGCGACTCAGGGTAAAAGGATTACAGATTCCAGAAGGGGTAGATTCGCTCAGCATCGGACACATCGCCGACTACATGGACTACTCGCTCGTTGAAACGCGCGACGACGACGTTCCCAAAGAGGCGTTCACCATAGCGCGATTGTTGCGCGTGGACGAGGCTTTCCTCAACGAGTGTGAATCCACCTTGTAGAGATGCGATGAATCGCGTTACAAGTCCGTACATATTTGTATTTTGTGTACCTTTGCCGCCGTTTTAAAATCGATATAGAATGTCATTCACATACCCCTTGATGCTGATCGGTCTTGCGGCCATTTTGGTCCCGATCATCATCCATCTTTTCAATTTCAGAAGATATAAGACCGTCCAGTTTTCCAATGTGAAAATGTTAGAGGACATTCAAAAGAAGACAAAACGGGCTTCTCAAGTGCAACAGCTTATCACGTTGTTGCTCAGAATATTAGGAATTGCTTGTCTCGTTCTGGCATTTGCGCAGCCCTACCTTCGCGGCGGCAACAAGAACGTCAAGAAAGGCAATGTGGTCTCCATATTCGTGGACAACTCTTACTCTATGGAATCCAACAGCAAGAACGGATCTCGGCTTTACGATGCCGTGGATGCTGCCAAGAATATCGTGCAATCTTTCGGCTTCTCCGACGACTTTGTCCTCACCACGCAAGACTTTTCCGGTGAAGAGTCGCACATCCTGAACAAAGACCAGATGCTCGACCTGCTCGACCGCATCGCTGTTTCGCCTAACAGCCACACATTCAAAGAGATACGAACTTTTGAAAACCACACGCTGCAATCTTCCCCGAAAGAGAATGTTATCCACTACTATATTTCTGATTTTCAGAAGAATAACTTCGACTTAACCCTTCTGAGAAACGATTCCTCCACCCATATCGGACTGATTCCCACCCCGTCGGAACAGCTTAGTAATGTGGGCATTGACAGCTGTTGGTTCCAGACGCCCGTCTTCAAGCTCGACAACACCGTGACCCTCGTGGCACGCATCCACAACTATGGCAGCGAAGAGGTGCAGAAAGTGCCTGTAAAGCTGCACGTGAACGATAAGCAGAAGGCCATCGCGGCCATCGACATCGCGGCGGGCAACTACATCGACTGCCATCTGACCTACCGCATTGACGAAAAGGGCACGAACTGCGGCAAGGTGAGCATCGAGGACGCGCCCATCACCTTCGACGACGAGCTCTATTTTACCTACGAAGTGTCGGAAAACAGCACGGTGACCGTTATCTACGACAAAGAGCCAAATCGCTTTTTGACAGCACTTTACGGTAAGGATTCCGTCTTCACCTACCAGCCGATGAGCTACCAGCAGATCAACTACACGGAGCTGCGACAGAGTGCCGTGGTGGTGCTGAACGAGGTGCCGACCATCTCTTCCGGCCTGGCCGACGAGCTGACAAAATTCGTGAAAGCCGGCGGCACGTTGCTGGTCTTCCCCTCCACCAAAATGGACAACACCGTCAACAACCTCCTGAAGTCCCTCAACGCGGGCACTTTCGGAAGCGTCGTTGACAAAGCACTGAAATGCAAATACATAAACTCCGAGAGCATCTATTTCAAAGGGGCGCTGGAATCGAATGACCCGCGCATGGACATGCCTTCGACGCTGAAACATTACGCGCTGACGAGCGGCAGCAACGGCAGCGAAACCATCATGACGCTGGAGGACAACTCCCCGATGCTGGTCTCCTACCCTGCCGAATCAGGACAAGTGATCCTGTCGGCGGTGGCCATGAACGACGATTGGGGCAACGCGCACCGTCACGCGCTCTTCTTCGTGCCGTTGCACAACATCGGCATCATGAACGCCGTGCAGCAGAAGCTCTACAACCTCATTGGCGTGGACCAGATGCAGAAGGTCTTGTTGCCCACCGACCGTTCCGACGAGGCCATCGAGCTGCGTGCGCGCAAGGGCAACGAAGAGTTCATCCCCGAGCAACGCCGTCTGGGCAATGAAACCGCCCTCTACTTCCACAACCAAGCGCACACCAGCGACTGGTACGACCTGATGCGCGGCGGACAAGTGCTTGGCACGCTGGCATTTAATCTCAACCGCCGCGAGTCCGACCTCACCTGCTACAGCGAAAACGAACTCAAGAAAATCAGCAACGAGCTGGGCGACAATATATCCATCACCAGCGCTGACACCAAAAACATTGCCAAGAGCGTCTCCGACAAGCTGAACGGCAAACCGTTATGGCCGTGGTTCGTCATCCTCTCCCTGCTCTTCTTCCTCGCCGAAATCGCGTTGCTGAGATTCTGGGGAAAGCCGTCGCTGAATGAAGAGTAGCTGTTGGCAGTTAGTAGTTAGTAGTTAGTAGTTAGTAGTTAGCAGTTGGCTGTAGGGGCGTGCACTGGCGAGAGACGGATGCTTTGTTACGACGTAGACGTAGACATAGACATAGAACTTAGACTTTTGACGTATGACGTTTGACTCATGACTACTCCCAATTGCCTATTCCCTTAAACTCTAAACCTTAAACTCTAAACCCTAAACTCTAAACCATAAACTCTAAACCCTAACCCCAATGAACAACATCACCCACATTGCGTTTGACATGGGCGGCGTGGTGCTCCATATCGACCACGAGCAGGCTGTGTCCAGATTTGAAGAAATTGGCGTGGCGGATGCACGCAAATATTTGAATCCTTATCATCAGCAAGGACTTTTCGGTCAGCTGGAAGGCGGACAGATCTCGGCGGAGACGTTTGTTTCTGAGCTGAGTCGCCTCATCGGGAAGCCGCTGACCCACGAGCAGTGCCTGTACGCGTGGCTCGGCTACCTCAAGGGCATCCCGCAAAGCCATTTCGACGCGCTCACCCGCCTGCGTAAGGAAGGTTACCGCATCTGCCTGCTCTCCAACACCAACCCCTTCTTCTTCGAATGGGCTGAGAGCGAGGCATTTGACGGACAGGGCAACTCCATCAGCAGCTACTTCGACAGCCTCTATGTCAGCTTCCGATGCAAGCTGCTGAAACCTTCGCGGGAGATTTACGAACATGTGTTGCGCAGCGAGGGCATCCGTCCCGAACAGCTGCTCTTCATCGACGACAGCGAACGCAACACCGAAGCCGCCGCCGCGCTGGGCATCCAAACGATACACGTGGAGACGAATGAAGATTGGACGGGGTTGGTGTAGAATTCATAATTCATAATTCATAATTCATAATGAAGAATGAAGAATGATGAATGATGAATGATAAATATACATCAAACGTCATAAGTCATACGTCTTATCACCAAAACAAATTTTTTTTTGACAATGTCAATCACTGCGCCGCAGAGTGGCACTTACCTATCGTATTTTTGCCGCGTCAAATTAAAAAAAGGAAAAAAATGAAAGGAAGAGTCAAGGATTGCCATACAAGGATACCTACGGTCCGTTATTTGACTCCGAAGCGGTGAAAAACATGCAGAGAATCATAGAGGTCACTGATGCGCGGATTGTGGTCAGTTCCTCGTGGCGCTATCTAGGTTTGGAGACTTTGCAGCGGATGTGGCACGACCGCAACCTGCCAGGTAGCATTGTCGGTATCACGCCCCTGCACACGGACGACGACAAGTTACTGGAAGCAGATTTGAGCCAATTGGACGTGATCACGGCGGATATGTTCAGCTCCAGTCGAGGCAACGAAATCAAAGCTTATTTCGACGAAGTCCTGGAAGTAAGCATCAACACACAACGGTATATCATCCTAGACGACCTGAAAGATGTACTGCCCGAACAGGAAGACCATTTCCTCCGCATTGACCCGATTGTGGGGATTACGGAAGAAGATGTGGAAAAAGCGGTGAATCGGTTGGTGAGCGAAAACCGCGACCTGATGGACCGTATTATTCTTGAAGAGTCGCCAGTGGGTAGCAACCTTTTCCTTCCGGAAATCACCTCCGCCATGCGCAACTGCCAGCGTCTCGCCATCACTTACCAAAGCTACGACATGCTTACGGCACGCGAGTTCGAAATCGAGCCTTTTGCCTTGCGATACTTCGGGCGGCGCTGGTACGTACTGGCACACACTGATTTCCATTCATCGCTCTATCTTTATGCTCTAGATCGCATGAAAACGGTTGAAACGACCGGAAAAACGTTCAAACTTCCCGCTAATTTTTCCGCCCAAGACCACTTCTCCCATTATTTCGGTGTGATGATCACCGAAGAGAAAGTGGAGACCATCTGCCTTAAAACCACTGACTTACGTGCTAAATACTTACGCTCACTTCCATTGCATCATTCCCAAAAGGAGACCATACCCAACCATTTTGAGTATCGTTTGGTTCCCACCCCCGACTTTCTCAACGCCTTGCGTGCAATGGGAACGGAAATCGAAGTGTTGCGTCCCATTTGGCTAGGCAAACGATTCTTACAAGAAGCCAAAGAAATGGTGGCGAAATATGAAAAACAAGGGTTGTGATTGACCCAGCTCCTATCGAAACAGATGAAGGGCCTATGTCACCGTAGGGGCGAATAATTATTCGCCCCTACACGATTTTTCCCGCTAAATATTGGGCTGTATAAGATTTCTCGCACTTCATGAGGTCTTCCGGCGTGCCTTCAAACACCACGCGGCCGCCGGCATCGCCGCCCTCGGGACCGAGGTCGATGATCCAGTCGGCGCATTTGATGAGCTCGGTGTTGTGCTCGATCACCAACACCGTATTGCCGTGTTCAATCAGCCGGTTGAAGGCATCGAAAAGCTTGTGGATGTCGTGGAAATGCAGACCCGTGGTCGGCTCGTCGAAGATGAACAGCTTGTGCTGCGTGTCGTCATCCTGCGCCAGGAAGTTGGCCAGCTTCACGCGTTGCGCCTCACCGCCCGAAAGTGTCGATGACGACTGCCCGAGTACCAAATACTCCAAGCCCACGTCCTGCAGCGGTTTCAAGCGACGCAGGATGTTCTGGGTAATGTCGTTCTGGGTCAGATTGCTGAAAAACGTGACCGCTTCGGCTACTGTCATACTCAGCACTTCGTTGATATCCACACCGTTGACCTTGATGTCCAATGCCTCGTCGCGGAAGCGCTTGCCCTGACACGACGGACAGACCATCTCCACATCGGCCATGAACTGCATGTTGATGTGGATGATGCCTTCGCCTTCGCACTCTTCGCAACGGCCACCCGCCACGTTGAAGGAGAAGAAGCCCGCTTTGTAGTTGCGTTGCTTGGATAACGGCTGCGCGGCGTAAAGCTCGCGGATATAGTCGAAAATCTTAAGATACGTGGCGGGATTAGAGCGCGAAGAACGCCCGATGGCATCCTGATCGACCATCACCACACCGGAAACTTTGGAAAAGTCACCCGTGATACTGCCACAGCGTCCAGGACGTAAGTTGCTGTCTGTGAACATCCTCGCAATACCAGGATAGATAATGTCGGTCACTAACGAGCTTTTGCCCGAGCCGCTCACGCCCGTGACCACCGTGAAGCACTCCAACGGAATCTTCACATCGATATTCTTCAAGTTGTGCTCCTTCGCGCCTTGAACTTCAATATAGTTGCGCCATTTGCGGCGATATCGCGGAACAGGAATCTGCATTACCTCCAACTCCTTCGCCTCCTCACAGGGCACCATTCCACGCAAATAGCTGGCTGTCAGATTCTTTTTCTGTTTCAACAATTTGTCGAAAGTGCCGGAGAAGACCACCTCACCACCGAACTGTCCAGCTTTGGGACCGATATCCACGATATAGTCGGCGGCACGGATAATTGCCTCGTCGTGTTCCACCACCACCACCGTATTGCCGATGTCACGCAGACGTTTCAACACGTTGATAAGGTTCTGGGTATCACGTGGATGCAGTCCGATACTGGGCTCGTCCAAGATGTAGAGAGAGCCCACGAGACTGCTGCCCAACGAGGTGGCGAGATTGATGCGCTGCGACTCACCGCCCGACAATGTCGCGCAGTTGCGGTCGAGCGTCAAATAGCCCAACCCCACTTCATCCAGCAACCCGATGCGGGTTTTCAGTTCGCGCATCAGGATTTTGGCAATCTCTTTTTCGTTATCGTTTTGGTATTCAAAGTTTTCGAAGAAAAGTTTCAGCTCAGAAATAGGCATATTCTGAAGCTCGGCAATGGATTTGCCGTTCACTTTCACGTACTGGGCATCCTTGCGCAGTCGCGTTCCTTGGCATTCCGGACAAAGCTCGCGCCCGCGATAACGCGCCTGCATCACGCGGAACTGTATCTTGTAGGTGTTGGCTGCCACAAACTGGAAAAACTGCGTGATACCGTGAACGTTACGCTTCTCGTCGCCGTACCACAAAAGATCGTATTCCGCTTCTGTAAGATCGTCAATAGCCCTATACACCGGGAAATCCAACTTGGAAGCTTCGCGCATGAACAGGCGTTTCCACTCGCCCATCACTTCGCCATGCCAGCAAGCCACCGCATCCTCTGCCACCGACAACGAGCGGTCGGGGAAAACGAGATCGGGGTTCACACCCTCGATCATGCCTGTGCCAGAGCACGTTGGACACGCGCCGTAAGGATTGTTGAAGCTGAACATGTTCACCGTTGGTTCCTCGAAGGTCATGCCGTCAGCCTCAAAAAAGTTGCTGAACGACCGTTGGGTCGTCTTCGCGCCCTCACGTTGCACCACGCACACGCCCTTGCCCTCCGAAAAGGCCACCTGCACAGCATCCGTCACGCGAATCTGCTGGGCGGCTAAACTGTCGGACTTGAAACGGTCAATCATCAGATACAACTTGTTAACATCCAATGATTTCGTGCTTTTAAGAAGGTCGTCGATTTCCACCAGTTGCTTATCATACATCATGCGGTTGAAACCCTGTTGCAGCAGAATCTGCAGCTGCTCTTCCAACGTTCTTCCCGCTGCAATCACCACTGGCGCAAGCACATAGAGTCGTTCACCGGCGGGCGTGTCCATGATGAATTGCATCACGTCTTTCACATCGTGGCGGCGCACCTCTTGTCCGCTGATGGGCGAAATCGTATGTCCGATACGAGCGAAAAGGAGCTTCAGGTATTCGTAAATTTCAGTGACCGTGCCGACGGTGGAGCGCGGATTGCGCGATATAATACGCTGCTCGATGGCGATGGCTGGCGGGATGCCTGTGATGGACTTCACATCGGGTTTTCGCATACGTCCCATGAACTGCCGCGCATAGGAACTGAGGCTCTCCACATAGCGCCGTTGTCCTTCGGCATACAGCGTGTCGAAGGCTAACGACGACTTGCCGGATCCTGATAACCCGGTGATTACTACGAACTTGTTGCGCGGAATATCCAAATCGATATTCTTCAGGTTGTTGACCTTCGCACCACGGATGGAAATCTTTTTCTCTTTCATAATTAGGGCGGCAAAGGTACTATTTTTTTCTTATTTTTGCGGCTGAAAATTTGGCTATTGGCTATTGGCTGTTAGCCATTGGTAAACAGCTAACGGCTAAAAGCAAAAAGCAAAAGGCTAAAGGCGGAATACGAAACGAAACATCACGAAGAATGACAAATATCAGAATCGAAGACCAATGCTGGCATATCATCCTCAACAGCAACGCGAACGAGAAGAAGTGCGAACGGAATTGGAAGCCGGTCGCGGAGCTGCTAGAACGTCGCAACATCCGTTATGAGCTGCACATCGTGCGGAAACCAAGTGAGGGTATCGCGACGGCTAAAGATCTGTGCCAAAACGGAATACGCCATATTGTGGCGGCGGGCGGCGACGGCACCATCAACGAGGTGGTGAACGGCATCTTCCTCTCCGGTGTGGACACCCGCGAGGTCTATATGGCCGTGCTGCCCTTAGGGCGCGGCAATGACTGGGTGCGCACCCACCACTACCCCAAGACCATCGCTGAAGTCGTGGAATGCTGGCGTAATGGCAATTTCATGCAGCACGACATCGGGAAAGTCACCACGCAAACCCACGACAAGTCCTACATCCGCTACTTCATCAACATTGCCGGTTTCGGCTTCGATGCAGAGGTCATCTACGATGTAACAAACAATCCGCCGCACCTTTTAGGGTTCAACGTCTATGTGCTATCGTTACTCAAGACACTCTTCTCGCACAAGCCTACCGCTATACAAGTGTCTGCCAAAGAAGACTTTAACTTCGAAGGAGAGGTCTTCATGGTCATCGCCGCCATCTGTCAATACAACGGCGGCGGCATCCGCGAAGCCAAGTACGCCATCCCCGACGACGGCCTTCTCGACCTTATCGTAGTCCCCAAGATGAGTATCCCGAAAGTCCTGAAACACCTGAAGGACATGACCACCGGCGACCACATCGACAAAATCAAGGACATCAAAATCATCAAAACCACAGAGGTGAACATCCGCACCAACTCCATTCTCCGCGCCGAAACCGAAGGAGAACTGCTGGCCACAGGGGATTACCGGATCGAGCTGCTACCGAATTCGTTGAATGTACTAACGGGTCTGCGAAGTTAGCAGTTAGCAGTTAGTAGTTAGCAGTTGACCGGGCGGTTGGGTTTAACGAACCGTTATGTGTTGATATTTTTCGATATTCTTTATTCTTTCCTTCTCTTTTGTTTTTATTTTTGCGAATAATTTTGAAAATAAAAACAGAAAATTAAAACATGAAACATAGTATTGTTCAAGAAAAAAGCCTCTGCTTTGCGTCAAGAATCATCAAGATGCATCAATATTTACGGCAAATCAAAAGAGAGTTTGTTATGTCGAAGCAGCTTTTGCGAGCAGGTACCAGTATTGGTGCCAACATAAGCGAGGCGTTATGCGCTCAGTCGAAAAAAGATTTTTACGCAAAAATGTATATCGCTTACAAAGAATCTTCAGAATCCTTGTATTGGATTGATATGCTGTTTAATAATGGATATATTACAGATATTCAGCATGATAGTATCAGAAAAGACAGCTTAGAACTATTAAAAATGTTATCTGCCATAACGAAAACCCAAAAACACCCAAAATCCGGACAATGCTCCGAAAAACCAACTACTAACTGCTAACTACTAACTACTAACTAAAACATCGTGTACCGGCACGTCAAACACTCCTTCCATCGCCTTCACCAGCACTTCCGACGGAATGGTGTAGCCGCTCGGGGCAACGGGGTTCACCGTGACGGCAATCAGGTTCGGGCGTTTGAGGACGCGGAGGCTGCCGCCTTTGCTCAGGAAAAGTCTCAAATTCATCGGGGTGACGAATATCTTGGTGAAGTCCTTGACGATGATCACGGAGTTCTTCACTTCGGACTGCATCCGGAGGAAATTCAGCATCATGTCGGTGAGGATACCGCTGATAAACAGCTTGTTTCCGTGAGAAAAGAGTTCCGCCTTGTATTTTTCGGACAATAACGATGACGGGATATTCAGCGATTGATAGCCCTCATCCGTCAACGCGAAGATGCCGTTCTCCATTTGCATCAGTTCATCAGCGTAATCCGTCTCATACTCTGGCAGTTTCATCAGATCGTACAGTTCGGACGTTTTCTTCACTATCGTGTTCAGATCAGGAGCGATGGCCGCTCCTGTGGAGAGAATCAGCCCATCCGTGATGGCCGGGGAGGCGTGGCTCTTGCGCGACAACGCCCCATCCACAATGGTGAGATCAACGCCGTACTCCCCCATCCTATCCAGTACCTTGCGCACGCCGCCCGTGGTCGCAGGGCCCGACAAAATCACCTTGCCCGCCTGCAGCACACGTGCGGTCACCAAGCGCCCCAACGAGGTGCTATCGTCCGACAAATCAAGGATTTCCGAAAGCAACAACCGCTGGCGATAGTGGTACTCCGATGTCACGAAAATCGTCCCTTCGCACAGCTCAATCTCCGGCTTCTCGGTCTGCGTCACCTGGTCGGTCTTCTCCCCGTCAATGCCGATACTGGTCACCGCCACCCTCTTGCCGTGCAGCCGCAGCTGTTCCAGCAGATAATTGAGCGCAACGGTCTTGCCGGTATTTTTCGCCATACCAGTGATGGAGAGGGTGCGACATTGGAGGATGCTATCTATGAATGACATTGTAAATTCTTGCTGTTATTGAATTAGTTAGCAATTAGCAGTTAGTAGTTAGCAGTTCATCCCATCCAACTGCTAACTGCTAATTACTAACTGCTAACTGCGCATGAGCGATTCGATTTCCTCCACCTCCACGGGCACGTCCGCCATGAGGTCGATCGGGGTTTCTCCAACGACGACATCAGTTTCGATGCGGACGCCGATGCCCTCTTCGGCGATGTAGATGCCGGGCTCGCAACTCAAGACATTGCCGGCCTGGAACACCCAATGGCGCTCGCCCACGTCGTGCACATCCAAGCCGATGAAGTGGCTGGTGTTATGCATGTAGTACTTCTTGAAGCAAGGCATTGCAGAATCTTGATTGTCAACATCTTCCTGCGTGTAAAGACCCAGCTTTATCAGTTCCTCATCCATCCGTTTGAAGACGAAATCGTTGATTTTGTGGATGGTCATGCCGGGCTTGAAAAGCGGAATGGTTTCCTTATAAATCGAGAGCACGGCCTCGTAAACGGCCTTCTGTCGCGGGGTGAATTTGCCGTTCACAGGCACCGTGCGGGAGCAGTCGCCGGCGTAGTTGGCATACTCCGCGCCGAAGTCCATCAACAGCAAATCACCGTCCTTCATCTGCTTGTCGTTCTTGATATAGTGGAGAATGCAGGTGTCGGGACCAGCGGCGATGATGGGCGCAAAGGAGTGCGTGGTGGCACCGTTGCGAATCACTTCGTAGGTCATCTCTGCCTCAATCTCGTATTCGTACTTACCTGGCTTTATGGCGGTTAACGCACGACGAAACATCTTGCCCGTAATCTCGCACGCCTTCTTCATCGCCTTCAACTCCTCCGGATGCTTGACGTTACGCAGCGGATAGAGAATCGGGGCGAGCCGACGATAATCATGCAGAGGATAGTCCTTTTTCAGCTGCTGGGCAAAGCGAATCTCACGGGTCGGAAGTTCCTGCCGGAAACGCGGATCCTCGGGAATATGGAGATAGACATGCTCCGAATGCACCATCACGTCGTTCAAAACGGCTCCGAAATCCTCTGTAAACATGACAGTTTGCACCCCCGAGAGCTTTTTAGCATCCTCTTTGGAAAGGCGATGACCAAACCAGACGATCTTCTCCGGCGAAGGATTCTTGATGAACAGCACCTCGCGGTACGCAGGCGTGGGATGCCACGGAGCCAGCATCAGAATGGTCTCCTCCTGGTCGATACCGCAAAGGTAGAGCAGGTCGGAGTTCTGCCGGAAAGGATGGGTGGTGTCGCCGCAACGCGGGTATTCGTCGTGCGAAACGAGCAGTGCCACAGAGTTTTCCGCCATCTCGCCAATCACATTGCGACGATTGCGGGTGTAAAATTCAGCTGATAAAGGTTGATAACGCATATTCGAAATTTTAACTTTTTTCAATGAAACTAAACTCGTTTACGGCTCACGGCCAGCAACGAGGCAAATACCAACAGTCCATTCACAATCAGCAGCTCATAACCGAACTTGTATCCGTTAAGCCAATCCACTGAATGCGAGGACAATATGTAACAGAATGTAGGTATCACAAGGGCAATCACCGGCACCATGAAACGCATCTTTTGCGGAATCTCACGTTTGGTGAACATGCCGAACGCGAACAATCCGAGAATCGGACCGTAGGTGTAGGAGGCGACCATGAAGATGATGCGGATGAGTGCGTCATTGTGGTGGTTGGCCACGATGATGATAACCATCAGGAACAGCATCGAAATGATCAGATGCACGATTCTGCGCACGTTAATCTGCTGTTTTTCAGAAGGGAAGCGTCGCTCTATATCCAGCAAATCGTAGCAAACCGTGGTGGTCAATGCCGTGAAGGTGCCGTCCGCACTGGAAAAGCCGGCAGAAATCAACCCGAAAACGAAAACCAGCGCACCCACCTTGCCCAAGTAGTTGAAGGCAATTTCAGGATAGATGCGGTCGGTCGGGAACTGGCTGACATCCACGCCGTTATGCTGTGCGAAGACCAACAACATACCGCCCAACAGCAAGAAGAGGATGTTCACGACCACCAAGATAGCGGTGAACGAGAACATGTTGCGCTGTGACTCTCGTAACGACTTGCAAGACAAGTTCTTCTGCATCATATCTTGATCCAAACCGGTCATGGAAATCGTGATGAACATACCGCCGATGATCTGCTTCATAAAGTAGCTGTTGTTGCGCCAATCGGTGTTGAAAACCGTACGGCAGTCGGTGCCGTCTTTGCCGACGGTAGCCATCTGCGCCCATATATCGCTGAAAGAGCCCCCCATATTCTTCATGATGACCACAATCGTAATCACCAGTGCGCCAATAAGAAAGGTCGTCTGCAACATATCGGTCCACACCACCGTTTTGATGCCTCCACGGAAGGTGTAGAGCAATATAATGGCAATCATCACGATGGCGGTCGCCCAAATCGGGATGTTCCAACCATCGAAGACAAAAATCTGTAACACAAAGATTACCAAATACATGCGCAATGCGGAGCCCAACAATCGCGACAGGAAGAAGAATAGCGCTCCGGTTTTATGCGCCTCCCCTCCTATCCTCTTACCAAGGTATTCGTATATGGAAGTCACATTTAGTCGGTAATAGAGGGGTAACAGCAGCAATGCGATGACCAAATAGCCCAGAATGTAGCCCAAAACCACCCCGAAATAGGTGAATTGGGTCGTATATACGTCGCCAGGCACGGACATGAACGTCACGCCCGACAAAGAACTGCCAATCATGCCGTAAGCCACCACAAACCAAGGTGACTTACGATTTCCGGTAAAATAACTCATCTTGTCCGTCTTGCGGGCAGTAAAACCCGTGATCACGAACAGCATCACCACATAAAGGGCGAAGAAAGTGAAAATAAAACCCTGCACTATTTCGTTGATTTGTACTACTTTGATTTCAGGTTTCAAGTTTCATGATTCATGATTCAAATACCTGAAACCTGAAACTTGAAACTTGAAACTACTTCACGCCGGGTTTTCCAAGCAGCCTGAACATATTCTTCTTATACGCTTCCACGCCAGGTTGGTCGAACGGATTCACGTCCAGCATGTAACCGCTTACCGCACAACTCATTTCGAAGAAGTAGATCAACTCACCAAGGTTGTATTCGTTGATTTGAGGCACGGTGATACAGAGGTTCGGGACTTTGCCATCCACATGGGCGAGACAGGTACCCTTACGAGCTATCTGGTTGATTTCGTGAATGCTACGATGTTGCAGATAGTTCAGATTGTCGAGATTCTCGGCATCCTCAGGGATGGCCACGTGATGGTGCGCATTATCCACTGCCAAAACAGTTTCGAAAATCTGGCGCGTACCTTCTTGGATGTACTGTCCGAGGGAGTGCAAGTCGGTGGAGAAAATCGCTCCTGCAGGGAAGATTCCCTTATGTTCCTTGCCCTCGCTTTCGCCGAACAGCTGTTTGAACCATTCGATGAAATAGAAAAGCTGGGGCTCGAAAGAGGTTAACAATTCCACCTTTAATCCGCTCTGGTAGAATATGTTACGAATAAGGGCATATTGCAGGACAGGGTTCTGCTCATATGTGGGATTCTCCGCCACGAATTTCTGCATATCCTTGGCGCCTTGCAACAGTTCGCGGATGTTGAAGCCCGCCATAGCGATAGGCAGCAAGCCCACGGGGGTGAGCACAGAATAGCGACCGCCCACATCGTCGGGAATCACGAAAGTGGGATAGCCTTCCTTGTCGGCGAGGGTTTTCAGGGCGCCACGGGCCTTGTCGGTGATCGCTGCAATACGTTTTTGCGCACCTTCCACGCCATATTTCTTCTCGCAGTGCTGTTTCAGGATGCGGAATGCCAACGCTGGTTCGGTCGTGGTACCTGATTTGGAAATCACCACCACGGAATAATCGTTAACATCAAGAACGCCCAGTAAATCATGGAGATAGTCCTCGCTGATATTGTTACCCGCATAGAGGATGTGCGGGAATTTGCCCTTCACGTAAGGAGCGAAAGCATTCTGCAACGCCTCGATGACCGCACGGGCTCCAAGGTAAGAGCCGCCAATGCCGACCACCACAATCACGTCCGACTGTGCCGCCATGCGGGCAGCGCACTCCTCAATTCGGACAATCTCCTCCTCCGTCACATCGTTCGGAAGGGTGACCCATCCTAAGAAATCGTTGCCGCGACCCGTCTTCTTCAATGCCGTCTGCAAAGCGGCTTCAGCCACGGGCTTCAAGTTTTCAATCTGTTGATTATCAACAGCAAATAAAGCATCTTGATTTGAAAATCTGATATCCATAATGTTTCATTTAATGACTAAAATACAACATAGCATATTGAAGCGCAAAGATAACATATTTTCACGCAAATAGATAAAAATAATTTTGCGATTTATTCGAGTTCCGCCAATGCGAGTTCGGAAGCTCTTTGCTCGGCTGCCTTCACTGAGGTGTTAATTCCCTCTGAGACAAGCTGTTCGTCAATAAAGAGAGTGGCACGGAAGACATCTCGCTCCTTTTCATGGATGGTCTCATGGTTGAATGTCACTTTGTGTTTGTTGTGCTGCGCCCAGATCAACAGGCGACTTTTGTAGTCCTTGTCCTCCTCCAACACGGCATCGATATCCAAATGCACGAGAAAAACGTTGTCAAGGACGATTTTCACAGTCTTTTTATAGCCCTGATCGCGATAAATGGCACCGACAACCGCTTCAAAAGTGTTTCCCGGGATATATTTGGAATTAATGTTATGCGACATCATGATAAGATCCTGCAGTCCCAGTTTCAAAGCAAGACTCCCCAGACTCTGGCGATTCACTAGCTTGGAACGCGCCTGAGTGAGAAACCCTTCAGACTCAAAGGGATACTTGTGGCAGAGGAAATCCGCGATGATCATGTCCAAGACAGCATCCCCGAGATATTCGAGGCGTTCATTATTTTCTCGCATGCCGAAAGAGGAAACAGCCGTCGCGGAACGATGAATCAGCGCCGTGCGAAACAAATCGACATGGCGTATCCGAAAACCGAAAACATTCTTGAAATAGGTCCGAATCTGTTTGTCTGTCAACGTCATAGCTATGCCTTATATTCGATATAGAGCAAAGAGACGTTGTGTCCGCCGAAGCCGAAGGAGTTGGACAGCGCGACTTTCACCGGACGGGAAATAGCTTCTCCGGGAACAAAGTTCCAATGGCCAGGCAACAATGGATCAAGGTGTTCCAAATTGATGGTAGGGTGCACCAAACTGTCGCGCATGGAGCAGAGGATGGCCACGCTTTCCACCGCAGGACCTGCGCCGAGCAGATGTCCAATCATGGATTTCGTGGAATTGATAGCCAACTTGGGTGCGTGGTCGCCGAAAAGCTGCTCAATAGCGCGGCATTCGGAGAGGTCGCCCAAAGGTGTGGAAGTGCCATGTGTGTTGATGTAATCGACATCCTCAGGCTGTAACTGTGCGCTTTTCAACGCGTTACGCATGGATGCGAAAGCCGCCTTGCCGGAAGGATCGGGAGCGGCAATGTGGTAAATGTCGGCGGTCATGCCCACCCCGACGATTTCAGCGTAGATGTGTGCACCGCGAGCCAAAGCGTGTTCCTCACTCTCCAGTATGAGCGTTGCAGCGCCTTCGCCCATCACAAAACCGTCGCGGTCTTTGTCGAACGGACGGCTGGCGTGTTCAGGGTCGTCATTACGTGTGGATAATGCGCGCATGGCGTTGAAACCGCCTATGGCCAGCTCAATGATGGCGGATTCGGTACCGCCCGTGACCACCATGTCCGATTTGCCCAAGGCAATGGCATAACACGCATCGCCAATAGCATTCGCCGACGACGCGCATGCGGAAGAGGTGATGTAGTTGGGGCCGGTGAATCCGTACTTCAGGGCAATGTTGCCGGAAACGGAGTTCGCCAACACGCGCAACAAGTGATACGGACTGAAGCGAGGGTTTCGTTCCTGGAGCATAAACTGCTGCACAGCCTCCTCAGAAGAGGTCAGTCCGCCGATGCCCGTGCCATAAACCACCCCCACGCGCGACTTATCCAGCTCGTCCAAGTTGACCTGTGCGTCTTGGAGCGCTTCTTCTGTGGTGATGAGCGCAAACTGGGCGCAACGGTCTAACTTTGAGAGCTCCTTCGACGTGAAATGGTCCGTCGGATTGTAATTTTTGAGCGGGCAGGCGAATTTCGTCTTGAACTTCTCCGTATCAAAATAAGTAATGTGGCTAGCACCGGATTTCCCCTTAAGGAGATTGCCCCAGTACTCAGCCACATTATTACCTATTGGTGTTAAAGCACCAATGCCTGTTACAACAACGCGTTTGAGGTGCATCACAAACGTATTTTTGTAAACGAAAATATTTTACTTTGATGCAAGAAGATTTTCGATATAGGAGACAGCGTCACCTACAGTAGCGATTTTTTCAGCATCTTCTTCCGGAAATTTAACACCGAAAGCATTTTCAAATTCCATGATCAATTCGACCGTATCCAAAGAATCGGCACCCAAATCATTCGTGAAACTCTTTTCAGGAGTGACATCAGCCACATCGACACTCAGTTTGTCGGCAATGATTGATTGTACTTTTTGTAAAATTTCTGACATAGCTTTTCATTTTTAAAACTGGCGGCAAAAATACACTTTTTTTGATATGGTTCGGCAAAAAAAAGCGGTCAACTTTTTCGACATTATTATATAATGTATATGACGAAAAATGAGGTCTGACAGATGCCGCTCCCACCCCTTCTTCCGATTCGATTTTTTCACGTTTTGCGCGAAATTCTTCCAAAACAGGCGACGGAAGTCCCGTCAAACAGGGCATTTCCCATCTACAAAGCCCCTGATTCAATCCTAAAAATCAATTTTATTTTCCAATGAATCAACGGTTTACATTTTTATTAAAAAAAAATTGCATCCAGTGTGTTTCCGTATCAAAAAAATACTATCTTTGCCACCGCAAAACGATGAGACGTTCATTGAAAAATATGCCGATATAGCTCAGTTGGTAGAGCAGCTGATTTGTAATCAGCCGGTCGTTGGTTCAAGTCCGACTATCGGCTCAGGCATAGACGAAACAACGATGGGAGAGTTCCAGAGCGGTCAAATGGGACAGACTGTAAATCTGCTGGCTAAGCCTTCGGAGGTTCGAATCCTTCCTCTCCCACTTGTTTTTTTTTTCACCCGCGGAAGTAGCTCATCCGGTAGAGCGACAGCCTTCCAAGCTGTAGGTGGCGGGTTCGAGTCCCGTTTTCCGCTCCAAAATTTTTTTTGAAGCATTTGATTTGGATTTAAAGCGACACTGAGATTTGTGTTGCTTTTTTTTTGTATTTATTTCAACACATCTTCTGTTTATCAAAATTCTGGAAATAAAGGGGTTAACCCTACCCTTCTGAATTACTTGGAAAGTTCCTTGGCCAAGAATTGTGCCGTGAATCCTACATTTTGGGCGACAATCTCTTCCGGCGTACCGCATGCGACCACCTCGCCGCCGCTGCGACCGCCTTCGGGACCCATGTCGATAATCCAGTCGGCCATCTTGATGACATCCATATTGTGTTCGATGACGATTACCGTGTTGCCCTTTTCCACCAAACGGTTCAGCACATCCATCAGGATGGCGATGTCCTGGAAATGCAAGCCCGTGGTGGGCTCGTCAAGAATATACAACGTGTTGCCCGTGTCTTTTTTCGACAGCTCAGCGGCCAGTTTGATGCGCTGCGCCTCACCGCCGGAAAGCGTGGTGGAGGGCTGACCGAGCTTCAGATAGCCCAAGCCCACATCGTCCATCGTCTTGAGCTCACGCACAATTGAGGGAATATTCTCGAAAAAGTCAATGGCCGTGTGAATGTCCATATCCAGCACGTCTTTGATAGACTTGCCCTTGTAGCGGATTTCCAGCGTTTCGTCGTTGTAACGCTTGCCACCGCATTTGTCGCAAGTGACATAAACATCGGGCAGGAAATTCATTTCGATAGTCCTCACACCTGCGCCTTTGCACTCCTCGCAACGACCGCCCGTGACGTTAAAGGAGAAACGTCCAGGTTTGTAGCCGCGAATCTTGGACTCAGGCATCTGGGTGAAAAGCTTTCTAATATCCTCAAACACACCCACATACGTTGCCGGATTGGAACGCGGCGTACGTCCGATGGGCTGCTGGTTGATGTCGATAATTTTGTTGATATGCTCTAAACCGACAATATCTTTATACGGCAGCGGTTTCTTCTCCGCACGGTAAATGTGGTGATTGACAATCGGATAGAGCGTTTCGTTGATGAGGGTCGATTTGCCGCTGCCTGAGACACCCGTCACGCAGATCAACGTGCCCAACGGGAATTCCACCGTGACGTTCTTCAGATTATTGCCTGTCGCGCCCACAATGGTGAGCCATTCGCCATTGCCCTTACGACGTTTCTTCGGCACCTCGATTTTCTTTTTTCCTTTGAGGTAAGCGGCTGTCAATGAGCCACTTTTAAGGATTGACTTATACGTTCCGGCTGCCACGATCTCGCCGCCATATTCACCCGCTGCCGGCCCCACATCCACGATATAGTCGGCTGCCCGCATCATGTCGCGATCATGCTCAACAACGATGACGGAGTTGCCCATATCACGCAGATGTCGCAGTGATTCAATCAGATAGTGGTTATCACGCTGGTGTAGACCTATACTCGGCTCGTCCAGAATGTACATCACATTGACCAACTGCGAGCTGATTTGCGTGGCCAAACGGATGCGCTGCGCCTCGCCGCCCGACAATGAGGCCGATGAGCGGTCGAGCGACAGATATTGCACACCCACATCGCACAGGAACTCCAAGCGGAAAACGATTTCGCGGAGGATTTCGCTGGCGATGTGCCGTTTCGCAGGATCCAGATGCGAAGGCAGTTTCTTGCACCACGCCAACAGTTCCGCCATGTCCCAGTGCGCCAAATCCGCAATGTTCTTGTCCTCAATGCGGAAATGCAGCGACTCCGTGCGCAGACGGGCACCGTGGCAATGCGGACAAGGAATCGTGTTCACGAACTGCGAGATCCACTTCTTGAACGATGCCGGCATGTTCTCCTCATTGAGATTGCCGATGAAGTTCACCACGCCCTCGAAGGTCTTTTTCATGGGCGACAGACCCGCCACTTCGCGTTTTACATGCAAAATTTCTGTCGTGCCGTACAAAACGGCGTTCAGTTGTTGCTCGTTCAGATTCTTGATAGGCTCAGACAACGAAAAGTTATACTTCTCAGCCAAAGCATCCAACGTTCTGAATAACAGCGTGTTCTTATATTCACCCAAGATGGCGATACCGCCGTTCTTGATGGATTTGTTCTTGTCAGGTATCACCTTGTCGATATCGATTTCGGTGATGCTGCCGAGACCGTTACAATATTCGCAGGCTCCGTACGGGGAATTGAACGAAAAGGTGTTCGGTTCCGGCTCCGGATAAGAGATGCCTGTGGTGGGACACATCAGGAATTTACTGTAGTTTTTGACCTCTTTGGTGTCGTTTTCGAGAATCATAATGGCTCCTTTACCATATTTCATGGCAATTTGCACACTATTGGAGAGCCTTTTCTGCGAAAAATCGCTCACGGTAAGGTTATCGACAGCCAATTCAATATCGTGAATTTTGTAACGATCGATTTGCATGCCCATCATCAGCTGCCGCATCACACCGTCGATACGTACTTTGGTAAAGCCTTGTTTGCGAATATTTTCGAACAATTCGCGGTAATGTCCCTTACGGCGGCGGACCACCGGTGCCAAAATCGTAATGGATTTGTTATGGTAACGTTTGAGAATCAGGTCGATAAGTTCCTTTTCGGAATAGTGCACCATCTTCTCCTCGGTGTTGTACGAGTACGCGTCCGCCACACGGGCGTACAGAAGTCGCAAGAAATCATAGACCTCCGTGATGGTGCCGACCGTAGAACGCGGATTCTTGTTAACGGTCTTCTGCTCAATGGAAATCACGGGGTTGAGACCGGAGATTTTGTCCACATCGGGATGCTCCATGCTGCCGATGAACTGCCGCGCATACGCCGAATAGGTCTCCATGTAACGACGTTGGCCCTCCGCATAGATGGTGTCGAAGGCCAATGACGACTTACCACTTCCGCTCAAACCGGTGATGACCACCAGTTTCTGCTGCGGAATGGTCAGCGAGACATTCTTCAAGTTATTTTCGCGCGCACCAGTCACCACAAGGGTGTCCTCTGCCGGTACATTTTTCTCCATAGAATCAATGGTTTCCTGATTTTTTTTCAAGGCGGCAAAAGTACACTTTTTTTGGGTACCTAGAACCCTACCCTAACACCAAAATGTATTTTTCCTGTCTTGAAAGAAATGGGGTTGTTTCGTTGTCTCGGAAGAGCGTATTCGAAGTAGAAAACGCCGCTCCGCACCCCGACGTTAACGCCTATTCCGAAGCCGAAAGGCGTGTCAAACAGATAGTTATCATAGCCCTGCTGCTCGTAAACGCCACCGTCGAAGAAGGCGTGCACATCGGAGTTATGCCCGAAAAGATAGCGCAGTTCCGCCGAATAGAGCAGATATGTGCTGGCATAGAGCTCGTTTTCCGTGAATCCGCGGATCTGTCCTTCGCCGCCGATTTTGAACATTTCGTTGCGATAATGCGGACCTTGGAGCATACTGCCCGCCTGCGTCCGCAACATCAGCACAATGGTCTTATAGACAGGGACAAAGCCTGTCACGCCGCCCATAATGCGGTAAGAGGTCTTCACCAAATCAATGTCTTCCGTGGCGCTGGGCTCCATGGATAGACTGGGCAACAACGTGCGACGACCCGCGGCAACATCCGCATAGAGGTCGAAACCGCGTCTCGGTTGGTAGTAATTATCGACCTGTGTCACGCGTAACGACAAGCCATACAATATGTTACGGTGATTCATGTAGGCCGTGTCCATGGTGGTGACATTACGTTGAGAATCCAACAATTGCGACTGCGTGAAGTCAATGTACGGACGAATATAGCTGTCGTGGCGGAAGTGGTACGGAATACCGATACGGTAGTTCAACGTCAAATAGGTGGTATCCTGCTTGTCCAACCGAAAATGGCCGTCAATGCCAAATCGCGTGCCAAAAAGGTAAGGAAATGTTGCGTTCACATTCAGATATTGAGAATATCGCTCACAGCTCCGCCATTCCACCGAGAGTTGTTCTCCAATATGGAAAATATTCTGCAAAGACAGATTCAATTCGCCATTAATGGCTAATTTCCCCGTCAGCTCACTCACCGGCTGAAACCCGATATAGCCGTCGAAACGGTTAACAGGTTTCTTATCTAAATAGACGTATAACAATGTCTTATCGCCCTCAAAAGAGATGCCTGCGGGCTGTATGACGGTGGCAAACGGGATCGACTGGAGTTTCTCATTCACCGCGCGGATCGTCTTTTCTGAATAGGGCGCTTTTTTCCTCAATCCTAAATAAGGCCATAAATAGCGCTTACTCAGCTTGATATTGCCTTTCAGCACAATGGAATCCACTTGGGTGTATCGGTTGCGGTCGATATGCAGTACATATTGCGGGATAGTATCGTCCATCCATTCGGTGGTCAACTGGACAGAAGCAAACGGATATCCGTGATTCTCAAGGTATTGCACAATTTTTTCAGCGTCCATTGGGTAATTCTCCAACGTCAACACTTGCGTTTTCCTGCCCAGTACTTTCGCATCGCGCAACAGCTCCGCATCCTGATCATTGACCACAACACACGACGATTGTCCGAACGCGAAAACTGCGTTCAGCAACAAAAAAATGGTGATGATGGTATTTTTTCTCATCATTTTCCGTTATCGTTTCATCGTCATATAATATCATTCGTCACACGTCCAACGTCATACATTCCGCATTCCATATTCAATACGCAGGGGCTTACGCCCCTGCCTGTGGGATGTCAGCCCTACGGGCTTCTCAAGGAAGTGGTTTAATCAAATTCCTCCAATGCTTCGCCGACCACAAAACAGCTGCCGGTGATGAACACGACATCCTCCTCCGTTGCCGCCGACTTCGCCGCTGCAATGGCCTCCTTCACAGAAGGATAGGTATTACACGACAGCCCTTGCTCCCGCATCTTTGCGGCGAGTTTCTCTTGGTCCATGGCCCTTTCGATGTGGGCGCGGCAGACGTAATAGACAAACTCTTTGCGCAGCAGCGGCAGGATGTGGTCAATGTCTTTGTCGCTCACCATGCCGAAAACCACGTGGACTTTGCTGTCGTTGGAGGACTTTTCCTCATAGATGTTGGACATGGAATTCTTCAGACAGGCGTAGTTATGCCCCACGTCGCAGAGGATGCGCGGATGGTCGGACAGTTTTTGCCAACGTCCGATCAGACCTGTGTTTTCTCGCATGTTCCGCACCGCCAGACCTATCTTGTCCTCTTGGATGTTGAGGATGAACTCCAACACTTTCGCCGCCTGGTAGAAGGTAAGTATATTCTTGTCCTGATAGTGGGCATCGAATGGGGTGAAAAGCGAATATACTTTCTCGTGAGTCTCCTTGTCGTAGATGCCCAACGTGCCGCCATGATTCGTGTATTCGTAGTTGACGTCGGCGGGGAAGAACGGGGCGTCATGATGGAGGGCTATGTCCTCGAAAACAGGGAAGCTTTCGGGATCATACTCCCCGATGACCACGGGGACTTTGTCCTTGATGATTCCAGCTTTCTCGCGCGCGATCTTGGCTACGGTATCGCCCAATAACTGCGTGTGTTCCAACGAGATATTGGTGATGACGGAGAGTAAGGGAGTGATGACATTGGTGGCATCCAACCGTCCGCCGAGTCCGACCTCAATCACGACAAAATCCACCTTTTGTTCAGCAAAATAGTGGAACGCCAAAGCGGTGGTGATTTCGAAAAAAGAGGGTTCTAAATGAGCGAACTTCTCCTGATACTGTTCGAAAAATTCCAGCACTTTCTCCACCGGGATCATTGCCCCGTTAATGCGGATACGTTCGCGAAAATCGACAAGATGCGGCGAGGTGAACAGTCCCGTTTTATAGCCAAGTTCCTGAAAATAAGATGAGAGGAACGAAGAGACCGATCCTTTCCCGTTAGTGCCGGCCACATGCACACAGCGCAGATTCCGTTGCGGATTCCCAATGATATCGAGCAGTGCCTCAATGTTTTCCAATCCCTCTTTATACGCCGACGACCCGACTTTATGGTACATCGGATAGGCGGAAAAGATCTTGTCTAATATTTCTTGATAGGATTCCATTCGTTAAAGGTTTAGGGTTGAGAGTTTAGAGTTTAATGTTGCAAAGATAGTTTTTTTATGAAGTGTAAAAAAAGGGAATTCTTTCGAATCCCCTAAAAGTCTTACTTCTCGCGTCTTAGCTGAATATAATGATTCTCAGCTCTTCTTTGCCGGGTTTGTAGATGGCTTGCTTCGCGCGGGCCACACATTGTTGTTGGATATTCCGGTTGGTGATGGTCGTTTTGTACTTTGAGTTGTTGATGACACGCGCATCCACCACACGTCCTTCGGTGGAGATATGCACTTCCACGCAAACTTGTCCTTCTTCGTTTACGGTGGCATCAATGTTGCGCCGGGACCGAGTCCTGAACCTGTACCACTGCCGATTCCAGAGCCGGAACCGCCACCACTACCGCTGCCTCCACGACCGTGGTACATGGACGATTGGTCGGGTTTCGGAGCCGCCGGTGTTTTCGGGGCGTTGTTGGTAGAGGTTTTGTTGGTATGGGTCACCGCCGGGGCGTCTTGTGCGTTCTGGGTAGCGTAATTCTGACCGGAAGCGGGCTTCGGATTGGAAGCCACCTCAGGGGTACCGCCGCCTCCACCGCCGCCCATGGTGGCTATGTCAACGTACACCATGTTTTTCGGCGGTGGCGGAGGAATTAAAGATTTAAGACTGCAAGCCAGCAGAAAAATAAGCAACAACCCCATGGTGCCAATCGTCGTGGCCCATGCGATGGTATTGTCCTTCCTATTCTCGTTAGTATTCATCATTTGGCTTCAGTGGCGAGTACCAGTTTATATCTTTCTTCTTCAGGGAAATTGTCATTCACTTGATTGAGTACATCCATCAGCGCGACCACGTTCTCGATCGGAACGCTCTTGTCGGCACGCAGAACGATGTTCTTCTGGGGGTTGGCATCCTTTTCCACAGCCGCCATCATCACAGGATAGAGTTCCTCGTAAGGGGTGGGCTGTGCATTGGAGCCTTCCGGATTCACAAAATAGTTCAGATCTTCATCGATATAGACCTCCAATTGTCTGGTTGACAGCTGCTTGTCGGCGGTGCTTTTCGGCAGCACCAAATTGATGGCGTTGGGCGAGATCATGGTGGAGGTCAGCATGAAGAAAATCAGCAACAAGAACACCAAGTCGGACATGGACGTGGCGCTGAACGTTGCGTCAATTCGGTTTTGCATCTTGATAGCCATGGCTGCGGGGATTAGGCGTTTTCGTGAAGCAGATCCATGAACTCAGTGGTGCGGACTTCCAGCATATAGACGACGTTGGAAATCTTGGAAATCAGCAGATTGTGGAACACCAGGGCGATGATACCGACGACCAAACCACCCACGGTGGTGATCATGGCGGTGTAGATACCGGATGAAAGCGTGCCGATGTTGAAATTGTTCGGATCAGCGGCCATGTTGTGGAACGCGCCCACCATACCGACCACCGTACCCAGGAAACCCATCATCGGGGCAATGGCAGCGATGGTAGCCAAAGCCGACACCCCTTTTTCCAGACGGGAAACTTCCAAATTGCCCTCATTCTCGATAGCCGTGCGGATGTCCTCCAGCGGACGACCCAAACGGGACAGGCCCTTGTCGATCATGCGAGCGGTTGGGTTGTTGTTGCTGCGACAAAGGGCGACTGCAGAGTCGAGCTTTCCTTCGTGGATAAAGTCACGAATATTGTTCATGAAGTTGCGTTCCTCCTGCGAAGCGCGGTTGACAACCAACAACTTCTTGACAAAGAAATAGATGGCAAAAGCCAGCATCAAAATCAAAGGAATAATGATCCACAGACTGTTTACTGCGAAGACTAGTTTGAAATAGGAAGTCTCTTCCACATGCGGTTCAGCAGAGGAAATCGTGGCTCCCAAAGAATCATTCACTACCGTCAATAATGTTAACATATTCATCGTTCAAAATTTTATGCAAAAATACGCAGTTATCGGCTAATAATTTTCTCCCCGGAGTTTTTTTTCTAACATTACGGTGTTTATATTAAACCGTTGTTTTAACGTGCCTTTTCTGTAAATATTGTATTTTTGTTCGGCTATTTTTAGGCAAAAGGCAAACAGTAAACTATAAACAGTAAACTATAAACAGTAAACCATAAACAGTAAACTATAAACAGTAAACTATAAACAGTAAACTATAAACAGTAAACTATAAACAGTAAACTATAAACAGTAAACTATAAACAGTAAACTATAAACTATAAACTATAAACTATAAACATTAAACATTAAACCATAAACCATAAACTAACGTGGCAAAGAAATCAAACACCTCCAATATGCAGCGGCTGGCCGACTCTCAAAACGGCAACAGCACGAAAAAAAACAAAACCAAATCCAATAACGGGAAGAGATCCACGACGAAATCTTCCTCGTTTTCGCTGTGGGCATTCCTTTCAGGTCGCAAGATGATCGTCTTTTACGGCATCGTCCTGATGCTTTTCTCCATCTTGCTCCTGCTTTCGATAGGCTCATTCTACTTCAACGCCCACAACAACATCACCTACGTGGTGGGCGACCATGTGGAACCGGCGCAAAACATCGCCAAAGGAGTGGGCGCATCCCTAGCCTATTTCTTCATCCAGTTTTTCTTCGGCGTGGCCTCCATCGGATTTCCATTCATAATATTTATATATAGTATCCGGCTCATCGCACAAAAGTCGATTTTACCGTTAGGTCGCACTACCTTCGCCGTGGTGATGACGATGGCATGGCTCTCCATCACCCTCGGACTCTTCGCCTACAACTCCAACAATCCCTTCTTGGCAGGCTATTTCGGCAACTTCATCTGCCAATTTCTGATCGAGAAAACCGGCATGTTCTTCACCGTTTTGATCGACATTGCCCTCTTTGTGCTGATACTCATCTTCTGCTACGATTTCAACTTCTCCGGATTGTTCGCCGGAATTCAACAAGCCGCTGTTAATTACCGCGAAAAAAGAGCTGAGAAACAGCGTGGTAAAGTGCTGCAAACCATCCCCACAACCCGTACCCAACACGAGGATCAACCCGATTTGTACATCACCGACCATGGTGCGCTGAGTAAAGAGTACGCCACTCAGAAATATGATCTGGTGGACAACAAAGAGGGTGATAATCAGCCCGTTGGAAATGAAGATGTCTTTTCTACGGATGAGGTCCTCGACAATCTTGAGAATGGAGAGGACATTCCGTTCGAGTTTGTCAACATGAACGACAAAAATGCGCCGGAAGCACCAGAGGTTGAAGAGGAGGAAGAGATGACGGACGAGCCGGAAGAGGAGGAGTCTGAACACGCCATGACCCCTGAGGAGGTTAGGGATTTAGAACCCTACGACCCGCGCAAAGAGCTCTCGCACTTCGAATTCCCGCCGGTGGAGCTGCTGAAAGATTATCCCTATACCGCCTCTACAGAAGAGCTTATCCGCAAGGAACTGCTTGAGAACAAGATGAGTATCGAGAAGACCCTGCTCAGCTTCGGCATTGCCATCAAGAGCATTTCCGCAGTGGTCGGCCCGACCGTTACCCTGTATGAAATTGTGCCGAAAGAGGGTGTTCGCATCAGCAAAATCAAGAATTTGGAGGATGATATCGCGTTGAGCCTCTCCGCATTGGGTATCCGTATCATCGCGCCGATTCCGGGTCGCGGTACCATCGGCATCGAGGTTCCGAACAAGAACCCCAACATCGTCTCCATGCGCGAAATCATCACCTCCGACAAGTTTACGAAAAACAATTACGCTTTGCCTATCGGATTGGGCAAAACCATCAATAACGAATCTTTTGTGGTGGATTTGGCGAAGATGCCGCACCTTTTGGTGGCCGGTGCCACGGGTCAAGGTAAATCCGTCGGCTTGAACGCCATCATCACTTCCCTACTCTACACCAAGCATCCTTGCGAGATGAAGTTCGTGTTGGTGGATCCGAAGAAGGTGGAATTCACGCTCTATTCGGCCATCGAGAACTACTATTTGGCCGCGCTGCCCGACAACGGCGATGCCATCATCACCGACACGAAAAAGGTGGTGCGCACGCTCAACTCCCTGTGCGTGGAGATGGACAACCGCTACGACCTGCTGAAGATGGCGAAGATGCGTAATATCAAGGAATACAACGCCAAATTCTGTGCACGCGAGCTCTCTCCGGTGGCGGGTCACCGATATATGCCTTATATCGTGGTCGTTATCGATGAGTTCGGCGACCTGATCATGACGGCAGGACGCGAGGTGGAGCAACCGTTGGCCCGTTTGGCACAGCTCGCCCGTGCCATCGGCATCCACTTGGTGATTGCTACGCAACGTCCATCGGTGAACATTATCACGGGCAGTATCAAGGCCAACTTCCCCGCGCGTATCGCATTCCGCGTGCAGTCGGGCGTGGATTCCAAGACGATCTTGGATGCCACGGGCGCCAACCAGCTCATCGGCAAGGGCGACATGCTGATTTCCACCGGCAGCGACGTGGTGCGTTTGCAGTGCGCGTTTGTCGATACTCCCGAGGTGGAGCAGATCGCGGAATTCATTGAGAAACAGGAAGAGTTGCGTCCTTTGCTCGAACCATACGAGCTGCCCGATGTCCCCGAACCGGGTGAGGAGGGCAACCGTATGGATATGCCCACAAATCCTAATGAGCTGGATCCCATGCTCGTGGAGGCCGCCACGTTGATTGTGCAGACCCAACAAGGTTCCACCTCTTCGATACAGCGCAAGCTGAGCTTGGGCTACAACCGCGCGGGCAGAATCATGGACCAACTCGAAGATTTGAAGATCGTGGGTCCCGGCAGCGGCAGCAAACCCCGCCAGGTGCTCATCAAGACCGAGGCGGAATTACGACAACACCTCGCAGACCTGCAATTGCTATAACCCCTAAACCCTAAACTATAAACTCTAAACCCTAAACTATAAACTTCAATAACCAATAACCCATAACCATTCCATGCGATTAGATAAATACCTTACCGACAACAATTTCTTCCCTTCTCGGGAAAAGGCGCAGACCGCCATCAAGCACGAGACCGTGATGGTGGACGGGCGTATTGTGACCAAAGCGTCCATGGACATTTCCGACGGAATGGTGGTGGAGGTCATTGACCTTTTCAACAAATACGTGAGTATGGGTGGGCTGAAGCTGGAGAAAGCCATCAAAGATTTCGGGATGGATTTCGAGGGGAAGCGGGTGCTGGACATTGGCGCATCAACGGGTGGCTTCACCGATTGCGCATTGCAACATGGCGCTGTTTCGGTGACTGCAGTGGATGTGGGTACGGCCCAGCTGGTGGATTCGCTGCGGGAGAACCCGAAAGTACAATCCATCGAGAACAAAGATTTCCGAGAATTGACCTTGGAAGACGTGCAGAACGAGCCGTTTGACCTTATCGTGTCGGATGTCTCCTTCATCTCGTTGACGTACATTATTCCCCACATCGACCCCTTCTTGAAACCCGATGGCCAGATGATGTTCCTGATCAAGCCACAATTCGAAGCGGGACCGTCGTTTTTGAACAAAAGTGGCATTGTGACAGACGCCAAAGGATACAAAACAGCCATCCAAAACGTGATGAGTTCGGCGATGAATCATCATTTCTACTTACAAAAGTTCTCCATCTCCACTCTTTTTGAGAAGCAGAAAAACGTTGAATTTTTGGCACTCTTATCGCGAAAACCTTCTCGTTTTGAACCGAACTACCCTACTCTATTCCAAGAAATCAAGGATATTCGTAAACAATTGTAATAATCGTACCGATTTTAATCCAAATTAGTCGGATTCCAATATTTTTCGAAATCCAACATCTTTACATTTGTTTGTTAAAAACAATCCAACTTATGCGGATTCGAATTTTTATTCGTATCCGTATTATTTTTTTTATACTTTTGCAGCGTTATAATTCTCTGAAAAAATACAAAGCAATGAAGACCAAGTACATCGACCTGATTTCACAAACCTACGATTTCCCGCAGGAGGAGTTCGACGTGGAAGACAACAACCTGTTATTCAACGAAGTACCGTTGATGGACATCATCAAGCAGTACGGCACTCCGCTGAAAATCACCTACCTGCCGAAGATCTCCGCCAACATCCAGAAGGCGAAGAGATGGTTCAACGTAGCTATCGCAAAAGCCGACTACAGAGGCAGTTACCACTACTGTTACTGTACCAAGAGCAACCATTTCGAGTTTGTGATGTCGGAAGTGCTGAAAAACGACGTACATATCGAGACTTCGTCCGCATTTGACATCAATCTGATCCAAACCTTGCACGAATCCGGGCAGTTCGACAAGGAGAATTTCATTATATGTAACGGATTCAAACGGCAGATTTATATCGACAACATTGTGGAATTGTTGAACCAGGGATTCGTCAACACCATTCCTGTTTTCGACAGCAAGAAGGAATTTGACCTGCTCGCCCAGCAGAAAATCAACACAAAGTGCAAGGTCGGCATCCGTATCGCCTCCGAGGAAGAACCGCGTTTCGAGTTCTACACCTCGCGACTCGGCATCCGCTACAACGATGTGATCCCGTTCTACCGCGAAAAGATCAAGGACAACCCCAACTATGAACTGAAGATGCTGCACTTCTTCATCAACACGGGCATCCAGGACACCGCCTATTACTGGAACGAGCTCACCAAGTGCGTGAACCTCTACTGCGACCTCAAGAAGATTTGTCCCGAACTCGACTCACTGAACATCGGCGGCGGCTTCCCCATCAAGAACTCGCTCTCCTTCGACTACGACTACGAGTACATGGCCGAGGAGATCGTGGCGCAGATCAAGAACATCTGCGAGCGCGAAGGTGTGCAAGAACCCGACATCTTCACCGAGTTCGGTTCCTTCACCGTGGGCGAGGCCAGCGCGGTCCTCTTCTCCGTACTGCAACAGAAACGTCAGAACGACAGAGAGTTATGGAACATGATCGACAGTTCCTTCATGACCACCCTGCCCGACACGTGGGCCATCAACCAGCAGTTCATCATCCTAGCCATCAACAACTGGGACAAGGCCTACGAGCGCGTCTTCATGGGCGGGCTCACCTGCGACAGCCACGACTACTACAATTCCGAGTCGCACTTGAACGCCGTCTTCCTCCCGCAAATCGACTCCGCCAACTACCCCGTCGGCGACAGTCCGGAGGACATACAATATATTGGATTGTTCAACACCGGCGCCTATCAAGATGCACTCGGCGGCTACGGTGGAATACAGCATTGCATGACTCCCGCGCCGAAACACATCATCATTTACCGTGACGAGGAGGGCGAACTCTGTACGAAATTATTCGCTAAAGAACAGAGTTACAAGTCGATGCTGAAAATTTTAGGCTACTAGCGAAACGAATCGAAAAAATTGTATTTTTGCAGCGGGTAAGTCTTATACGATCTGCTCCCTTATAACTCCCCCAGGACAGGAATGTAGCAAGGGCATTAAGGTTGTAGCGATGCGATATAAGTAGCTTACCCTTCTTTTTTTTGTAAACCATCAACTATAAACTATAAACCATAAACCGAATAAACTATGTTGTTGAAAATATATCCCGAGAATCCGAATCCGAAAGCCGTGAATACCGTTGTGGAGTGTTTGCAGGACGGCGGCACCGTCATTTATCCGACCGACACGATTTACGGTATCGGTTGTGACATCTTCAAGCAGAAGAGCATCGAACGAATCATCTCAATTACCGGCGAGAAGAAGAAAAAAGACGCGCTGACTTTCATTTGTCACGACCTGAGCAACCTTTCCGACTTCACCAAACCATTGGACAATAGCATATTCAAAACGATGAAGCGCGTGTTGCCCGGACCGTTCACATTCATTCTTGAGGCCAACAACAGTGTACCCAAACTATTGCAAAGTCACAAAAAGACCATCGGTATCCGTATCCCCGACAACAACATCATCCGCGAAATCGTACGTCAACTCGGACATCCCATCCTTTCTACATCTGTGAAGGACGACGATGACGTAATCGAATATACCACCGACCCTGAGCTCATCTACGAACGTTACGGCGACCTCGTTGACATAGTCATCGACGGCGGCTACGGCGACAACACCCCCTCCACCGTGGTGGATTGCACCGGCGGCGGGATTGAGGTTGTGCGTGAAGGGAAAGGCGATGTATCGTTACTTTAGTTAGCAGTTAGTAGTTAGCTATTGGCTGTTGGCTATTAGCTTTTAACCATTGATAGTAAGTAAATCGCTATATCATTCATCATTCATCATTCATCATTCATCATTCATCATTCAATTATGACCTCCATTTGCGCCATAGCAACTCCTGCCGGCCTTGGGGCGACGGCGATGATCCGAATCTCAGGTTCGGAAGCATTCAGCATTGCCGGAAAGCTCTTTTCGGAGAAATCCGGTTTCGCCGATCTGGATGCAAAACAAGCGAAGTTTGCTTCTATATATGATAATGTAGATGGAAAATGTTCGTTGCTGGATCAGGTGGTGGTGACGAAGTTTGCCGCGCCGCACTCGTTCACGGGCGAGGATGTGGTGGAGATCAGCTGTCATGGGTCTCTTTATATTCAACATCGTATCATCGAGCTGTTGTTGGCCCATGGCTGTCACATGGCAGAGCCCGGCGAGTTCACGCAACGCGCGTTTATGAACGGGAAGCTGGATTTGCCGCAGGCGGAGGCTATCGCGGATTTGATCGAGGCGCAGTCGGAAACGGCCCACCATGCCGCCATGAAGCAGCTGCAAGGCGAACTCTCCAACAAGATGGCGAAATTGCGCGATGAGCTGCTCCAATTGGCATCCTTGTTAGAATTGGAATTGGATTTCAGTGAAGAGGAGGTGGAATTTGCGGATCGCACTGCCCTACTCGACCTGCTTGCGCAAATCAAAGCGGAAGTTGACAAGCTGCTTCAGAGCTACCGATGGGGAAACATGCTGAAAAACGGCATCCCCGTGGCCATTGTAGGCGAGCCGAACGTCGGAAAATCCACGCTTTTGAATGCGCTGCTTCAACGCGAGCGCGCTATTGTGTCCGACATTCCCGGTACCACCCGTGACACGATTGAGGACACTTTCTTGCTTCACGGCACGCTTTTCCGCTTCATCGACACGGCCGGCATCCGTGAATCCGGCGACACTATCGAGCAGTTGGGCATTGAACGGTCGTTGGAAACCATCCGCAAGGCGGCTGTCATCCTTTGGATCTTCGATGCGCGGAAATCCGCTCCAGAAATCGACGCGGAAATGACCAAAATAGCCGATTCCATTCCAATGGATGAGAAAAAGCTCATCCTTATCGGCAATAAAACCGACCTTGTTTCAGATACAACCGCGAACATTGAGCGTGCCATTTTCATCTCCGCCAAGAAAGGCGAGAATATGGAAGCGGTGCTGAAAGAAATCGAGCGGTTTGTAGAAGAGAACAACATCCGCGACACCACACTGCTGACCAACGCACGGCATCAGTCGTTACTGAGCGACATCCGCGTGGCCATCGACCGCACAGAAAACGGTCTGCAGCAGCAGATGCCGACCGACTTGGTGGCCGAAGATGTGCGCATGGCACTTCACCATCTCGGAGAACTCACTGGCACAGTCTCCTCCGACGACATCCTCAACAACATTTTCGGGAAATTCTGCATCGGGAAATAGGAATCATCAACCTTCCCTTTACTCCCTTCAAGCCGTGTACCATTCTTTAAATTCGGGGACACGGGCCTTGCTGATGAGAATGCGTTCAGGGACTTTTACCGAAAGGGAAAGATTCAGCTTGCCGCCAAACCACATCGATATGCTTTCGATGGCCTTGTGCGCCACCACGTATTGACGGTTGGCGCGGAAGAAGAGATGCGGGTCCAACTGTTCCACAATAATATCCAACGGTTTGCCCACCACGACAGCCCTCTCGTCAAACGTGATGGCTCGCGACACCTTGTCCTCCAAATAGAAGCAGGCCACCTCCGCGATGGCCAAAGGAATCAACTTGTCTTTCACTGGAATCAGGAAGTAGGATTGGTATTGCCGTGTCTGCTGGTTAAACATCTCCATCAGAGCGGAGAGCTGGCTGTTTTCCGCTACGGGGGCTTTCCCTTCAATTTTCCCGAATTTGCACAATGCCCGCTGCAAATCCTCACGACTGATGGGCTTCAGCAGGTAGTCGATGCTGTTCACTTGGAAGGCTTGCAACGCATATTGGTCGTAGGCAGTGGTGAAGATGATCGGACAGTCAATGGTGATTTTGTCGAAGATGCGGAAGGCCAGCCCATCCGCGAGGTGGATGTCCATGAACACCAAATCAGGGGTGGGATTCGTCTGAAACCACTCCACCGTATCTTCCACCGTTTGAAGCACTTGCACGACATGCAAATCGGAATTTTCCTCCGACAGCATCTTTGACAATCTTTGAGCCGCAATCGCCTCGTCTTCAATAATGACCACTTTTTTCATAGCATCACCTATTCTTTCATTTTTTCAAGAATCTCCATCGCCTTCTGTCTGGGAATCAGTGGGATTTCCACCACAAACATCTCGTTGTCGCTGTGCATGGAGATATGCTCGCCAGCAATCAGTTCGTAGCGTTTGTCCAGGTTGGTGAGGCCGATGCCCTCGGAAGCAGTGGTCTCTTTGGGACAAATGCGGTTGCTGACTCGCAATGTGCCGTTATCGGTTGCCTCAAGACGAATCTCCAACGGATGCTTGTCGCTTATCACATTGTGTTTCAGCGCATTCTCGATCAACTGCTGTAAGCTGATGGGCACCACGAAGCCCTCTACCCCATCCAACAGGCGTACCACCCTCAGATTGCTGCCGTAGCGGATATTCATCATGTAAAGATAGGCATCCGCAAAGCGAAGTTCCTCCTCGATTGGCACCAGTTTGTTCTGCTGGATGGTGTAGCGATAGGTTGATGCCAACTGCTGCAAATATTCCTGCGCTTTGTCGTCATCCATACCTATCAGACCGCTCAGCGTGTTGAGCGAATTGAACAGAAAATGCGGATCTAACTGACTCTCAAGGGTTTCATAACGCACTAACAAGTTCTCTGACTGTAGCCGTTCATTCTCCAACATCATCTGATGGCGGTGGTTCAGACTGAAAATCAGCAGCGTAATCATGATAGTCGTGATGACAATCAACCCGTCCTTAATCACGTTGCTGCTATAGGCTTGTTCAACCATAAACCCCTCATAAATAACATGTTGCAGTCCAACAGAGAGCAGCGAGAAAATCGCGGCGATGAGCAAAGAGCCGACGCTTGCCAGCACAAATCGCCACGCCACGGGCAGTTTGCTTTTCACCACACTGAAAACAAAGAGAAAAAGGACGAAAAAGAGTCCGCAATTCAGTGCCAAACTCAATGCAGGATGATAACTGGATGCAATCGTCCAAGTGGAAGTGTCCAAATGCCCTAAGGTCATGATTCCAGTGAGAATGATTCCCGCTGGCAAGGAGAGCCAGAGGGCGTTCCGCACCGTGAAGGGGTTTATCACGTGCAACGGCTTCAGCCGAGACCCTGGAAGTCTTCTGTTTTTTGTATTGGCAACCATATTTCTTCAAATAAGCTGCAAAATAACATAAAATTCAAATACACACGGCTCTGTCTTCGTATTTGAAGAATTTCACTCTATAGAGCAGACAGGTGATCAGGAAATAGAGTCCCGACTGCACCCAAAGCATCTGGTACTCAAATTGTACCTGCTTGAGGTGTGCGCCCATGGAGTTGATTCGGATAAAGCCTTGGATGCCGTGCGTGGAGGGGAACAAGTAGGAGAAATACTTCCAGAACAGCGGCATGTTGGAGCGAGGCCAGACCACCCCCGACAAGAAGAGCAACACCACACTGAAGAAGATGCAGACGATGATGCCCGTGTCACGTTGTCGCACGAAGGAACCCACTGTCATACTGAACGCTATGGTGGCTAACAAGAATGGCAGGAAGAAGAGACAGAGGTCGTCGAGACGACCGATGTGGGGTAGTCCGAAAACCCGGGGCAGCAGCACTAAATCGATGGCTACCAATGGGATGTAAATCATCAAGTAGGCCAACGATCGACCTATGACCACCCGATAGACACTTCTGTTGCGCAAACGTTCGGGAACGATGGCGACAGTCTGCCCCTCTTCGCGCGCCGTGCCCGAAAGGATGCCGATGCCAAGGAACATCGTTTGATGGATGACCAACGCCAAGAGTGCCGGGACCAAGAAACTGGTGAACCCGCCCGCCGGGGAGAAGAGTTTCACATCCTCGTAAGGCACTGGCGTAATGGCCGTTTCGGCATCTTGTCCCGTCACTCCGGCCATGGCGTAACGTTCGAGTTCGATATGCTTCATTTCGTCCAGCATCACGCTGCTGGCACCGGTGAATACGCTACGGTAGTAGAGGAAGCTGCTCATGTCGCAGAAGAGGCACAGCCGTGCCGTCTCCCCTTTTGCCAAACGGTCGCTGTAATCGTTCGGGAAATAGACAATGCCGTTGACTTTGCGCTGACGCATCAGCGTTTCCGCTTCTGACAGGGTGTTGCAGTGGTAATTGACGTTGACCTCAGGCGTGGCATCCAACTCGTGGATAAACCGCTGACTCGGAGCGCTTTGTGAATCATCAACCACCGCCACCGGCAAATTCCGGATACATTCGTGTTTGTATATCGCCCCGAAAATCAGGGGATAGAGCAACGAACCCACGAAGAATATCAGCATCACTCCCCCATCGGTAAAAATGCGATATAATTCCAGCGTGAAAACATCGTAAATATCCTTCAATCCCGACGTTATATTATGCCAAAAATTTTTCATAATCTTCTGTTTATCCATATTTAACACTCAATTGCTGCGTCATTCGAATTGCTCTTAGCCCATCTGTTCAGCAGCATTCCCCCTATGCAGCCCGCCATCAAAAAACACAGTAGCAAACAGAGATGAGACCAGTACTGTGTAAAAGTAGCGCCAAACATCGCCACGTCCGCGTATGTCAAGTAATAGTGACGCAGCGGGAAGACGTAGCTGAAGGCCTGCAAAGCGGGGGACATACTGACTACGGGATAGGAAAAACCTGACATTGAGAACGATAGCATTCCGTAAATGGCGGCGACGCTGACTGCAAGATGTTGGTCAGGAATCAGTCCGGCAAGAAACACGCCCATAGCCTGCATCGCCATCACGAACAGCAGCAGTGCCACCGAAAGGGCAAAGAAACTACCCAGACAGACGAAATGGCTGAATCCGAACATCACAATGTTGCCGATAATGCCTATCAGGGTGAACCAACATGTATAGGGTAACAATTTGCCGATCAGTGCATTAAGCATATTGTCGCCAGCGGTTGAAAGCCAAATTTTCTCGGTTTTCAGTTTATATTCGTTGGTCACCAAATAGACAGTAAGCAGCAGTGCCATCACACCGATGATGCCGGGAAGCATCGTGGTGAGCACATACGGCAAATAACTGCCCCAGGGGTTGCTGATCAGGTGCGCATCGATTTCAATGGGCTGGATCATCCCCATGATTTGGTCTTCGGAATAGCCTTTTTTCCGCATCACCTCGCGTTGCACCGCTGCGGAAGTGAGTTTTCCGATGGTGCTTAACGTTTTGTAACTCAGGGTTCCTGCCAACAAGTAAGCATTGTTCGAATAGAGTGCGAGGTGCGGTGTCTTGAAGTCGAGCACTTCGGAATAGGTGCCTGCGGGAATATCCAGGAAGGCAAAGATTTCCTGTCGTTGCATGGCCTCGCGCGCTTCGCTGTGGCTGTTATAGACGGCCACGACATCCACGCCCTGGGTCGCGTCAATTTCATGGCACAGTCGGCGCGAAAGGTAGCTGCCGTCCTGGTCCACCACTGCAATAGGCAGGTTCTCCGGTTGTCCTTCATGCATGAACGTCAGAAAGAAGACATAGCTGAAGAGGATGCCCGCCGTGAGCAGAATGAGGTAGCGCGGGCTCTCTTTAATCAGCCCCAGCTCCCTACAGAAGCAGTTCCACAGATGTTTCATGATGCAATGAATATGATGAACGAAACTAACGTTTAATGATGACCGTCATGCCAGGACGCATGTCCGGAATCTTCTCTTGAGGAACCAATTTTACGTCGAAGCTCTTCACGTCATACTGTCCGTTGGTTTTGGTGGCGCGCCATGTGGCGTAAGAGGCCATCGCGCGGAGGTAGGTGACTTTCGCCTTGTAGGTCTGCTCGCCCAGCGCGGGAATCTGCACTTCCACCTCGTTGCCCACTTTCAAATCCTTGAGCAGGTCTTCGCGCACGCTGAAGGTGAACCAGACATCGTTCATGTCCAAGATGGACATCACGGGAGAGCCCGTTCCCAGCAATTCCGAGCGCTTGGGGTAGATTTCCATCACCTCGCCGTCGCAGGGTGCGATGAGGAAGCGGTCGTGGATGTAGGATTCCACCTCCGACACGGCGCCGCTGGCTTGCGCCACGAGTGCCTGTGCCGCCAGCCTGTCCTGACTTTGCGCACCTTCCATGGCAAGGTCGTACTGCTGTTTAGCGGCGTTTGCTGTAGCCATGGCGGCCTTATACTGAGCCTCGGCCTCATCGCGTTTTTGCGCGGAAACCACTTTCTTGTCGTACAAAGCCTGCACGCGGTCGTAGGACTTCTTGGCGATATCTACGCCAGCCTGCGCCTTTTGCCACATTTCGTAAGCAGAGGCTATCTGTTGTTGACGAGCGCCGCTGTTGGCCTTGCTGCTCTGCGCGGATGCGGCGGTGCGGGCGGCCTTCGCCTGCGTGAGCTTGGCATCCACCTCGGGGCTGCTGATGAAGGCCAGGGTGTCGCCGGCATGCACTTGCGAGGACTCCTGAACGTAAAGAGTGTCTAACCGGCCAGGCACCTTGTTGGCGACACGGTATTCGTTGGCCACAACCTCGCCCATCAGAACTTCCGGTTCGGGGCGCAAGGCTACCACTCCAATCAAGGCGACGATGAGCACCACGGCAATCACCACACCAATACCAATCCATAAGTTTTTGTTTGTCTTTTCCATATCTGTTTGTTTTTTCGTATTCTACATTATATGGTTTCAGGTTTCAAGTTTCAGGTTTTAGTTATTACCCAGAGCTTGTTGCAGATAGAGGTAGTCCATACGGATCTCAATTTCCGCATCTACCACTTCCGATTTCGCCGACATCCAGGCCGTCTGCGCCGCCATCAGGTCGCTGCTGTTAATGACGCCCGCCTCGAACGACTCATTCGCCAGACGAAGGTTCTCCTCCGCATTCAGCAGGTTGCTTTGCGCCTGCACGAGTTTCTTGTTCGCCACCTCCAACTCATAATTCAACTTGTTGACTTGCAGTTCGATAGCGTTTCTCGCTTCCTCCAACTCATACTGCACCTCATTGCGTTTGTGCTTGGCCGCCTTCACGGCAAGGAAATCCTCCGCATGGCAGATAGGGATATTGACGACCACTCCGGCGGTGAACATTCCGGCAAACTTATTCCTGAAACCGTTGAAAACGTTGGGATTACTCACCAAATACGACCCTGTCACCGCCACATTCGGCAGCAAGCCGGATGTAGCCATCTTCACATTCGTCTTGGCCATCTGATCGCCGATTTCCAGTAGTTTGATCTCTTTCCGCTTATTCCAAACATTCTGCATGTCAAGTGTTTGCTCAGGCTGAAAAGACCTCATGCCCTCTTCTTCGGCAATCTCGTAATCGCCTGTCAGGTTCAGTCCGCAAAGCTGATAAAGCACCATTTTCGACAATGCCAAGCCGTTTTCCGCTTTGGTCAGACTCATCTGCGCTTCGTTAAGTTTCACACGCACTTGCGTCAGGTCGCTTTGCGTGGCCACGCCCTCGGCCACCATCGCTTCCACGTTTTGATTCAACGTATCCAAAAGATTGCAATATTGATGGGCAAGTGATTGTTTGTGTTGCAATGAAATCACCCGCCAGTAGGCTTCATCGACCTGAATGAGCAGATTTTCCTGTGTCTGGTCCGCCTGCAGGAGTGCCGCCTGGTTGTTGAGTTTTGCGGTTTTATACATGGCACGGATTTTGCCGCCCAGATAAATGGGTTCCGATACCGTGACCGCGCCTGCGAAGATATTTCTCGTATCGATGTTGAAGGCATCCGTAATCTCATGACCAACGCCGTTCAACGCTTCTTCCACATTCATTCCAGCCAAACTCTGCGCTAACGTCATGGCTAACTGGGGGTCGCTTTGCATCAGTTGCATGACGACCGGTTGCATGGCTGGGGTCACCTGCGACATCACCGTGGTGCCCATGTTGTTGATGGCGCCTTGCTGTTCGTCGCTCAGCAGAGAGATGTTTTTCTGATTCCAGTTGTAAGTGCCGTTCACACTGACTTTTGGAAAGAACTGCGCCAAAGCAGCCCCTTTCAGCGCTTCCGTTTCCTTGACACGCTCCTGCGCGATTTTCAGATGGCTGTTCGAGGCGAGGGCCAATTCATGGCATTTTTCCAAATTCAAGACCTGTTGTGCCAAAACCGCAGGCATCGCACACATCATAACTGCCGTAATAATCAATACTTTAACGTTTTTCATTTCCTCATTTTTTATGGCCGCGAAAATAGAATCCCTTGGGAAACCGGGAAATGGGAAACGGGCCGAAACGGCCAAAAACAGGGCTGAACCGACGGAAAGAAGGGCTGAAGCGGATGCGCACGCAGGGCATTTGCCCATGTTTTGCAGGGCACTGGGATTCGACTGTGGTTAAAAAGGGGAGGTCAAACAGTATAACCACGGAAATCACAGAAAGGTTCGCCTGCGGCAAACGGTGGGAGGTCACACAGATTGCACGGATTGCACAGATTATGGATAGGATGGGTGCAATACTTAGGGATTGTCGTTTAATTCTTTCCTTTTGATCTTGTCGGTCGCTTATGAACGGATTTGCTCCGTTTTTTCGGAACAGCATTGTTCATAACTGTCCGTTTTTTTTGTTGATAACTGTCTGATTCCTGTGTTTTTACACATAGTTAATCTGAAGCTCTCGAATGAGGACTCCGTCTTGGAACTCTTCGTGGCACTTGGCTACGCCGCCTTTGCCCGTTGCTGCTCCAGCAGCCTCTCCGCCTATCTTTTTCACATCCACCCCGAACAGGCGCTTGTGCATCTTGACGCAGTGCTGCAAACGCGTCCCCTCGTTGAAGGCGTTGAACGACAGCTTTTCAATGAACGATATCCCATCCACCAGGATGTTGTTGCACTTGGCTCCGAACTCCACATTCTTTGTTTCCTTGCCGCGGACAATCGGTCTCACATACGGCTTGCTCACGCTCACTATCCGGTTCGGGATGCTCTCGCGGGCATCGCCGCTCTGGAAGTGGTTGCACTGCTGACGATAAGCTTTCGTGATAATGTCTATCGTCTGTTTCTCCCTATCCGTGAACAACTTGGCGGCTTCGTGTTCACGATCCATCTTCCGTATCTCCCTCAGTACCTTGCCCAGCAGGTCCAGCAGGCGTCGAGTGATTCTCCTGGTCTGCGTCTTGTTGTGCTTGCGCTGCTTGCGGTATGTCAGGTTCGCTTTTTCAACATCCAGGAACTTCGTCCTCGGACGATGGATTCCCAGCTGGCGGCTCGCCTTGCACATCAGGTCATATCCCTTCTCCACGCACTCCCAGAGCAGTTTCTGATCAGTCGGATAGCGCATCTCGCTCTCGTAGCATGTCGCGTCCGTGTACATCGTGTCCAGATTCTTCATATAAGGCTTCCATGCCTCTGCCAGAAGGTTCTGCAATTCCTGGATCTTCAGCCTACCGGCCAACTCCGCCGCAATGTCGTCCAACAGTTTGTAGTTCGTCAGAGGATGGACCGGATCTATGAGGATGTCACAGAACAGCTGGTAGTGAATGTTCCCGTTCAGTTCTTCCATCAGTTTCGGGAAGCTCATCTGCGTCCTCATCTTCAGGAACATCAGCGCCACCTTCCCTTCCGGGGTGAAGTAGGACTTCCGTCCGCGTTTCGGAGCCATGCTCTTGCTCACGAGCCCGAAGCTCTCCGCCATCTCATGCAGCGGGAGGATCTTCTTCATCCTTCCCAGTTCGCTCTTCTCAAACGTCTCCCGGTACAGTTCATAAAAATTGAACTCCGAGAACGGGAGATTTGGAGTAATCTCAGCAAAATTTCGTATTTTTGACATCGTAACTTTTAGTTCGATTCCTCCGAAATTCACTTTCCTACGGTGTTCGGAGGAATTCTTTTTCCCTAAATCAAAGATACAAAATTTCTAACACATTAACAATCAATTTGTTATAAAGTTTTCATCAATTTGCGACTGTCCCTATCTAGGCCAATGTTTGTCATTTC
>ONHS01000088.1 GCA_900317715.1 uncultured Bacteroidales bacterium | reverse complement strand
TCTGCAACTAAACGGTTGCAAAAAAAAATGAAAAATGAAACCAACTAAATTAAGCAAAAAGAATGGGGCAAACGGTCAACCTTATTCAGGCATTAACATCATTTATCATTTATCATTCATCATTCTTCACTATGAACAAATACGAATCGTTCCCCTCCCCCTGTTATATCCTCTCCGAAGAGGCTTTGTTAGCAAACCTGCAGCTGCTGGACCTCGTGCAGAAAGAGGCCGGCGTGAAGATCATCTGCGCCTTGAAAGGCTACGCCTTCTGGCCGTCGTTTCCGCTCATCGCCGAGTACCTCAGCGGCGCGACCGCCAGTTCCCTGAACGAGGCGCGGCTCATCGCCGAGGAGATGGGCTGCGAGGCACATACCTACGCGCCCGTATATACCGAACAGGACTTCGAACAGCTGTTGATGTACAGCAGTCACCTGACGTTCAACTCGTTGGGGCAATACGACCGGTTCCGCGAACAGGCCGCCGCCTTCCCCAAGAAGGTCTCCCTCGGACTGCGCATCAACCCCGAATATTCGGAAATCGAGACCGACCTCTACAACCCTGCCGTGCCGGGTTCGCGCTTGGGCATCCTGCGCGAGGATATGCCCGATACACTGCCCGAAGGCATTGAGGGACTGCACTTCCATGTGCTCTGCGAGAACGACAGCTACGCCCTCGAACGCTGTCTGAAGCACCACATCACCCGCGCCGACTACGACATCCCGCACCTCATCGGGCTGCTGCAGGACTTCCGCAGCCGCTATCCGAACTTGGAGGAGGTCATCCTCGAGCCAGGCGAGGCCGTGGGTTGGCAGACCGGCGTGCTCACCTCCACCGTGGAAGACATCGTGGAGAACAAGGGCATCAAAATCGCGATGCTCAACGTCTCTTTCGCCTGCCACATGCCCGACTGCTTGGAAATGCCCTACAAACCGACGGTCCTCGGCGCCACCGAGCCCGACGAGAACAGCAAACACGTCTATCGTCTGGGCGGCTGCTCCTGTCTGGCCGGCGACTTCATCGGCATGGGCGACTTCGCCTTCCCCGAGCCGTTGGAAATCGGCGACCGCATTGTCTTCGACGACATGATCCACTACACGATGGTGAAGACCACCTTCTTCAACGGGGTGGCGCATCCCGCCATCGGGGTCATCCACTCGGACGGCAACTTCGAGATGCTCGCACAACCCGGGGATTATGCTGCGTACAAGGCGAAGTTGGGGTAATTCAGAATTATGAATTAAGAATGATGAATGATGAACAAAGAGGATAGAGGGAGGAAGAAGTAGAAGATAAATTATAATAAGAAATGGCATTTACATTGAAAATACGGGAAAACGGTTCGCAGCAGGAGGTTTTCGACCCCGTGCGGCAAAAGTGGGTCGTGATGACCCCCGAGGAGCGCGTGCGGCAGGTCTTCATCCTCTACTTGCTGAACGTCAAGCAGTTGCCGCTATCGCATCTCTCCGTGGAGCACGCCGTGACCGTCAACGGGATGACCCAGCGCTACGACTTGGTGGTTTTCGGCAACGACCTGCAACCCTGGATGATGGTGGAGTGCAAGGCCCCGCACGTGAAGCTCACGCAGAAGGTTGCCGACCAGGCCGCCCGCTACAACACCGTGCTTCGCGCCCCGCTGATCTGCGTCACGAACGGGATGGAGCAGCGGGTGTTTGAAATCGATTTTGAGAATAAGAGGATAAGAGAATTGGAAAATTAATCAACGATAATTAATTTTTTCTGTATTTTTGCAGCAAAATTAAAACAATGAAAAAACGAACCTATAAGACAAAAACGCTAAACAGTTCTGAGGTTAATGACCCCGTTGCCACATACGGTATCCCCCAACAGACAATTGCCATGAATGACAAATATCTCCCTGACGGATATATGTCGCTTGAGCAATTTGGTGAGATTTTCCATCAAAAACTCAACGCCTGCTATGAAAACGTATTCTTGGACAATTAGCTTCCCTCAGTTATACTGCGGATATCTATCCGAGCAGTCGTTTTGCTACGGCCAAAGCTGTCCATCCAAACGCCAGAACCATCTCCATAATCAACCATCGATGGACGACTGTTTTTCACATAGAAGGCCAGTACGTCATAATAGACCGCATCATTCCATCCAAAATGATGGTTTAATTATCCCATACCACGAAGAGTGAAATAATATTATCTTTTCTCTCTTATTTTTTTTCACAAAAGTTAAAATACATGGAATACAAAGCCATTATAACAAAGACTAAGGGCGGGCGTTATATAGCCCAGTGCGAGCAGCTTCCTGCGGCACTCACCCAAGGCGACACGGAGGAGGAAGCACTGGAGAACCTTCAGGACGCCATCGGCCTCATTCTGGAAACAGAGAAAGAAGAGATTGCATAAAACACATTGTTTTTCGCAAAAAAACATTACCGCAGATCCCGCAGCCGAACGGTGACGATGGAGGAGACAGGCTTGCCGTCGGAAACGGTGGCGGGTGTCCATTCGCGCTCCTGCAGCGGGATGTCGTTGGCGGCGGCGATCTTCCGCCGCACCTCTTTCAGCACTTTGCATGTGGATTTTCCTCGAGACATTGTTAATAACTATTTGTCAAAATAATGACCTCGTAATGAGACCACGTTGATTACCTGTTCCTCTTCGAAGATTTCGTACACAATGCGGTTTTTCTTATCTATCCTGCGAGACCAATATCGGGATAAATTACCCGTCAATGGCTCCGGATGACCTAACCCTGAACACGCATCAGTTTTCATGGACTTCAAAATCTTTTGTATTTTTCGCTGGTTTATGACCGCTCCGGATTGTTTCCAATAGTTCAAATCATCCAACGCATCGGGTGAAAACATTAACTCCATAGGTTATCCACATCAACTTTCACACATTCTCCGTTCAAATAAGCCGCGTGTCCCCGTTGGACCTTTGCCACAAATTCTGGATTATATTCCAGTTCATCATTTGACACCACAACGGCCCCTCTGCTTTTGATTTTGGCAATCAAGTCCGCAATGACAGTGTCATTGTTGTCGTATGTAATGGTTACCGTACACATAATATGTTTATTTTGTCGTTCGATATAATGATGCCGCAAAAGTATAAATTTTTCTCACACAACTCTTCTCCAGTTCCTTCAAAAACCGTCCCAAATCGTGCTTTTAACCGATTTTAACACAAGAATGGCGTTTAAAGGCGCTTTTTCTGCAAAGAAAATTACCGCAGATCTCGCAGGCTGACGGTGACAATAGAGGACACAGGCTTGCCATCGGAAACGGTGGCGGGCGTCCATTCGGAACCGCTGATCACCGCAGTGACTTTCGCGCGGAACGCCTCGTCTTCCTGCTGGTAAACGTCCGGCATGTTCAGGATGTTGATCAGCGACACGGAGCCGTCCTCTTCCACAAAGAAACGGATCTCCACGGAATCGAGCCGGGAATCCTGCATGTAGGACTGGAACTTTTGGAGTCGGTCGCGCAGCCAATCCTCGAACTTGCCTTCCGTGAAAAAGGCCGGTGTAAAACCCGGAATTGACTCGGGAGCAGTTTGTTGTTCTTCGTTGAATATCCAATTTTGAACCCCCAGATCATCCACCAAACCAATAATGACCTCGTCATTTTCCGCCTTATGCTTATCCTCACCCGTTTCGAGCAGAAGACTTTCATCGAAGGTAATCTCCTTTTGGGTTGTATCGTGCCTTGATGCCTCTATGTCGAGTACAATTCCCCGCAACTGCAACGTGTCGCACTTCTTCGCGTTACGTCTATCAATTCTGGATTGTTTTTTCTGCTTCCAAGACCTCTCAACAACAATCTCGCCCATCATGTTCGGATCGTTCGTCTCCAGCTGTTCTGGTGTGCGACGGCACCCTTTTCCTATATCGGACGTTACGGGCTCGGAAGTCGCGCAGCCGGCCATCGACACCGCCGAGAGGGCGATGCCTGCCACCGCGACGGCCTTACCGAGCCTCTTCCGTTTGGAGAGCTCGCGCTCAAGATAGCGCACTTCCGACTCGCAATAGGGGCATGTGCCCGCGCAGTCGCCCTTGTGCGTACACTCGCGCTCGGACAACGGGATACCGTTGGCATCGGCGATCTTCCGCCGCACCTCTTTCAGAACTTTGCATGTGGTTTTGCCTCGGGACATTGTTTTTTGTTTTTTGAGAAGTCAAACGAGCAAAAACTAACATTATATGGAGTCGGCCATCAAATCTTTACGGCCAATAAGACTGAAAACTGTGATGTTGTTGTCTTCATTCAGTATCCGCAATGTCCGGAGCATCTCGTTCAATGTGGAACCGCTGGTGGTCACGTCATCGATGATAAGCACGTTCTGATTTCTAATGGAAGCGCAAAGTTGTTCGTCCTCTTCGTTCGCGAATTTCAAAAAATGCATAATATACGGGCGCAAACGACTCTTGTTCACATCTTTAGCGATGGTAAAATAGTCTTTCTTATGGATAAGGTCAACCATATCGTTGACGGCAGCCTTCACCTCCTCCTTCTGTTTTTCGGTGTAACGGGGACGTCCGTTTTCCAGCGTGTCGTCCAAATATTGTTTCTCGTAGGAGTCCATATCAAATGAGATGTTCTGGGGCAACGCCTTCACAAGTTGCATCTTGTGGAGTGTGGGCTGCGCGAACCGGTAGATATACCGCAGCATATACTGGTTCACTTTGCTGGAAGACTCAGGCATGATCACCATTTGGTAATCGTACAAGTTGATTTTCCGGTTCAAGTCGTCAATGGCTTTTTTGATGAATTGGGTCAGGTTCGGATTTTTTTGAATATCCTCGGGAAATTTCACATATTGGATGAATGCACTCCGGACACGGCTATCTACCTGCCCGGAAAACTCATATCCATAATAGAAACACTTACCGAACGCCTCCACTTGGTAACCGCCGCCAGCCAACTGGACGATATCCGTTTCGTTGTCATGTTCAAAATCGAACACGAACCGTTGTGTCTTCTCATCAAAAGTAATGCCCATAACTATTCGTCTAACATTTGAATATTCAGCTGCAAAGATACATTTTTTTCGCATTTTCCATCTTTACGCGCTTTTCGGAATCCAATATTTTGTACATTTGCACTTTAAAATTCAAAAATGCCCGTTATGAACAAGAAAATCCTCCGATATATCTTCGTTTGTGTTGCCGTGTTTGCGATCTCCGTCGTGTTTGACCTAATCGCTGGCGGCAAAACTACAGAAGTTGTCCTCAAAAGAGCAGCTTTATACAGCATCTCTTTCACCATTCTGTGGGGATTGATTGTGGAACGCACCCGCAAGAATCGGGAAGAAGAAGCTGATGAGAATGAGGAGATTACAGCTTCGCCTGACGTTCCGGAAACCAATACCGTCGAGAAGATGGTGGAGCGGTATGGCGAACCGGATGCGACTATCGTCACCGACGGCACAAAGGGGATGGCACCCGACAGCACCGTGCTGGTCTATGACCACGGCGGCAGTGACGGCAACGGATTCTTGGTCTATGACGGTCTCGCCATCGACAAATCAAGCATCACCGACCTCACTTTCCACCGCGAGGAGAGATCCCCTTTCGGTGCCCAAAATTTCACCTTTCCGGAACTGTTCGAAATCGTGCTGAACACCACCGACGAAGACCACCCGAAAGTGTTCGTCAACGCCGGCCACGACTTGGAGTTGGCAAAGGAGACAATGGTCGAAATTCGGAAGCATCTTCCGTAAACATTTTTTGTTATTTTTGCCGCGGTTTTAACGAAAGATTACATCATTAAAAAATAAGCATTATGAAACAGAAAAGTTTAAGATTTTGGATCACCACGGGCATCGTGTCCTTGTTCGCCATTATCGTCATTTTCGACTCATTCTACACGGTCAAGTCCACCGAAAGAGGCGTGCTGAGCACCTTCGGAAAGATTCACGACAATGTGGTGGAAGACGGTCTGCATGTGAAGGCGCCGTTCATCCAATCCGTGAAGAAGGTGAATGTGCAACAAAAGAAGTTCGACGGCAAGGAGAACAGCTACACCCGCGATGTGCAAACCTCTGAGGTTCAATACACTATCAACTACGACTTGGTGCGCTCGAACGTAAGCAAGCTGATGAAAAACGTCGGCGAGGACTACCACAACCGCATCGTGGTGCCCTTCATCCGCAGCGCCATGAAGGAGAGTTTCGGTAACTTCGCCGCCACCGAAATCGTGGAGAACCGCGACAAAGTGCGCCGCGAAATCGAGACGAACTTGCGGAATATGCTCGACAAGAACTATTTCACCAATGTGCAGTTCCAGCTGGTGGACATCGACTTCGATGATGATTTCGAAACTGCCATCAAGGAGAAACAGGTGGCCGAGCAGAATGCGTTGAAAGCCAAGAACGTGACTGTGCAAGTGGAGGAACAAGCCAAGCAAACCCGCATCAAAGCGGAAGCCGAGGCCGATGCTATGCGCATCAAAGCCACCGCGCTGGAACGCAACCAAAAGTTGGTGGAATACGAAGCGGTGCAGAAATGGGACGGTCAGATGCCCACATACGTCGGCGGCGGCAGCATCCCGTTCATCAACCTGAAATAGTTTCAAGCCTCCAGCCTCATCATGAAACGCCCTACCCTGCTGGCTCTGCTGCTGTTCGCAGTCTCCTTTCTGACATCCGCTGCGCATAACGGCGACGGGTTGCGCGTCTCCGTCACGCCCGACACGCGCATGACGGGAAGATCGAACCACCGCGAGGTGCTGATGCGCTTAATGGTGGTGCGCAGCAACGACATGGGAGAAACGGAACTCAACTCCCTGACTGTAAACCTTCAAGGTACCAAGGCCGGAGATGTCCGCATTTTGGAGGTCCTCTCAACTGGAAACTTCCCAAAGGCCAACGACCTCGGGCCGCAAAGTGTCTATCAGGAAAACACCACCTACGACCCCGCTCCCGAGCCCCGTTCCACATCCCTACAAACAGTGCTCGTCCGCGACCTGGAGCCATCCCTTTCCGAAGACATCCACATTCCGCTGCACTATCGTCTCACGGCGGACACCTCCCACCTCTGGATCACCGCCGACATTTCCGACACAGCCAAGGAAGGCAATCGTATCTGTTTAACATTAAAACAATTACAAACGAATAACGGAGCCTATCCTCTAGATATACACACCGAAAGAGAGATTCTGCTGCGCCGAAGAGTGCTCTATTGCCCCGGTGACTTCGATTCCAAGTTCTTCCGCATTCCTGCCATTATCACCGCCAAGGACGGCACCCTTGTGACCGCCACCGACCGACGGAAATACAACAACAACGACCTGCCCGAGGACATTGACATTATCCTCAACTACAGCAGCAGAGGCGGGCAATTCTGGGGTGGACCAGCCTTTTTGGCTCTTGGCAGAGGCGTGGGGAAGGGTTTCGGCGACTGCGCGCTGGCGCACACCCGCGACGAGGGCGGACTCATCGCCGTTTATGTGGGCGGTGCCGGTTTCTGGCTATCGACCCCGAACGAGCCGCAGCGCCTCTACTGCCGCCGCAGCACCGACAACGGTCTTTCCTGGTCGCCCGCCGTCGATATCACCCACTATCTCTACGGTCCCGACTGTCCCGACACAATCCGTCGCAAATGGTGGGGGGCTTTCTGCGCCTCCGGCAACGGACTTCTCACTTCCACGGGTCGCATCCTATTTGTGGCCGCCGTTAGGGAGGGCGAGGCGTGGTCGGCTAACGACTACGTCCTCTACTCCGACGACAACGGCGAGACCTGGCAGTGCTCGCAACGCGCCTGCACGGGTGGCGACGAGGCCAAGGTCGTGGAGCTCCGCGACGGCAGCCTCCTGATGAGCATCCGCCATCAAAGCGAGCGGTGGTTCAACATTTCCGAGGACGGCGGTGTCACCTGGCGCGACACGGTCTTTGCTGGAAAGGGCATCACCGCACCAGCCTGCAACGGCGACATCATCCGCTACGACCGCAAAGACGGCACCAGTGTGCTGCTCCACTCGCTGCCCATCGGAGACAAACGGGAAAACGTGGCAGTGATGCTCAGCTACGACGAGGGCAAAAGCTGGTCCCTCGGACGCGTGATTGTGCCCTATAGCGCGGCCTACTCCTCCCTTTGCATCCTCCCCGACGGCACCATCGGCATGTACGTGGAGGAGGATCCCAACGGCGGCGACACCTACGAAATGGTGTTTTATAATTTCACGCTGGAGTGGCTGGAGGGGAAACATAAATAAAAGGTAGGGGCGTATCGCATACGCCCCTACCCTATTGCCTTTTGCCTTTTCCCTATTGCCTTACCGCATCTCCGCGTGCTGTTTCACGCGTTTTTTGTCCTTGAACCAAAGGCCATAGACTTCACTGACGTTACCAGCGGTAATGAAGGCTTTAATCTCTTCTTTACCAATGTATTCCATCAGTTTGGAAAATTCATCTTTCGTGAGCAGGGTTTCCAGCTCGATGGACTTCTCGTTGGTATAGCCACCGATAACCTCATACAGCGTGCAACCACGCACGAGGTCGTCGATGATGTAGCGACGGATGCGGTCCCAATCCTTGGAAACGATGCAGACACGCTTGCGATTGTTGAGGTTGGCAGTAAAATAATCGACCACCAGACCGTTGATCCAGGTGCCCAACAAACCAATGACCACCATGCGGAACGGGTTGATGGCGAAGGCGGTACAGCAGATGCACGCGCCCGCAATGCTCACCGATTTGCCGATGTCAAAATGCAGGTACTTGTTAACGATCTTGGCCAGAATGTCCAACCCACCGGTGGAGGCGTTGATGGAGAACAGCACCGCCTGCGACGCACTAAGCAACAACACGAAACAGCAGAGATCGAACCAAATGTCACCCATGACTGAAGTGGTTCCCTCCGACAGGAACATTGTGTAGGGAACATACTTCTCCAACAGAGCCATCAACGGACCTAAAATCAGAGCCGTATAGACGGTCTTGATGCCGAACTCCTTACCAATCAAGAAATACGCCAACACCAAAAGGATGGCGTTCACCACCAGGATCACCGTGGAGACCGGCAGCGCGACCCCGAACAACTGCTCGGAAACGCCGCTGATCACGATGGAGAGACCCGAAATGGTACCGATGATCAGCTTGCTCGGCACCAGGAAATAATAGACCGCGATGGCGGTAATCAGCATACCGACGGTCATAATGATAAGTTCTACCCAGAACTTTTTGGACTTTAATACATTAAGGATTTTTTCCATATTTTTTTTGACTTTGAACTTTGACTTTGAACTATTCCCTCTCTACTATCTCTTCACAAACCTCTTCGTCACCACACCTTGATCCGTCGTCACACGCACGAAATACATGCCTGCGGCGAGACCGGAAACGTTGATTTGTGCGGTTTGCGGAGACGTGGCGCGCAACGTCTCTGCAGTGCTGATAACCTTTCCATAAACATCATACACCTCCATATTGGTCACCGCCCATTCTTCATTCTTCATTCTACATTCAACATTAATGACCTCTGTAGCGGGGTTGGGATAGACGCTGACACTTTCTGCCAGTTGATTATCCTCAATTCCGGCATCAAAGAAGTGGACGTGGAAGGTGAGGTGATCTCCGTGGTCGTATATGTCCGTAATTTCGAAGCTGGATTCAGGGGTGCCATCGGTGAGATAGGGATGCGGGTTGGTGGACGGGCCGAATGAAGTACGCCCCACGAGCTGACTGAAATGCGCATTATCAATGTCTCCATTAACGGTATCGATAGTGCTGCCCGGACGGAAAATCCAATACTGGTGCGCCTGATTGTAGAAATCGAAGAAGGAGTTGGCAAACAAACCCTTGTAGTCCAACGTGACCGTGTCGTTCCAACGCGCCACCAACAAACCAGAACCAGGAATACCCTCTTCGAAAAGGTCGTTCTGGTTGCGGTATTCCAGCACATACCACTGCGTAGGGTCTATGTGCGACTTGATGTAGTAGCAGTTTTGCGACGGACTAGAGCCGACGCTCAGCAACGTGTAATCGCCGTCCTCGGTAATTTCAACAGGGTCGTCCGACACGTGCAGGATCTTATTCCTGTAAATGGCCGCTGTTTGGTTGAGGAAACTGCCGTAACACATCATGTCCCAAGCGCCAGCAGGAGTGACCTCGTCGTAATACATATAATGGTAAAGGTCCGGAAGATCCAACGAATGTCCCATTTCATGACGGAAAACAAGGGCGTTGAACAAGGTAGAATCCGCACCCTCAAACTCGAAATTGAACGTATATATTTTTTGTCCATTGATACGCGGTTCATAATCAAGAGAGTCATACGGAAAATACTCCATGTGAGGCCAAAGGATGGAGGCCCATGCGCCTGTGCCGCCTTTCACAACGAAACTGACATTGTCAATCATACCATCATCGTTGCCGTCCAAATCGACCGTGGCGTCCACCAAGCCCACGGAATCCACGTAGCTCACAATTCTGCCTAACAGCTCTGCCTCTCGCAT
>ONHS01000084.1 GCA_900317715.1 uncultured Bacteroidales bacterium | reverse complement strand
GAAAAAGATTATTGTCATTATCGCTTTGGTTGTCTGCGGAAGTTTCGCTTTCGCTCAGAAACCGTGCTCCTTCAAATACGGAGCCAATGAAGCCGACTCGCTGAAATGCTTAGAGCAAATTACGAATTTCAGAACGTTCTATAACGCAAAGAATTACACTGACGCTTACGAAGCTTGGCAGTATGTGATTCAAAATTGCCCTTGCTCTTGGGATGGCATTTACACCAATGCGCAAACAATGTTCCAAAACTTAATCAAAGATGAGAAAGACTCCGCACGCCGTGAGTTGCTTATCGACTCTTTGTTCTACACTTTCGATGTCCGTAGCACCTACTGTGGAAATGGAGAAAGAGAACACGCAACCCGCTATTTGGGACGCTTACTACCAGCTGGCTGAAAACATCACCAAAGCTAAGAAAGACACTTCTATCGTCGTTGAAGCTTACGAGCGTGCTACCGACTACTTGGATCTTTCCATCTTGAACGCTACTAAGGCTTACGAACAAGGTACCGATGCTTTGGAAGAACTGCAAAAACAACTGGACAATAGTCAAATCGACCGTATGGCATACGACAAGCAAGCTAAAAAGCTGACCAATGACACCACTCGTCAAGCAAAGCTCATCACCAACTATCGCAAAACGTTGGCCAAAATCAACAACGCGGTGACTCCTTACGCTTCTTGCGAAGTATTGGACATGCTCTACACCAAGAAATTTGACGAAATCAAAGGTGATCTGACCGCTGTCAGCAAAATGGTCAACACGATGTTCAAGGGCGGCTGCACCAACAGCCAAGTCTTCCAAGATGGTCTGGAAATCCTACACAAGGCTAATCCGAACCGCAACACGGCGTACATGATGGGTAACCTCACCTTCAAGAACTATGCTAAGAATCAATCCAGCGAAGAGCTCAGCAGAGCTATCGAATTCTTCAAAGAAGCTGTGAACTTGAGCGAAACCCACGAGCAAAAGGCAGATGCCAACTACATGCTGGCGCTTGCATACCGTATGAAAGGTTCCTTCTCTGAATCCCGTTCCGCTGCTTACGAAGCTTTGAAGTCAAGACCCAATATGGGTAAGGCTTACATCTTGATTGGCGATCTTTACGCTAGTTCCGGCGGCAGATGCTCCGACGATCAAGTGCCCGGCGCATACGCATGGGCAGCTGCTGACAAGTATGCCAAGGCTGTGGCCGTGGATCCCAGCTGCGCAAACGAAGCCAACGCTCAACGCGCTAAACTGAGATACCCCAGCAAGGAAGAATTATTCAAACGCGGTCTCTCCGCCGGCGCCACCGTCCACGTTGGATGCTGGATCCAAGAGAATACGACAGTGAGATAAAATCGAATGGTATTCAAACCAAAATATTACGCTCAAAGCATCATAATCGCCTCGTGCATTATGATGCTTTTTGCTGCTTGTAAATCCTCAGGCAGCAAAGCGGAACTGTTGGAATACCAAGGGAAGTTCCCTGACGAATCGGCGGAAAACATGATGATCACCGTCAGCGACTCCGGTCGTATCAACTTCATCGTCAACGCACCGAGACTCAATCGTTACAGTTCTACAGACACTTCTTATCTGGACTGCCCCGAGGGAATCAAAGTCATTTCATATAATGATTACGGGCAAAAGCAAGCAATCATCACCGCCAAATACGCCTGCCAAATCAACAACAAGCTCTTCAAAGCCACCGACAGCGTCATCATTTACGATCTGATCAATGGGGATTCTGTGATGACCAATGAAGTGATTTGGGATCAGCGTCGGCGTTCCATCTACTCCACCCAGCCGGTAAGGCAGGTAAAGAGAGACGGTTCGGTCAACTATGGCGACGGTTTCGATGCCGACGAACGGTTTACCCGTTACACGATCATTCATCCGCACGGAGAAATGGCGGGATATGATTTTTAGTGGTAGTCCCGCTGGGAATCGAACCCAAATTTAAAGTTTAGGAAACTTTCGTTCTATCCATTGAACTACAGGACCATGGAAACAGGGCGGCAAAAATAAAAATTTTTCGGATTCAACGAATAATCGTACTGCTGACAACGCCTGATACTTCTTGCAAAAGCAGCCCGTAACTTAACGAAAAAGTGTATCTTTGCCGCCGCTAACAGAAATAAATAAATCATCTTTATAATATGGAAAGAATTTCAAAAAGAGTGCTGGATATGCCAGCTTCAGAAACGTTAGCCATGACCGCATTGGCACGTGAATTAAAGGAAAAAGGTCAGGATGTCATCAGTTTGAGCATCGGGGAACCTGATTTTAATACGCCTGAAACGGTGAAAGAGTACGCCAAACAGGCTATTGATGATAATTTCACTCATTATCCGCCGGTTCCCGGTTATGCTGACCTGTTGAAAGCCATCAGCAACAAATTCAAAAGAGATAACAACCTTGACTATACCCCGCAACAGATTGTGGTTTCCACTGGTGGTAAACAATCTATTTATCAAGCTGTTATGGCTTTGGTGAATCCTGGTGACGAAGTGATTATCCCCACTCCGTATTGGGTTTCTTATCGCGCCATCGCGCAAATGGCAGAGGGCACTCCCGTCTATGTGCCTTGCAAAATCGAGAACAATTTCAAGATTACCCCAGCACAACTGGAGGCTGCTATCACTCCGAAAACCAAACTGTTAATGTTCAGCAGCCCGTCAAATCCTACGGGTATGATCTACTCCAAGGAGGAACTCCGCGCCATCGCGGAAGTGGTCGCCAAACACCCGCAAATGATGATCCTCTCGGACGAAATTTACGAACATATCAACTTCGTAGGCGGTCACGAAAGCATCGCACAATTCGATTTCATTAAGGATCAAGTTGTTACAGTCAACGGCGTGGCAAAAGGTTTCGCCATGACCGGCTGGCGTATCGGTTTCATCGGTGCTCCCGTGGAAGTGGCCAAAGCTTGCAACAAACTGCAAGGTCAAATCACGTCTGCCACGGGCTCCATCTCCCAACGCGCCGCGCTGAGAGCCATGGAAATGGATCCGAAAACCTCTGCAGACATCCTCTCCATGCGCGACACCTTCCTGAAACGCCGCGACTTGGTGTACGGAATGCTCAAAGAAATTCCAGGTTTTGAAGTGACCCTGCCGCAAGGTGCGTTCTACTTCTTCCCGAAAGTGAGCAGTCTTTATGGCAAACAGGTGCCCGCCGACTCCAAATTCGCTGCCGAATATAAGAAAACCGTCATCGAAAACTCCACCGACCTCGCATTCTACATCCTCTTGGATGCCAGCGTATCCACCGTGCAAGGCGCAGCCTTCGGCGACGACGACTGCATCCGCCTCTCCTACGCCACCTCCGAAGACCGCCTTATCGAAGCTTGCAAGCGCATCAAAACCGCCATCAATAATTTAAAATAATATAAAATCCTTGTGCAGTCTCGAAGAGACAAAACGCACGCAGTGCAATTAACCCCACACCAGCGACGAAGGAGCGCAGTGTGGGGTCAAAACCTAAAGATATGAACATCATCAAAAGAACGACTTTCTTCTTGGCCGTTATCCTGGGGATGGCGACGGTCGCGCAAGCACAAAACATCAGCTACACACTACTGCGTTCCAACCCAAATGAAGCAGTGGTGCGGGTGGATTTTGGCTCCTACCAGACAGAAACCGTTTCTGTCAACGGCACGGAGATGCAAAAGCTGCACATGGCAGATGCCTATCCCGTGTTGAAGGCGGGTAGCCCCGAGCTGTTGCAAACGGCTTTCTCGCTCATCGTGCCCGAAGGAAGCAGCCCCGAAACGGAAATTTTGGATGCGCAATATACTACTGTTGAGCATTTTGCACTTGCGCCGTCCAAAGGAAAACTCTACCGTAACGTGGATCCTGCTACTGTCGCCTATACAACCAATCAGGATTACCAATCTGATAGGTACTTACTAGGCAACAGCATTGTTCCAGGCGAACAATATCAGTTGCGCGACTTCCATGGCATGAATTTCAAGGTTTACCCCTTTGACTATAATCCCACGGCGCAAACCCTGAAAATTTACTCTTCCATGACGGTCAAGGTGACGTTCAATAGTCCCAAATCCGTATCCGTTCCCGCCAAGAACAATCGCACTTTTGATGCTGTTTATGCTCAACAATTTCTGAACTACAAAACGTTGCGTGGCACGTACATAGGAGAAGAAGGCGACATCCTTATCATTGCGCCCGAAAACTTCATGGCAGCGATGCAACCCTACGCCGATTGGAAAATCCGCAACGGTTTCAACACGGAAATCGTTTCTGTGGTTGCCGCCGGCGGGAATGCCAATGCCATAAAAACTTACATATCAAACTACTACGACTCTCATAATCTCGCTTTTGTCCTTATTGTGGGCGACAATGCACAGTTCCCCACCCCGACGCTCAGCGGTAACAAATCCGACAACTATTTTACGGAAATTGCGGGCAACGACTCCTATCCTGACATCATTTTGGGTAAGATTTCCGCTGAAAACGTCGCACAGGTGGAAACACAAGTGCAACGTTTCATTGAATACGAGCAGAATCCGCCTGTCACCTCGCACTTCTCGTCATTCATAGGCATCGCCTCCGACCAAGGTCCTGGCGACAATGACGAATATGACTACCAGCACATCCGCAATATTGACAACAAGCTATTGGCTTACACCTATACTTCTGGTTATGAGTTTTTTGAAGGAAGTCAAGGCGGTTTGGACAATGGTGGAAACCCATCGTCAACGATGGTGGCTAATGGGGTCAACAGTGGCGTGGGTATCATCACTTATTGCGGTCACGGCTCAACGAACAGCTGGGTCACTTCAAATTTCGACGTTTCCAATGTCAATGCTTTGACCAATGTCGGCAAATTGCCCTTCATCTTATCTGTGGCTTGCGTGAATGGCGAGTATAATGCAGGAACTTGCTTTGCAGAGGCTTGGTTACGCGCCACAAATGGGAACCAACCTACCGGTGCTGTCGGCTTCTCTGGCTCAACTATCAATCAGCCATGGAACTCGCCCATGTGTGCGCAAGACGCCATGATTGACCTGCTGGTCGGAACGACCCCATCAGAACAAAGATTCACTTTCGGCGGCATGTTCTTCAACGGATTGATCAAAATGCTCGACGTCTATAATGATGTTGATGTTTTCCGCACATGGATTATTTTTGGCGATCCCACCTTGCTCATGCGCACAACCGAACCGCAAGAATTACTGGTTTCATACAATGAAATTCTTCCCGTAGGCATTCCATCGGTAACTTTCTCATCTGCCGTTGAAAACGCAAAAATCACAGTGATAAAAGACGCTGAAATCGTCGGTACCGGAAGCATCGTCAACGGTGAGTTCAACCTTTCCTTTGAAGAAACTTACATACCCACTGACACCCTTCATGTTCTGGCTTCTTCACCCAATTACTTACCATACGAAGGCACCATCACCTTCATTCCCAACGAAGGACCCTACGTGATTGTCGGCAACCTGAATCTGACAGAACAAAACACCCCCGGAAACAATGGTATTGTCGATGGTTTGGCTGAATATGGCGAAACCCTTTTGGTAACTCCTGATATCACCAATATCGGCAGCGCTGCCGCCGATAACGTGCGTGTTGAAGTCTCTTCCGACGACCCATACGTGACGTTATTTTCCTCCTCTTTCAACGTGAATACGATTGCGGCAAATTCAACGGTTTCCAGCCAAAGCTTCTCTTTCAGAGTCTCTGAAACCGTGCCCGCGAATCACAATGCTGTCTTCCATATCCGTTTGATTTACAACAATGATACATTGAATCAAAACAAAATCATCAATCTTTATGCTCCCATTCCGAAAATTATGTCTGGCTATATTGATGATACCGCTGATGGAAACGGCAACCATAGAATCGATTTTGGTGAAACTTTCCGCTATGACATCAAACTGACCAATAAAGGAAACATGTTGGCTTTGCCCGGTATCCTGACGGTGAAAAATCCTGCCGACGAGATTATGATCTCCGGTTACACCGCCAACACCCAACAAATCAACGTGAATGAAGAAGCGGTCATCTCCTTCATGATGACAGTAAGAGATACGATTGCAGAGCCGATAATAACTTATCTGAAAGCCATTTACAATGTTGACAACTACTCCGATACTTGCTATATCCTCGTCAAAATCGGTGCCGTTATGGAAGACTGGGAAACGGACGATTTCACCTCTATGGAATGGCAGAACAACTCCTCTGTTCCTTGGACTATTACTACACAAACGCCTTACGAAGGCAGCTATTGTGCAAAATCCGGGTCCATTCCTAATAGTGCCTCCACAACGTTGAGTATCAATTACCATGCGGAAGTCAACGACACGCTTTCTTTCTATTACAAAGTGTCAAGTGAGGAAAATTACGATAAGCTGAGCTTTATGATTGACGGTATTAAAAAAGACGAATGGAGTGGTTCCATCGACTGGACCCGTGCCGCTTACCCGGTAAGTCAAGGTACGCATGTGTTCACCTGGACTTATGCCAAAGACAACTATGTGGCTGAAGGTAAGGATTGCGCTTACATTGACTTCATTTCATTCCCGTGCGGCAAATTGAATTCTGCCATGAGTGTGGATGATTTCACCCAAACAAATTCCTGGTTCTCTGTTTGGCCAAACCCAACTACAGATTACGTGCGTGTACAAATGAGTGATGACATTCAGAATTGCGCTTACCAACTGTTCAACATGAATGGCAAACTTCTTCAAGGCGGCCAACTGTTTGACAACCATTCAGAAATTGATGTAAGAAATCTGGTAACAGGCACTTATATCTTAAAAGTGGAAGACAAACAGCACCACACCCAAACCACCAAAATCATCAAACAATAACCCCAATTATGCATTATGCATTATGAATTATGAATTATGAATTGTAAAAAGCCTTTAATACTGGTTGTCAACGACGACGGCTACGAAGCCAAAGGTTTGGAAGCGATGGTTTCCATTGCCAAATCATTGGGTGAGGTGGCGGTGGTGGTGCCCGATCGGACGCGTTCCGGCATGGGTCACGCCATCACGATGAACGAGCCGTTGCGGTTGATCAATTACAAAAACGAAGATGGCATCGCTTATTACAAGACCAACGGCACGCCTGTGGATTGTGTGAAATTGGGCGAAAGGGTGGTGCTCCGCGACCGTAAGATCGACTTGGTACTCTCCGGCATCAACCATGGCTCCAACTCTTCGGTCAGCGTGATTTACTCTGGCACGATGGCCGCTGCCATCGAAGCCACCTTCGATAACATTCCGGCCATTGGATTATCGCTGTTAGACTACTCCCCCCACGCAGACTTCACAGCGGCAGTGCACTTTGGCCGTCCCATCGTGGAGCAGGTGCTTGAAAAGGGGCTTCCGCCGTATATCTGCCTCAATGTCAACATACCCAAAGTGCCCGTTGAGGAGATAAAAGGGGTGAAAATAACCCGCCAATGCCACGGCGTTTGGCACGAAGATTTGGTGGAGCGCACCGATCCCTTTGGCCGCAAATACTACTGGCTGACCGGTTGTCTGGACCGCCACGAGCTGGCTGAGGATACCTGCGAATGGGCATTGCAAAACCATTATGTTTCCGTGCAGCCCGTGCAATTTGACTTAACGGCACATCAGTATATTCCTAACTTAAAGTATTTAGAACAATGATGGACTTTCTTAGAAGAGATTCCTACGCTGTAGGCGTGATTATGGGATTGGTTATCCCCGTGGTGTTGTTCGGTGTCATTTACGGCATCTTTGCGCTCATCATGCACGCGAACCCGCAAATGTTGGTGAACAGTCCCAACCTGATCAAGATCTTGGTCCCGAAATTCATCCTGATCGCGATGATTCCCAATCTGTTCATTCTGCGCTACTATCTGCTGAAGCTGAAATATGACATGACAGGCCGCGGCATTGTGATTTCCACATTCATCTGCGCCATCGGCTTCGTCGCCGCCCAATTCCTCCTTTAATTTCATCCACTGCTGCTGTTGGCTGTTAGCTATTGGCTATTGGCTGATGACTGTTTAACTTAGACTTTAGACGTTTGACGTTTGATGTCACCCTACTCACCGCCAACTGCTAACTACTAACTACTCCCCGCCAACTGCTAACTACTAACTACTAACTGCTAACTATTGCTATTCCCTAAAACACAAAAGAGGCGCGGAATCCCGCACCTCTTTTTGTTTTTGTTAAACAAAGGGTTTAACTACTACTCTAAGCTGATAGCTTCGCAAGGACAAACGTCTGCGCATGCACCGCATTCGATGCAGAGATCAGGGTTGATAGAGTAAGTAGCGCCTTCAGAGATAGCCTCTTGAGGGCATTCGCCGATGCAAGTTCCGCAAGCGGCGCAAAGATCTTCACTAATTTTGTAAGCCATAATACTTTTTTTGTTGTTGATTGAGCGGCAAAGATACACTTTTTATGAATCTCTACCCACTCGGTGAAAAATTTTATTAATAGGTTTCGGTTCATTATTTTGGAGCGTAAGACGGTTGGATTTCCAAGAGGTTTAAAACGGGATGCGGTTCCGTAGGGGCGAATAATCATTCGCCCCTACATTTCCCCATTCATCGCTTCCTTTTCACACACGCAGTACCCTCCCGTCTTCTTGCTTCCCACATACTCGATGAGACCCTCCTTCTTGAGCTGCGCGAGGATGCGGTTGACGGTGGACTGGGAGATGCGACGGTTTTTCTTGATATCTGCCGCAGAGCAATTGGGATGTTTACTTATGTATTCCAAGAGAATATCTCTCTGTTGTTTTCGTTGATTGTTGGTCAGACTCTTTGATTGTTGTTTAGGGAGCAATGCTCTTGAGATATCTCCAGACTCTAATTTCCCCGTATTCTGCATTATCTGTATGCAAGCATTTTGTTGATATGAGCTGGTGAAAGACAATATCACATTTTGGGGTGAGGATTTCACAACAACTCCTGATTGGTTAAAGGATTTGATGTTCTTATAAGGCACAATAACATTTCGGGAAATTTGCACCCCATGATGGTTGCAAATCAGTTTCACGAAATTTCTCAGTGTTCCGTCACGATACATCACCTGCCCGTCCACGAGGTGTATTTGTGTGAAATTATCATTCTGTTGGCAGTATGACACAGCGTTTAAGTTGATACGACACAAGGTTGTGTCTTTCCCTCTCCTTTTTGCCTCTATCATGTTATACTCCTCAAGCAGAACAATTTCGTGTTCCAGCGCTCTTTTTCTGTAATAATTCATGGCCAGGGTCGTGAAGGTCACAGTCGCGAAAGAAATGTCCCGTAGGAGAACATAAAAGCCATCAATGACAACACCCTCCATTGTGAACATTCTGGAAGGGTCCCCATAAGTGGCTGAAATCTCAGGTGCCACCAGAAGCATTTCTAGTAAAAATGCAACTATGACAGAAACAAAAGTCCAAAGCGAATATTTCAAAAACAGGGATTTTTCGTAGTATCTTGGAAACAAGACGAAATAATTCGCATAAACAATCATAAGGACGATAACCCCTGACAAGTATTCTTTATAAATATGTTGGCAAGAGGCGATGCGTAAAGTACAGAAATTGCCAAAGAAGGCAATGATGAAGAGGCAAAACAATAGGTGTCCGCCAACTCGAGTTAAGTATTTCACTTTGAAAGGCATTGTATGAGATTTTTCCGCAAAAATAGTAAATTTTCGGCTAGAAAAAACAGTTTATTTTTTCAAAACTGAATGGGGAGAGCCAGATTCGTCATTTTTTCTCCTAGTATGTCCAAAATCATATTATTAATCTTGACATAATAAATTAGAATAGAAATTAGTTTTGTAAACACTTGTATATTAATACAATTACATTCGATTTACCTTATATCTTCTATCAAAAAATAATATGTCAAAAATAATGATATAATAACGATTTCGTCATTTTTTGGTCAAAAATGCCTGTTTGGAATTTGACAAAATAGGCTTTGCAAAGAAAACAATGCTATTTTTGTCATAAGATTTATTATGAATAAAGGCAACAAATCCATACAAAAAAATAATGACATAAAATTATTAGAAAATGTTAAAAAAGAGAAACGTAGTTGTAGCAGGGGTAGTAGCCTTTCAAATGCTTTGTTGGTCATGTCAAAAAAGCGACATGCAGGTACCCCATTTGTTGTCACAGGATCGAGTAATAGAGGTGACTTCAGACGGAAAGACTTCAAACGACTATTATCTGAACACGCAGATAGGCCATGATGGAAAAGACTGCCCTGGATGCGTTTTATGCATGGGCAAGATGATACATAAAGATTGTATGCGTTATGGACGATATTGTCGGATGGTGGCCAAGGTTCAATTCGACACTGTTGCTCACACTGCCACTACAGTTGATACGTTCGACCTAACCTCGGAAGACTTCTTTGCCATGCCGGACCGATCCCTCTATTTCGAGGATGACAACAAGGCTGTATATCACTAGCTCACCCGCATACAGCAATGATTAATGCACAAAGCACAATGCAGAATATGCGATGCGTGGAAAAGTCGTCGCGGGTGTAGAGACGGGGCGCGCCCCGTCTCTGCCGGGCGGCGGCAGAAACAAAAAAAGTGTATGTTTGCAAACGGAAATCAGGACATTAACAAAAACAACGAGAATATTGCATTTCTTATATTTATAAAATAGGCTGTATCAAAGACATAAAATAGCAATTATGATGAAAAAAATTATATGTGCCTTAGCTGTAATATCGTGCTATTTTAATTTTAGTATGGCACAGAATGATTCTTTGCAATACTTTTATTATGCGGATGGCATGCGTCATTATTGGATAACTGATTCTACAAGTATCAATATCATAGTTCAACAATCGGAACATTATGATCAGATTGTAGATAATCTTTCAAATATCTTTTCTGATTCTTCCGACATAGTTATCCACACTTCTTACAAAAAAAGCAGTGTAGGAGTAAGTGCTTTTTGCTCATTCGTTGGTGTGTCTTTGAAATTCAACTTGAGAAATAATCTGTACTTGCAAACTGATATTGGTGGAGATGCGTACTTGAATTTTCTATTTATACCTCAAAGTCCTACTTTAGGGGCGGATTTTGGAGCACAGTTCTATCTTCTTTATGAGGATAAATTTCCCAAAAGAACCAACACTTATTGGATAGTTGGTGGTGGATTGAATTTTGCAGGGGTACCGCACATCCCTTATAGTAAACAAATTTCTTTGAAAAGTGGAGCTAAAGCTCTTTTAGGTATAGAATATATACCTGAAAACACACCTATTTCTATACAATTTGACTCTCGCATAGGTTACGGAATAATGTATTCCACCAAAGGTGTCAAACCATGGGAACGTAATGGATATCTTTCTGACAATAATCCATATCATTTTTTTGATTATGGTTTTGTTTTCACATTACGATTTCATTTCGGAAAAAAGAATTAAGTACAAACAACAATCATATTTCATCAATATCAAAAAAACAGCATTATGAAACATTCAACAAACAACAACAGCTTTTGGTCAAGAATGACCATGGTGGCAGTGCTGCTGGCCGTTGGTCTCGGAACAGCAT
>ONHS01000122.1 GCA_900317715.1 uncultured Bacteroidales bacterium | reverse complement strand
TCTGCAACTAAACGGTTGCAAAAAAAAATGAAAAATGAAACCAACTAAATTAAGCAAAAAGAATGGGGCAAACGGTCAACCTTATTCAGGCATTAACATGATGAATGATGAATGATGAATGATGAATGATGAATGATGAATGATGAATGATGAATGATGAATGATGAATGATGAATTGGGTGCAAAGATACTTTTTTTTGAGAAATGAAAGAGTTGATTGTTTAGTATGCTTTTTAAGGTGCAATTTTTTCACCTTAAAAATTATCTGCGAAAATCAGCGAGTTCTGCGAGAATTATTTTATATCTTTGCAGAAAATTTTAAAGCAATGAATACGATATTAAAATGCATTATTGTTCTGATAATAAGCGCAATGTGCTTCGCTGCAAATGCGCAGAATGTGAAAGGTGACTCTGTTCGCGTCATCGAAGAATTTCCTGATGATGGAGGAATGATGGACGAGGATCCCCCAGCGATGTTCGTGGAGGAGATGCCCGAATTCCCCGGCGGGACGGATTCTTTGAACGCATTCCTCAGAAGGGAAATCGTCTATCCGAAGGTGGCGTTGGAGAACGGCATCAAGGGTACGGTGCTGGTGGAGTTCGTGGTGGAAAAGGACGGGCGGGTGACCAACGGCAAGGTGAAGGTGCCGCTCTATCCTGACTGTGACGCTGAGGCGGTGCGCGGGGTGATGTCCATGCCGAATTGGAAGCCCGGCAAGAATATGGGGAAACCCAGATACCTATCACTTTTAGACCTTGATCTCCGCGTATCACACGTATCTTCGCGTATAAAAAGCGGGGAGGTCGTTAGAACCTGTAAAAGATACGTGTAGATCCGCGCGATACGTGGAGATAAAAAATATACTTTTGCGACCAAAATAAACGCATAATGAATATCAAGATTACAGCCATACGGAAGGCGGACTACCGCGATTTGCAGGCGCGGTTCGAGAACCCCATCGAGCATGCGTGCGATGTGCATGAGGGGCAGACGTGGATCTCAGTGGACGGCGCACAACCCGAGGGGATGTGCGACAGCGCATGGGAGTCGATGCAGTGGTTTGTGCAGGAACTGGCCGCCGGCCGCGGCAACTTCTACGACGGCTGGATGAAGGACCCGCACTCCGCCATGATCAGCTGCAACGACGGTTTCCGGCCGGTGAGCTTCTATATCGAGTTAGCAGTTAGTAGTTAGCAGGTAGTCGGTACTTTTGTGAGGTAGAAAGTGAGAGATGTCATTATTTTAAAAACATAATTCCTTGAGTAGCCCCGGAGGGGCAAGAGCTCGGTAGCTCAGGGTAAGGCCGCAGGCCGCAACCCTGGGATCAATGGTCAAATAAACAACCAACAAACAGATATGGACAAAAGAAATCCCCTGAGGAATGCAGCGATGGCAATGCTGATAGCCAGTTCCCTGCTCCTGATCTCTTGCTATAGTAGCAGCAAGCTGGCGGGACGGAGTGTCAGGGCGGTGGCGGACAGCGTGTGGACGTTCAGCCTCCAGCATCCCGACGGTTTCACGATGGATGTAGCCACGATGACGGAGCCGACGGAGGGTGTTGTTGTGGCGTACGCGGCCACCCAGGGCTGCCACTCCCGCAAGCAGCTCGGCAAGGTGGTGCGACACGCGCTCCGGCACGACGGCTATGTTGGCGGTTGGCTCGACACCTCCGACAGCCTCTACTATTTCGACAGCTCCCGCCTCTTCCCTGAAGATTCCTTCGCCGCCGCCATCCGTTTCGGCATTGAGAATGAACAGATTGCGGTGTTTGTGCTGTCGGAAGGACGCGAGGTGCGATTAGATGGTCAGAATACGTGTCCTGATTCCGAATGGACTTTTCAGGAATCCGACTTTTCCGAGTGCATGCATATTCAACCTACAGATGACACAATTGTTGTGAAATTGCATTGGAGGCTGGCGATGTGGGAGCTCCTTGATTTCTCGCTGGCGCAGTTTGACAGTCTGGTGAACACACTCTGTTCGACCAATGACTGTTTCGAATTAACCTATTGGGATTTTATGGAAGATGTAATGTCTGATATTCCTGCGAACAGAAGAGGAAAGTTCTTGTATGAACGTATGAACGAAATCTGTCCGAACCGTGTCACGGCTGTGCATATCAAGAATGAGACGGTGAATCTGGAACGGTTTGCGACAATGTCGCCGGGCTACCGAGTGCTGATGATTTGCCGGAAGCATTACTAATCTCTGCGTATCGTGCGGATCCACGCGGTTTTCTTATCGGCTCAGAAAAAAATGTTCTCATTCTTTTCCATTTCCAAAATTTTTGTATTTTTGCGCTCTAATATTTAATATTTGAAATGAAGACAAAAAAGTACAAATCCAAAGAAAAGCCTCTGCCCAAAGCGGAAGAGCCCGTTGTCACGTATAATCCAACGGCGACCATCAGTAACGAAACTGCCTTTTCAAGCTTAACACCCGATTCCTTCGACGAAAAACCGGAAGTATTCAATGAGTGTTATGCGCGATTGAAAGCGGAAGCCGATGAGAAGTTCGGAAAAAAAGAACTCATGACGGTCGACGAGTATTTCGGGAAACTTTGGTATATCGTGGAGGGGCTCTATGAAAACATATAATGTCATCATCAAGGCCGCCGCAGAAGCTGATTTGATGAACTTGGCCCTTTTTCTGCGCAAAGTCATGTCTGTTGAGGGTGCCTGGAAATATCATCAAAGCATGCTTAATGAAGTACATTCCCTATCTATTCTGGCAGACCTATATCCTCCTAGCCGTTACGCGGACATCCGGCGATATCATCCCCATGCCCGCCGCCTGGTGTCACACAATAAACGTTGGGTCTATATCTTTCACATTGAGGACGACACGGTAATGGTTGACAGGATTCTTCCCTCGAAACTGATAACGAAATAGAGAAGGACCTCTTTTCGTGCAGATATGAGAAATCCGCGGAGATTAAGGTCGGAAAGTGATAGGTATCAGGAAGTAACACCGCACCGGTTTCCCCATATTCTTTCCCGGTTTCCAATTCGGCATGGACATCACCCCGCGCAACGCCTCCTCGTCGCATTCAGGAAAAAGGGGCACTTTCACCTTGCCGTTGGTCACCCGGCCGTCCTTTTCCACCACAAACTCAATCAACACTGTACCTTTGATACCATTCTTCTTCGCAATGGGTGGGTACTGAATCTCCCTTGACAAGAAAGCGTTCAAAGAATCCGGCCCGCCGGGAAACTCTGGCATCACCTCCGTGAAATAGACTGGCGAATCTGAATCTTGAAAAGAGCCCGAATCCCCATCATATAGTTCCCAATCTTCAACTGGATGTTCTATGAAATTTGTGTCCACCAAATATTGCGCATTTCCAACAGAAAACGACACGCTTATTATCAAAACGATAATATATCTTACAAAAACATTCATCGTTCAAAATTTTCTGCAAAGATATAAAATTATCTCCTCGTATCGCACGAATCTTCGCGTATCTTTAACAGTTTTTGACGCTCTCCATGCTTATTATACGTGCAGATACGCGTGATACGCGGAGATGTTTTTTTCAATAAACTGCAACCTTTCGGGATTTTTGCATCATATATATAAAAAGAATATTTTTGCACCATTAAATCAGACTACAATGAAAAAGGGCAAACGGACTTGCGAAATCCTGAAGGATGTGCGGCGGAAGATCGCACAAGAGAACGACATCCCGTTGGTGGAACGCGAATGCACCCACGAGGGAGACTGCCGGGGCACATGTCCCTATTGCGAATCGGAGGTGCGCTATTTAGAGCGGGAACTCTCCAAACGCCGGGCGCTCGGCAAGGCCGTCACTGTGGCGGGCATCGCTGTCTCCACTATGATGATGGGCGCGTGCCACAGTCCGAAAACGCCCGCACCAGCCGCCAGCAACGAGCCTGAGCCCACCGTGGAGGCAACCTCCCAGCAAGTTCAGGAAGCAGCAGACGGACAGGAAGTTCCGCCGCCTCCTGGGCAATCAGACCCGTATGAGGTGGACGGCATCGTGGAAGAAGTGGGGAAAATACCAGACCTCCCGGAAAATTCGTCTGGATCCACTCCGAATCGCTGTACACAGAAGCCTTTACAAGTGGCTGATGCAGATGATTGGGAGGAGGGGGTAGTTGTGGTGGGGGAAATTGAAGACGATGTTTATTTCGATGAGTCGCCGATGATGTTCGTGGAGGAGATGCCTGAATTTCCCGGAGGAATGGATTCCTTGCAAGCCTTTTTGGTAAGGGAGATCCAATATCCTCAGGTGGCGAAGGATAATGGCATCACAGGCACGGTCTTGGTTGAGTTCGTGGTGGAGAAAGACGGGAGTGTGACCAACGCCAAGGTGAAAGTCCCGCTCTTCCCCGAATGCGACAAGGAGGCAGTGCGCGGGGTGATGTCGATGCCGAAGTGGAAACCCGGCAGAAACATGGGGAAACCGGTGCGCTGCTATTACCAGGTGCCGATTCAGTTTAAAAATTAAGAATGAAGAATGAAAAATAAGAAAACCCTATTGATTACGTTGGCG
>ONHS01000032.1 GCA_900317715.1 uncultured Bacteroidales bacterium | reverse complement strand
AGGTCGTGACAGCGTGAAACAACTCCTCAACGACAACCCCGAACTCTCCGACGAAATCGAAGCGAAGATTCGCGAAGCGATCAAGGAAAATATGAAATAATGGCTGTTGGCCGTTGGCTATTGGCTTTTCGCCTATTTCGACCCAAAGCCAATAACTAATAGCCAAAAGCTAAAAGCTAAAATAACAGAATGAAAAAGACGATTACCATTCTACTGGCACTGTTGTTAGTCTTCGGTTACGGCTGCAAGAAGAAAAACCAATATGCAGACTTGCCGGAAGAGCTGGCGGAACTCTGCATCAATATTGACAAACACCCTAAAAAGTCCGAAAATTATTATAAAAGGGCTCAATATTACTACCTCCATGAGGATATTGACAAGGGTATTGCCGATATGCAGACGGCCATAAAGCTGCAGCCCGACAGCAGCAAGTATTATGTGATGCTTTCCGACCTCTATTTCGCACAGCATGAAACCGACCTGACGGAAGAAATGCTGTTGAAGGCTATTTCCAAGGACGAGAACAACAACGAAGCCCGTTTGAAACTGGCTGAACTTCAGTTCCATACACGTCAATATGAGGATTGCGAAAAGACCATTGACGAAGCGGTCCAACGTCAGCCGCACAATCCGAAAGCATACTTGATCAAGGCTTTTATGCTGAAAGATATGCAAGACACGATTGGCTATCTGCGTATGCTGCAACTAGTGATAGACCAAGACCCTACGGAGACGAAAGCTTTCTTGGAACTGGGTTATTTCTACCAGCAACAAAACGACCCTATTGCGGTGTCTTATTATCAGAATGGCTTGAAAGCGGACCCGAAAAACGTGGAACTGCATTACAACTTGGGAAAAATGTTCCAAGATATGGATAAGCTGGAGGAGGCGGAACAGGAATACAAAACGGCCATCGCCATCGATTCCACCCATATTCCTTCCCTTAACAACTTGGGATACTTATACTTGGATGACAATATCAAGAAATACGACGAGGCCGTGAAACTCTTCACGCAAGTGCTGCAAATCAACCCGAAATTCGTCTATGCGCTTTGCAATCGCGGGGTGGCATACGAGTATTTGGGCAACTATCCTGCCGCACGCAAAGACTATGAAGAGACCTTAAAGCTCTCCACCAATTTCGAACCGGCCATCAAAGGGCTGAACCGTTTGGACAAACTTCAATAGTGTTGCTATGAACGAGAATTTAGATCCTACCCAACAGCATCTTTCAGCTTCCGACAAGGAGTTTGAACGTGCCATACGCCCTGCGCAATTCACTGATTTCCAAGGACAACAGCAGGTTCTGGAAAATCTGATGGTTTTCGTGCACGCGGCGAAAGGGCGAGGCGAGGCGTTGGATCACGTCCTGCTGCACGGACCTCCGGGATTAGGAAAGACGACCCTTTCGCACATTATCGGAAACGAAATGGGCGTGAACGTGCGCGTCACCTCCGGACCTGTCATCGACAAACCCGGCGATTTGGCTGGACTGCTGACCAACTTAGAGCCTCACGATGTGCTGTTTATCGATGAGATACACCGACTTTCGCCCGTAGTGGAGGAGTATCTCTACTCAGCGATGGAAGATTATAAGATTGATATCATGATCGATAGCGGTCCGAGTGCGCGGAGCGTGCAAATCTCCATCAACCCGTTCACCTTGGTGGGTGCCACCACCCGTTCAGGCTTGTTGATTTGCGTTCTCGTTTCGGCATCAACTTGCGTTTGCAATATTATGATGCTCAAACACTTGGCAATATTATCAAACGTTCCGCATCCATTTTGGACATCCCTATTGACGAAGATGCGGCCTACGAAATAGCGAGCCGCAGTCGTGGCACACCACGTATCGCCAATTTGCTATTGCGCCGCGTGCGGGACTTCGCCCAAATCAAGGGCGACGGCACTATCACGTTGCCCATCACGCAAATTGCCTTGACTGCGTTGAATGTCGATCGGCACGGTTTGGACGAGATGGACAACCGTATTTTGAGTACGATTATCGAGAAATTCAAGGGCGGTCCGGTAGGATTGAGCACCATCGCCACGGCGGTCGGCGAGGATTCCGGCACCATTGAAGAGGTCTATGAACCATTCCTGATTCAGGAAGCTCATGCGCACTCCGCGCGGCCGCGAAGCCACCGATCTGGCATTTGCACATTTAGGGAAATCCCGGTACGTGTCAGGGCAAGGGGAATTGTTCTAGGGGAAACAATCGTTGACACTGAGAATCAGTGAAATATCCCTTCATATTCATTAAAATATTAAGCTTATGAGCAATCCACTTTTAAATATCCAATACGGTTTGTATGTCATCACGACCTGCGACAATGATCGCGACAACGGCTGCATCAGCAACACCGTTGGACAGGTGGCGACGCATCCCAACCGTATCTCCGTAGCCTTATGCAAAGAGAATTTGACCACCGAACTTATCCAGCGTTCGGGTCGCTTCACGGTCTCCGTTCTCAGTGAGGCAGCCGACTTCAAACTGTTCAAGCATTTCGGCTTTCAAAGCGGAAAAACGGTCGATAAATTTGCTGATTTCACCGACTGCCGCCGTATCAGCAACGGAACGCTGGTCATCACGCGCGGTACTAACACCTTCTTTTCAGCCAATGTAGAGCAGGCCATCGATTTGGGTTCGCACATCCTTTTCATAGGTGTCATCACCGAGATGGAGGCACTCACCGATGTGCCCTCAGCCACTTACAATTACTATCAGGAGCACATCAAACCGAAACCCGAACCCGTCGGCAAGACCGCTGAAGGCAAGACCATCTGGCGCTGCACCATCTGCGGTTACGAATACGAAGGCGAGGAGTTACCTGATGACTTCATCTGCCCTCTCTGCAAGCACCCCGCATCGGACTTCGAGAGAATCGGGTAAAGGGCGGCGTATGGGTCTATGCCAATCTTGAAAATATTGATTATAAAAACACGTAGAGACACGGTTTATCGTGTCTCTACGTGTTTTGAGCGGAAAACGGACTCGAACTCGAGATTCTAGGAAAAGGTCCCGTGTCGTTTCTGTTTTTCTAATATTCACAATCCAGACAAATCCACTTTGTAAGTGATATCCACGGATGTCTGTTTTTCCAGAAATATTGCCATATAGATAGGGAGATACATCACTTTGTCGGATTGACGTAAATTCTCATTGCTGAAAACGATAGCCTCAGGTATTTGATAGTCTTGGTTGGATATCACATTGGATAGGGCATTGTGCCGGTGGTAATCTTTGCCGGATTTCACTTCTATGGGAAGGACGTCCCCATTCTTTTCGATCACAAAATCTAACTCACCTTGTTTCTTACTGTTGAAATAATAGAGTTCAAATCCATGGGCAAACAACTCCTGGGCGATGGCATTCTCGTAAACGGAGCCAAAGTTGATGCTTTTGGCATCAGTGAGCAATCGCAGCTGAATGCCGTCGGCGTACTGGCTAGCCAGCAGACCGACATCGTTCTGGAACAGCTTGAATAAATTTCTGGAACGTGATAACTTCAATGGAATGATTGGTTCATCCACATTATAGACAGGCAATGCAACACCTGCCTCCTTTAACCAAATGAAACTGTTTTCAAAATGCAAGAATTTAGCATTTTCGTTCAGATTCTTCAAGATAAACCTTTTGTTTTTCGCATTGAGCTCAGATGGTATTTGGTCGAAAATTTCTTCAATATAAAGTTTGTTCTTCTTGTCGTATTTTGCAATGTCACGTTTATAGAGCCGTAGGATAGCCTGCTGTTCCGCAAGAACTTCTTGAAGATTGTTGGAGTCTAGATACTTTTGCACAGCAGCCGGCATTCCGCCCACGATGAGATACAGACGGAACAGTTCCATCAGTTTGGCATGGACAAATTCATCCACTGGACGTTTGTTTTCCCAAGCATCCCGAAGTTCGTCCATGACCATTTGACTCAAACCGACAGCCGTAAAAAACTCTTCCATATCCAAAGGAAACATCTCCTTTACATCCATATAACCTACAGGTTCTGAACGCAAGTCTTTGAGTTCCACCCCTAAAAGCGAGCCGCTCATAATATAGCGATAGTTTCCTTCATCAACTAGAAACTTGATAGCAGTCACAATCTCGGGGCACTCTTGCACTTCATCAAAAAATATCAATGTCTTCCCCTTGATAAGCGGTTGTGTGGTCAATGACGAGATTCGTAGCAGCAAATCGCGACTGTTCTTAGCAGTCGAAATCACAGGTACCGCATCACTCATTTCAACAAAATTGATTTCCACTGTGCTTTCGAAATGAGATTGCCCAAAATGGCGAATGGAGTAAGTCTTTCCAGTTTGTCTGGCTCCTGTTATCAAGAGAGCTTTCTTTGTTGAAGCATAATATTCTTCTAAATACCTGTCAATCTTTCTTTTAATCATAATTTACCCGTTTTTCCAACGGCAAAAATACAAAAATCATCCATTTTTCCAACATAAAAAACAATAAAATCATCCGTTTTTCCAACATTTATAATTCGAAAGCCGATTGCAAGATTTAAGTTGTACTTTTGCGGCGCAAAAAACAAGTGAGTTTTGGGATAAAGAAGGACGTGTGCCATGCGACATCACTATAATAAACAAATGATGGATATTAAACACTCCTATATTGAACAAGGGGATGGGTTCCCGCTGATTCTTCTTCACGGAAACGGTGAGGATAGCAGCTATTTTGTACATCAGATAGAGCCTTTCGCACAACATTTCCGTGTGATAGCTCTTGACACCCGCGGACACGGACAGACACCACGAGGCGACATGCCTTTCACCATACGACAGTTTGCGGAAGATCTTCTGGACTTTATGAACCAGCATGATATTGAGAAGGCTAATATACTGGGCTTTTCGGATGGAGGGAACATTGCGATGGTATTTGCCCTTGCACACCCCGAGCGTGTGTACAAGATGGTTCTCAACGGAGCCAACTTAAATGCTTCTGGCGTAAAGAGAAAGGTGCAGATTCCCATTGAAATCGGCTATCGGATTGCAAAACGATTCGCCCAAAAGAGCCCTGAAGCCAGGAAGAATGCCGAACTGCTTGGGCTGATGGTCAACGAGCCGAATATCGAACCGGACGAGCTGAAACGGATTCTATTGCCTACCCTTGTCATTGCTGGCGACAAAGACATGATCAAGGACTCGCACACTCGCCTAATCGCAGCTCAAATTCCGAAATCAGAACTGCAAATTATCCCGGGCAACCATTTCATTGCGAACAAGAATCCGGAGATGTATAATGAGGTGGTATTACGATTTTTGTTGCGATAGCCACAAGTTTATTTTCAATGAAAGACAAAAATCTATAGATTGTTTTCCTGACAGAACAGGGGAATGATCAAGCGTAAATGCTGATTTTTGCGTTTAAAACAAGTAGAGACGATGCGTACATCGTCTCTACATTTGAGCGGAAAACGAGACTCGAACTCGCGACCCCAACCTTGGCAAGGTTGTGCTCTACCAACTGAGCTACTTCCGCTTGGGAAATCGGCGGCAAAAATACACTTTTTTTTAATTCCGCCAACACTTCTAATTTTTTTTTCTTTTGTTCAACATTGACAATTATTTTGTATATTTGCCGCATCTTTGTATCTTATTGATTATTAACACTTACAGTATTATGGACAAACATCAAATTATGAAAATTGCCTTATTGGGCATATTGTTCACTTTTATTTTGAATTTGGCGGATTCGCCTTTGGTGGCTCAGGAATCGGGTCAATTGTACGTGAAAGTGAAGCGAACCGAAGGACAAGGTAACGGCGGAAATTGGCTGAACCTAACCCCTGCTACCGCCAACAGCATTATGTCAGGTGCTCCTTGGCGCGTGCAGCAACCCGAATATGAATATGGAACCTCGCCCATCTTGGTGCGTGTGTCCGACCCCACAGCCGTTAAAAATTATGATTACACCCTGAAAATCAATCCAATAGCTGCTAATGACAACTCATTAATTGATAGCAGTGCACATTGGATCCTTGAGTGGAGCCAAAATGGTCAGCCGCTAGGATCCTATACCTCACAACACACTATAAGTGAAGGGATTGAAGAAGAAATTATGGGCCACGGTATTTCCGTTTTAGTAAAAAACCAGCCTTTCGCCATCCATGATAAGAATTTATCCAATTATGTGGCTCAAAACGGTGGCAACACCTATAAGAATAACGCATGGTATGCCCAACCAGACTTGATAGGGTCGGCCATAGAATATAGTGGCAGCAACCATTGGCTGGGTGGCTTGAAGGATGCAGAAACATCCACTCCTGACAATTGGATTCGCTCTGGCAAACATTATGCAAGCAGCAAATGGGAGTGTAACTCCGTACAGGCAGGTGCCGAGTGCGATTATTTGAAGTGGCGTACCGAAGATTACTTCAATCTGTATATTCCCTCCTATGAGAAAGTCCGCGGATGGATGGACTATTTAGGCCAGTATGAAAACATTGCGAACGGCACTTGGGCTCCTTACGTGATGACTTCCGCTTACGATGGCGGTCCTAAGGCAAGATTTCTCGTGGAAGATGTCTTCGTATTGGAAGTTGCACCCTCCCCTTCTTACTATGATTTCACCACACTTTCAAGTATTCCCAACACCGCCAGCTATAATCAAACCCTCACAAACCTTTACTCTGTAGATATCGTGTTAACCCCCGACAAGAGCAAGTGGACTCGCGCGGTTGTATTGGAAGCTGGCTCGGCAGGGGCAGAGGACAATTATCTCGTAAACCAACAGTTCAATGGCCAAACATATCAAAATATTCGCCATGAACCCAAGAATTGCCCTTCTGTTGACAAAAACGGTAATCCCGACAACAGTGGCACTACTGGATTGGGTTGGTTCCCAGGGTACGCCATCAACGTGGAGACAGGCGAGCGATTGAACATTATGTTCGCGGAAAACTCCGCTGACATATATAATAACGGCAACGACATGATTTTCAATCCCACGGACGTGTTTGCTTTCCAAAAAGACAGCACCGGCAATTTGATGTTGGATGCCAACGGTCAACCGATTCCGCTAACCCAAGAAGAATACAACACATTGTATAACAGTCCTGTGTGTGACCGCACAAAGTTAGGAGAGCCCTTGTATGGTGGACGTCACTACGTATATATTATGGGGAGTTCCGGCAATACGGCGAACCTCTATTATCGTTCCAACAACCAAAGCAGAAACTACAACGACAATAATCAAACGATAGCGGCCGCGGGCAGTCAATACGGGGGCACCTTTGTGGGCACTGATGGAGACGAATACCCTTATTATGAATGCGGTGTATATGATGAATGTAACTGGGTGAAACAAAAATTCTCCACCTTGATCGAAAGCAATATGAATGCAATGTCGCGGAAGGCGAAAAAAATGGAAATTTTCAATAACGTGATGTGGACAGGAATTCCCATGCCTGCTGAAGGTCAAGAAAGCCATTGGTTGGCCAATGACGCTACCGTGAAAATCAGGGTTTCAAGACCTTACATGTTCTATTCCTCTGCCGTAGGCATAGAACCCGATGTGGTGACCAACAACAATGCCCCCGTGTTCACCTTCACCACCTCCGACATGAATGTGGCAAGAGATTATGCTCTTTATCCATTGGAGAACATTTTGGAGCAACAAGGGAACCGTATTGATGTGAACAATGTGGATGCTTCTGTTTCCCCTCGCGCCGGTGCATGGTTCTTTGGTGATGAGGCTGATTTTAAAGTTCCCAAAGGTACCGACAAGAGCTCTTATTTCTGCTACTCCTTATGGATGGGTGGCAGAGACGAGCAGGACAGCTTGCACGTCATGGCTGAACGTTTCAATCAGACAGGCAACGATTCTTGGCCGGGACCTCTTTCCTTGGCAGACGGATCTGTGGACGAGAGTACTGTCCTTCAATGGGATCGCACATTTAAAATCACCCGTCAAGAAGTACTGGAGTTTATGGCCAACTATCAGGACCCCGATTATGTGATTCCGCAGCATATTTTGGAGTGGCCTGCGCATGGCGATACCACCAAAGGACAAGCGTGGTTGCTAGCACCCTTCACCGATGTGGACGGCGACAACCACTACGACCCAACACACGGCGACCATCCTGACTTTCCCGGTGACATGGCGCAGTTCGTCATCTTCAACGACAATTATGCCCCTCATACAGAAAGTCAAGGACGCCCCCTTGGAGTGGAAGTTCATGTGATGGTGTATGCCTACGATGCTCCGCAAGACTCTATCATGAACAACACTCTGTTTTTGAATTATAAGATCTTCAACCGTTCCCAACATAACTACAAGGACGCCTATATCGGTTTGTGGAGTGACTGGGATTTGGGCTATGCGAATGATGACTATGTGGGTTGTGACGTGATGAAAAACACGGCTTATTGCTATAATGGCTCTGCCATTGACGGGGATGGGCAGGCTTGGGCGTATGGCGAACAATGGCCAGTGCAGACGCTCACTTTGCTGGCAGGACCTTACATGCCCGCTGACAGCTTAGACAATCCTGCTTACACCGAAGGTGCCGACTGCACGCCATTTTTGTTCAATGGCCTTGACCAATATGCTTTCAATGGCACTGGCTTTGGCGATGGCATTGTTGACAACGAACGCTATGGTATGACTGGTTTCATCTATCATAACAACGACAACTCCGTAACGGGAGATCCTCAAAATGCGCAAGAGTATTATGGGTTGATGTGCAGTTGCTGGAAAGATGGTTCGCATTTGCGTTATGGCGCGAATGGGCATCCCTCCAATGGCGCGAATGGCCCGGATTGCAGATTCATGTTCCCTTCTTTAACTGATCCTTGCAATTGGGGTACTAATGGTATTGACCCCTATCCTACCATGTATGGTATTGACGGATGGACGGAAGCCACTGCGGGCAACACGCCCTACGATCGTAGAGGTCTGGCCTCTGTCGGACCGTTCCTGCTTCCTGCAGGGGGAACCCAAGAGCTGGATCTCTGCATGGTGACTATTCCGCATAGTTGCGCGGTGAACCGTTTGGGCTTCACCTTGGATAGCCTGCGTTTGGTGAACCCTGAGTACCACAGCCAAAACTTCATCACCCCTGTTGTGGTCAATCTGGATGAAACCATCTGTGAAGGCGAGAGCCTGACTTTTTTTGGACAAACGTGCGACAAAACAGGCCAGTATAAGCATCTGGCACGCAATGTTGAACAATCCAACGACATCGCTGACACCTTATATATGCTTCAGTTGACGGTGGTCCCCAATGTGACCATATATTATGCGGATGTGCTGCCCGGACAAACCTATAATGAACATGGGTTCAATATCACTTCACAAAACACTTCTACACCGGGTTCCTATATTTTCACGCAAGAATCCGTATCTGTGAGCGGTTGTGTTACCACTATTGTTCTCCTCCTAGATGTACGTTTAGATGCTTCTGTGGAAGAACATACGGTGGCGAATAATTTAAAACTCTATCCTAATCCAACCACGCAATATGTTATGGTAGAATTAAATGACGAGCAATTGTTACAACAGGACGAGTTGGTGTCTGTTTTTGACATTCATGGCAAATTGTTGCATTCGCAATCTCTGACAGATTTGCAGACTCGGGTGGATTTGGGAAGTTATCCGTCAGGACTTTACCTGATTAAAGTCAAGAACTATATAGGGAAAGTGCTGAAGAGGTAAAAAAATCTAAAAAAGCAGGTCGTTCAATCTGGATTTTTTTTATCTTTGGCGGCTCAAATTTTAAAGACAATTAATCATCTATGTCAGAACAGATAAAAGGAAAAATATCTCAAATCATCGGTGCAGTGGTGGATGTCCACTTCGATGAAATCATCACGTTACCAAACATTTACGATGCTTTGGAAGTTCGTACAGAAAACGGTGAGAAAATCATTCTCGAATGCGAACAGGACATTGGTGAAAACACCATGCGCTGCATTTCCATGAACTCTACCGACGGTCTTCACCGCGGAATGGAAGTGGTGGCCACGGGCCGTATGATTACCATGCCCACCGAAAACATCAACGGTCGTCTGATGAACGTCATTGGAGAAAGCATCGACGGCATCGGCGAGATTCCATCCAAGAGACGCAGCGACATTCACCGTTTGCCGCCCACATTCGACAACCTTTCTACCTCTCAAGAGGTGTTCTATACCGGCATCAAAGTCATCGACCTGATTGAGCCTTACGCCAAAGGCGGTAAAATCGGTCTGTTCGGCGGTGCAGGTGTGGGCAAGACCGTCCTCATTATGGAGATGATTCACAACATCGCCAAGAACTACGGCGGCACGACCGTGTTCACGGGCGTGGGTGAGCGTACTCGTGAGGGTAACGACCTGCTGCGCGAGATGCTCGAATCCGGCGTCATCCGTTACGGCGACGAATTCATGAAGAGCATGAAAGAAGGCGGTTGGGACCTCTCGAAGGTTGATATGGCCGAACTTGCGAAGTCACAGGCTACTTTGGTCTTCGGTCAGATGAACGAACCCCCTGGAGCACGTGCCCGCGTGGCTTTGTCCGGTCTGACCGTGGCAGAAGGCTACCGCGACGGCGACGAGACTACCGGCGGTCGCGACATCCTCTTCTTCGTCGATAACATCTTCCGTTTCACACAGGCTGGTTCCGAGGTGTCCGCTCTGCTCGGACGTATGCCGTCCGCTGTGGGTTACCAACCGACACTGGCCACGGAAATGGGCACCATGCAAGAGCGTATCACCTCCACCAAACGTGGTTCCATCACCTCTGTGCAAGCTATTTACGTGCCTGCCGACGACTTGACCGACCCGGCACCCGCCACGACATTCTCCCACTTGGATGCTACCACGGTGTTGAGCCGTAAGATTTCTGAGCTGGGTATCTATCCCGCTGTCGATCCGCTGGATTCCACTTCCCGTATCCTGTCGCCCGACATCGTGGGTGAGGAGCACTACAATACCGCCCAACGCGTCAAAGAGTGTCTGCAACGCTACATGGAGTTGCAAGATATCATCGCCATTCTCGGTATGGAAGAACTTTCCGAAGAGGACCGCCTGACCGTGCACCGCGCACGCCGCGTGCAGCGCTACATGTCACAGCCGTTCTTCGTGGCTGAGCAGTTCACCGGTCTTTCCGGACGTTTTGTCAACATTGAGGACACCATCCGCGGCTTCAACATGATTTTGGACGGAGAGCTCGACTATCTGCCCGAAAGTGCCTTCAGCTATGTGGGTACTATCGAAGAGGCTATCGAAAAGGGTGAAAAAGAGTTGGCTGCAGCAAAATAAGGAGTTATGAAATTAGAGATTATCACTCCTGCAAGCACTTTGTTCACCGGAGAGGTTTCTTTGGTGCAACTTCCTGGCATCGACGGATTGTTCGAGATCCTGAAATCTCACGCACCGCTGGTTTCCGCATTGAAGGAAGGTCGCGTAAAAGTAATGGACGATCAAAACCAAGAACAATACTTCGACATCCGCGGCGGCGTAGTCGAAGTGAGCAACGACAAAGTGTTGGTGCTGGCGGAATAGGAGACGTGTGACGTAAGACGTAAGATTAAGGGGAATTCGGAAGAGTTCTCCTTTTTTGATTTAAGGGAATAGGGAACAGGCAATAGGTGGGGTTGTGGGACGTTCTAGAATGTCTGTCCGTAGAGACGCAAAATTTTGCGTCTCTACAATCCGGATATATCCCGGTGTATAATTTCCGGTTTTATCGCGTCTTCCACGCACAAACTGCCGATGCGGGTTCGCCGCAGGGCGGTGAGGTGGGCGCCGCTGTGGAGGGCCGCGCCGAAGTCGCGGGCGATGGCGCGGATGTATGTGCCTTTGGAACAGCGGATTCGGAAGTCAATTTCCGGCAATTCGAAGCGGGTGATTTCGAACTCATAGATGGTGATATTCTTGGCAGCCAACGGCGCATCTTCCCCCCTGCGCGCAATCTCGTAGGAGCGCTCGCCTTGGTGCTTCACCGCAGAAAACATCGGCGGAACTTGCTGAATATCACCCGTGAACTGCTTGGCCGCTTCCTCCGCCATCTCGCGCGTGATATGCTCGTAAGGGTAAGTGGCATCAATCGGCTTCTCCAAGTCGAAACTCGGGGTAGTCGCGCCCATCATAAAGGTGCCCGTATAGGTTTTCTCCTGCGCCTGTAACACATCCACTTGCTTGGTCATCTTGCCGACACAGATCAGCAGCAACCCAGTGGCCAAAGGATCCAACGTACCCGCATGGCCTACTTTAACACGGTGACCAACAGCGCGTTGCACTTGCTTGCGCACCTTGCCCACCACATCGAAAGAGGTACATTTGTAAGGTTTATCGAAAAGCAGTAAATCTCCCTCCGCATTGATGTCCAGCTCCGGCAATTCGAAGGTGACATCGTGGATCATCTTCTTTAGCATAACTGACTATATACGATAGCGAAAATGCCGATAATCAAGCAGTAAACGGCGAACCAGATCAGCTTGCCTTTCTTCACGATGTTAATCATCCATTTACAGGCCAGACAACCGGTGATGAAGGCGGCCAGGAAGCCCACAATCATGGCACCGGCGGAGATGCCGTTCATAGCGGCGCTGAAGCCTTGCTCGGCAATGTCTTTGACATCCAGAAGCGCCTCGCCCAACACGGGAGGAATCACCATCAGGAATGAGAATTGCGCTATCTTTTCTTTCTTGTTACCCAAGAGAAGACCCGTGGCAATGGTGGAGCCAGAACGGGAAAGACCGGGCATGACGGCCACCGCCTGAGCGATACCGATGACAAAGGCGTGCAACGGCGAAATCTCCTCGCGCTGACGCGGTTTGGCAAAGTAGGAAAATGCCAGTAACGCCGCTGTCACCAGCAACATAATGCCGACAATCAGCATGCCAGAGCCGAAAATTTCCTCCACCGTGTCCTTGAAACAGAATCCGACTATGCCCACAGGAATCATCGAAATCAGGATGTTGATGGCGTAACGAGTACCGTCATTCAATCCAGAATAGCTCTTCCAGGATTGTTTGGTGAAGAGGTCTTTGAAAATCCAGACGACCTCCTTCCACAAGATAGTCAGGGTACTCAGCACGGTAGCCACGTGAAGGACAACAATCATCGTCAGGTTGGATTCCCCTTCCAAACCGAAAAGGTTGGACAATATGGTGAGGTGTCCACTGCTACTGACCGGCAGGAACTCGGTAAGACCTTGTACGATACCCAAGATCAAGGCTTCTAACCAGCTCATTGTAAGTATGTTATTCGTTTTCCGTCTTGTTTGCTTTAGGATGCCACATGATAGCTACGATTTCGGTCAACAGACCCAGGAAAATCAGAATCGGGGCCACCACGATACGGCGCGTGTTGAAAATCTCGCCGTCAAAAACATCATCCGGCACTTTACCGCCACTCAGGCAGATGTAACCAATGAGCAGAAGCAGAATGCCGACACCCATCAGAATGTAATTCATTTTGCGAAACAAAGGCGGACGATTGCCTTTTTTGTTTTCAGTATTTTCAGATAAACTCATATTGTTGATTATTAATTATTTACATATACAATCTTTCGTCATCAATGCGGATGTATCTGTTGACCGAGATGGCGGAAATCAGCATCGTGAACAACATGCTGAAAAGCAAAATACCCCCTAAAATGATGACAATATAAAGCATCGCCGAGAAATCGATAAAATCGGGTGCCGCGTTATTGCCAAAGACCAGCAACAACGCCAGGAGAACAATGGCGATAAGACCGCCCCAGATTCCTTGCAGCAAACCTTTGGTGACAAAGGGCCGACGCACGAATTTCGGGGTCGCACCTACCAACAGCATACTCTTGATATTGAAGCGTTTGGCAAAAATATTCAGACGGATACAGTTGGCCACCAAAAGCATCGAAATAAACATGAAAATAGCGCAGATGCAGACTATCACCCATTGAATTTTCTTAAAGTTATTGCTGATGGATTTAACAATAAAGTCCGGATAATCAACATCTTGCACAATAGGATTGCGTTTCAGCTCTTTGGAGATTTTGTTGAGAGAGTCAGTATTCGCGTATTCTGGCTTCACATTGATGATGATGGAGGCATTGATCGGATTGCTGATGACTTCCGTGAAGTTGCTGCCGATGATTTTCTGCGCGGTGCGGGTGTTTTCCTCACGCGAAGAAACCCTTGAGTTCTCAATGTACGGTTTCAGTTTGATCTGTTTTTCCAACGCATCAATGTCCGCTTCTTTGATATCTGTATAGAAAAGGACTTCCATTTCTATTTTTTGCGACAAATTTTGGAGATATTTCATCGAAAAAAACGCGAAAAAGCAAAGCGCCCCGATGAAAAACATGGTCAGCGCGATGCTGAAAATAGAACCGAAAGTCGATAGCCTCAGCCGCGCTTTCGTTATTCTGTCAATGGAATCCGGATAGTTTGCCATAATAATTTTTTTGCGCCGCAAAAGTACAAAAAATGTGAAAGGGAAAATCATCAATATTTTGAATATGTAATGACGAATAAAATGTACCTTTGCACCCGATTTGAAGACGGTATGGAATATCTGGTCCGAATTTTGAAGTGCTTGAAAAACTACAAGTTACAAATAGTATTGATACTGTTTGTACAACTGCTCTATGCCGTTTTTTCCATATTCACCCTCACTTTGCTGGTCCCTTTCTTGCAGGTTCTGTTTCGTCAAGTGGAACCTGTGACGGCCATGCCGGACTTTTCCTTCTCCTCCCGCTATGTCATTGACACGTTCTACTATCTAATGAGCACAGTGATAGAACGTTACGGTCAAGGAGCCGCGCTTTTCCTCATCGCGGGCACCATGATTGTCCTCTCCCTGTTGTCGAACCTGTGCCGATATGCGGGCACTTACTGGCTGGCAAGCATCCGATCCGGCATTCTTTTCAACATTCGCGACGAATTCTACCGAAAACTGATCCAGTTGCCGCTCTCTTTTTACGAAAAACAACGGGCGGGCGATGTGGTGAGTCGCATAGGCGCGGATGTTCAAGAGGTGGAGTGGACCATCGTTTCCTCCCTGCTGACCCTCTGCCGTGACCCTTTCCTCATCATCGTCTATCTGATCACCCTTTTCACTATCAGCGTGAAACTCAGCGTGGTAACCCTCATCATCATCCCGCTCATGGGAATTCTTTTATCTGCGATCAGCAAAAACATCCGCAACTATTCACTTAAGAGTCAACAACTTATTGGCAGGATGACCTCCTATTTCGAAGAAGCGGTGGATGGGTTGCGCATCATCAAGGGTTACAATGCGCAAAAATATGTTTCGGAGCAGTTTCAGAAAGAAAATTTCAAGTTTTATAGATTAAACAAGAAGATTTACAGAATTCAAGAGTTGGGTTCCCCTTTAATAGAGTTTCTGTGCATTTTCACCATGCTTGCCATCATGTTGATAGGGTTGGTGGCATTCCCGGAGAATTTTATGGCGCGTGGGTCCGAACTTATGCTCTTTTTCGTGGTGTTCGCCCGCATGATGCCGCCCGCTAAATCGCTGACCACCACCTTCTACCAAGTACGGAAAGGGGCGAGTGCCGCCAGTCGAATCTACGAAATCATTGATGCCGACGAGCAGATAAAAGAGATTCCGAACCCTTACCATATCTCTGATTTTCAAGATATTCTGGAAGTAAAAAACGTATCATTCTCCTATAATCCCCTTGAGGAGGAAGAGAATTGCGAAGTACTGCATCACGTCAACTTTTCATTGAAAAAAGGGGAAACGATTGCCATTGTGGGACCTTCGGGAAGCGGCAAATCGACCCTCGTCGATCTTTTACCCAGATTTTATGACATCCGTTTCGGGGAGATTTTGGTGGACGGGATTCCTCATAATCAGTATATCCTTTCCGATTTAAGAAACTTATTTGGGACGGTCAATCAGGATGTTATCTTGTTCGACGACACCGTTTATGAAAATATTGCCTTTGGCATGAAGGGGGTGACGGAGGAGCAAGTGGTGGCGGCAGCGAAAATTGCCCAGGCGCACAACTTCATCATGGAGCTGGAAGAGGGGTATCAAACGCGAATCGGCAACCGAGGTATGCGACTTTCCGGAGGGCAACGGCAACGTATCAGTATCGCCCGTGCCATCCTGCGCAACCCGCAAATCTTCATCCTCGACGAGGCCACCTCCGCCCTTGACAATGAATCCGAACATCTTTTCCAAGAGGCGTTGATGCCCTACATCCGACAACACACTGGCATCATTATCGCCCACAGACTCAGCACGATACGTTTCGCCGACCGCATCATTTTCCTGAAAGAGGGGCGCATTCTGGAGCAAGGATCGCACCACGAATTGATGGAGAAAAAAGGGGAATATTATCATTTTTATACGATACAACAGCTGTCAGAATAACACACATTTTGTTGTTAAAAAACAATTTCCGTTCTAAAATAAAGGGTCGATAATAACCCTATATTTGCAATTTGTATATAATTAATGAATAATATGTATAAAGTAGCATTAATCGCAGGCGGAGATTCCGGTGAATATGAAGTTTCTTTGAAAACAGGCGACAACATTTTCAATCAGTTGGACAAGGAACTTTTCGAACCGTATCTTATTCATTTTAAGGGAAGTGACTGGCATTACAAAGCGAATGACGGTCGGATTTTCCAAATCGACAAGAATGATTTTTCGCTGACCATTGACGGTCAGAAGATCGTTTTTGACGTGGCCTTTATCGCCATTCACGGAACACCCGGCGAGAACGGCAAATTGCAAAGCTATTTCGAAATGATTAATATGCCATACGTGGGGTGCAAAAGTTTTCCTTCTGCACTGACTTTCAATAAGTTCTATTGTAATTTGGCGGTAGCCCAGTTGGGTATTCCGATCTCCCCGTCTTTGCATTATTATGTTGGCGATCCAATCGATTATGAACAGATTGAGAAAGTATGCGGTTATCCATGTTTCGTAAAATCTTGTAACTCAGGTTCCAGTGTCGGCGTGACGAAAGTGCACGGGCGCGAAGAACTGGATGCGGCCATTGAGGAGGCACTGAAGTACGACAATCAGCTGATGGTGGAGAAAATGGTGCACGGTCGTGAGCTGGCCTGCGGCGTAACTTCCGCTTACGGCGATGTTAAAATGCTGGCTATCACAGAAATCGTGGCTCACAATGAGTTTTATGACTATGATGCCAAATATACGGACATCGGGCACAGCCTGATCACCCCTGCCGACATCGCGCCCGATATGCAAGCACTTGTGAAACAATATGCTGAAACCGTTTTCCGCCAACTCGACTGCAAAGGCATCGTGCGCGTGGACTTCATCCTCGACGAAGAAGCCAAAATCCCTTACTTCTTGGAAGTCAACACGATACCTGGTCAAACGGCCTTGAGTATCATCCCCGCACAGGTAAAAAGCCAAGGACTGGACGTTAAAGAGTTCTATACAAAACTGGTCCTTGAGGCATTGGCTAGTTAGCAGTTAGTAGTTAGTAGTTAGCAGTTATGAAGAAACTCATTTGTTTGTTGAGCATTTTATTGGGTTGCGTTTCGGTTTTTGCGCAGTACAACGAGCAGGACATCCGCGATTATATTGCGCAGTATGCCGAGGTGGCGATGCAGAAGATGGAAGAATACAAGATTCCAGCCAGCATCACCATCGCGCAGGGCATTTTCGAGAGCGCTTGCGGCAAAAGCCATCTGGCCGTGGATGGCAACAACCATTTCGGCATCAAATGCCACACCGAATGGACGGGCGACACTATCCTGATTGACGATGACGAGCTGCAGGAATGCTTCCGCAAATATCCCTCTGTATCAGATTCTTATACCGACCATTCGCTCTTCCTGACCACTCGCAAACGCTATTCCAATCTCTTTGAGCTGGACATTATGGACTACAAAGCTTGGGCAAGGACGCTGAAACAGGACGGCTACGCTACCAATCCGCAATACGCCGACCGCCTTATCAGCCTCATCGAGCGATTCAACATTGCCCGCTTAGACACGTTGTGGAAAAACAAGGAACATCCTGATTTCAATACGGTTACGACTACGCAACCCGTGGCGCAAACCACCAAACCCACTACGCCCCCCTCCCCTACGACCAATAGCACTGACAAAATCGTCTTTACCGCCATTGGTAGCGATTATCCCACCGATGCCAGCCCGTTCACCTACCGTAAAGTGTTCAAAAACAACAATACCTATTTCGTGATTGCCGAAAAGGGCGACACTTACGAGAAAATCGCGCAGGACATTTTGGTGATGTCCGACAATCTACGCAAGTTCAACGACGCAGGTCCAAACGACGAGCCTGTGGAAAATGAGATTGTTTACGTAGAGGCAAAAGCGCGTGGAAACGCAGCACGCATTCACACTGTACAATCTGGCGAAACGCTTCGATATATCTCCCAACGTTACGGAGTTCAGCTTCGTTATATTCTGAAATACAACATGTTGGAAGAAAACTCGATCATTCATCCAGGTGACCAAATTTTATTAAGACGATAATTTTAGAATGATGAAAAAAATATTCAGCTTATTGGCAGGCCTTTGCCTGATGTCCGTCGGTTTTGCACAATACACGATGGAGGACAAAATTTATGACTATATCGATGAGTATAAGGATCTTGCGATGCGTGAGATGGAACTTTACGGAATTCCCGCAAGCATCACGTTGTCGCAGGCCATCTATTCGTCGCAGGCTGGCACAAACGATTTGGTGCGCGAATGCCACAACCATTTCGCCATCATGTGCCACACCCAAGAATGGAAAGGCGAGACCTATTACCGTCCGAGCGACAAAAAGCAGGAGAGCTGCTATCGGAAATATGCGACCGATGAGGAATCTTATCGCGACCACTCGCTCTTTTTATCTACCCGCAGCCGCTACGTGAAGCTGTTCTATTTCCCCATAACAGACTACAAATCATGGGCTAACGGACTTTTAGAGGCAGGTTTTTCAAGCAATCCGAAATATGCGGACACGCTGATTTCCATCATCGAAAAATACTATCTGATGCACTACGATCGCAAGGTAGCACAAAAACTGGGCGATACGGTTGCTTTGCGCGCCATGCAGAAACCTCAACCCGAACGCGTGAACGACGCTAACAAAGCCGTCGCGGTAAATACGCCGGCCCCGAAACCCACGCAAGTGGCTGAACCCCAAAAAAAAGTTGAACCACAACCCGTTGCGGAAGTAAAACAGGAGGAGGCTCCCAAAAAAGCGGCGAAATCCGACACCATGGAAGTGAATGGCATTCAGGTGATTGTGGAGAAGAACAAAGAGAAAACACAACCCGAAGAAAAGCCTGCGGAACAACGGAAACCGAAACAAGAGGCTAAGCCAAAACAGGAGTCGGAACCCGCTCCAACCACCTCATCTGCACCTGAGGTGACGAAACAGCCCGAAAAGGTGAACGGATTGAACGTTTTCGTGTTAGATCCGTATTCTATCCCCTATAAATCAGCCTATTATCCTTATACCAGCCGACCCGTTTACGAGAACAACAAAACCAAATTCATCTTGGCGCGCCCGGGAGACACCTATCAAAAACTGGCTGCCGCTTTGCAGCTGACCGAAAAGAACCTCCGTCTGTATAACGATGTCTATGATGGTTCAGAACCCATTGAAGATGAGGTGATTTACTTGGAAATGAAGAGCACGAAATCCTCTGTGCCTTACCATACGTTGCAAGAGGGCGATACCTATCGCTACATCGCCCAAAGATATGGCATCCAGTTGAAGATTCTCATCAAACGAAACAGCGGAAATATCAACAGTTACAAAGTCGGTGACCAAATTTGCATCGGCTGTAATTAAGCAAAATGAACAAGGTTTTTTATCACTTTAATCCTAAAACCCTCACTTACGAGAAGGTAAAGCTCAGTTTCAAGCACCTTTTCAAGCGCATCGCATGGGTGTTTGCCAGCGGTGTGGCTTTTGCATTGGTGTTTGTCTGGATCGGATTCTACTTTATCGACTCCCCAAAAGTGAAAATTCTGGAAAAGGAGAATAATGAGTTGAAGGATGAAGTGGAATACCTCAACAACCGCATCGACCTTATGTCTGAAGTGTTGGCCGACATCGAGGATCGGGATGACAACATCTATCGGAATGTGTTTGAGGCGGATCCGGTGCCGGCCAATGTGCGTTATCCGCTTTTGATTGAAGACACGCGCTTCGACAGTTTGTCGCGTTCCGAAGCCAACACCTTACTGAAAGCGGCTAACAAAAAGGCTGACCAACTGACCGTCAGGTTGGCGGTGCAAGCTCGATCCTTAGACACTTTGGAGAAAATCGCAAGCTCCAAAGCGGAGATGTTAGCGGCCATCCCCGCCATCCGACCGCTGAAGAACATGTTCACCATCACCTCTGGTTTCGGACGACGTTATCACCCAGTACTCAAGACGTTACGCAATCATACAGGCATTGACATCGCAGCCCCGAAGGGCACGCCCATCTATGCCACCGCCGACGGTACCGTCTCGCGCGAAAAGCCCGGCTCCGGCTATGGTATTTGCGTGGTACTCAATCATGGCTATTCCTACCAGACCCTATACGCCCACATGTCGAAAGCGGCCGTGAAGCCTGGACAAAAGGTGAAGCGCGGACAACTGATTGGCTATGTGGGATCTACGGGTATGTCCTCTGGCTCTCACCTGCACTATGAAGTCATCAAAAACGGTCAGCCTGTGAACCCCATTTACTACTTCTACATCGACATCACGCCTGAAGAGTACAACTCACTGCTCGAATCCTCCAAAAAAGTCAACCAAGCACTGTCTTAATATGAGATTGCATTGTTCAAAATGTGCTATTTTATTGACCATCATTATTTTGCTTGCTTCTTGCAAAAACAAGTATAGTCATCCGGACAAGCAAATTTTCCATTACAACGAATCAGCAGGCATCCTGTCGCTGGACCCTGCGTATGCCTCTGGACAATCCACGATATGGCCGTGTAATCAGCTTTATAACGGATTGGTTGACATGGATGAAAACTTGCAAGTGGTGCCGGCCATTGCGAAAAGCTGGACCATTTCAGAAGATGGCAAGACCTACACCTTCATCCTGCGGAACGACGTGCGCTTCCATCAGACCGACTTTTTCCCCTTTGAGAAACCGCGCTACGTAACGGCAGCGGATTTTGTCTATAGTTTGAGTCGCATTGTCAGTTCGGAAGTGGCCTCGCCCGGCGCATGGATTTTCCAAAAGGTGAAACGGGATAAGCAAGGCAACCCTGCTTTTAAAGCTTTGAACGACACTGTATTACAAATCGAACTTACAGATCCTTTCCCGCCATTTCTCGGCATCTTGACCATGAAATATTGTTCGGTGGTGCCGCATGAAGTGGTGGAGCACTATGGCAAAGATTATCGAAAATATCCCGTCGGTACCGGCCCGTTTCAAATGCAGATTTGGGAAGAGGGGGTTAAATTGGTGATGCGCAAAAATCCTTACTACTTTGAGAAGGATTCTGCAGGTGTACAACTGCCTTACATTGACGCCGTTGCCATCTCCTTTATCGTGGATAAACAGTCTGTGTTCATGGAATTTATGAAGGGTTCGCTGGATTTCATGTCCGGCATTGACCCGAGTTACAAAGATGCGTTGCTGACCAAAGACGGTCACCTGAATCCCGAATATGCCGACAAAATCCAATTGATCACAGGTCCTTACCTCAACACGGAGTATTTGGGATTCAACCTGAAACCTACAGACAAGAACAATCCGTTGAAAGACAGACGGATACGGCAGGCCATCAATTACGGTTTCGACCGAAGCAAGATGATGAAATATCTGCGCAACGACATGGGTTATGCGGGCACGGCGGGTTTTGTGCCGCGTGGAATGCCTTCTTACCAGCCCGAGCGCACGGGCGGTTATGACTACCATCCTCAGAAAGCCTTGCAGTTATTGGCGGAAGCCGGGTATCCCAACGGCAAAGGGCTTCCTGCCATAACGCTCACCGTATCAGCGCAATATGCGGATTTATGTCAGTATATCCAGCATGAGCTGGAGCAAATCGGCATTACCTTGAAGTTGGATGTGGCGCAGGCGGCGCAGCAACGCGAGATGATGCGGAGTTATCAGCTGCCGTTCTTCCGTGCTTCATGGATTTGCGACTACCCTGATGCCGAGAACCAGATGTCGCTCTTCTATTCTAAAAACCTACAGCCGGCAGGTTCCAACTACACGCACTATGTAAACCCAAAATTCGACCAACTATATGAAAAATCACAACGTTGCACAGATGACTCGCTGCGCACGGAATATTATGTAAAGATGGATTCCCTCTTGGTGGCAGAGGCGCCCTTCGTAATCCTGTATTACGACAAAGTGGTGCGCTTCGCCCGCAAAAACATCCAAGGCTTAGGCACCAATCCGGTCAACATGCTGGACTTGCGGCGGGTAAGAATTGGATTGTGACACTTCACAATTGTGCTGTAGCTCCGCGTATCACGGGAGTGGCTCCGCGTATCTCGCATATCTGCACGTAAATGTCCGCAAATATTTCGTGGGGCTCTGCGGTAGCGGCGGGCTATATGTGAGGGTGGCGGGCATACGGCTTTTGATGGGGCAAAAATACAAAATTTCTATCTTGTTAGGAGACATTAAATCGGAATCTAAAACGGAGGAGCACCGAATATTCTGTCCACTTTTCGACGATATCTTCGTTCTGCGGCTTGCATTCGCTTTGTTTTTTTTCTGGAATAGTACCCCAGCCTTATGCAACCATCATCATTGATAAAAGTTCCGTTTTCTAAAACCCAATAATAATAGCCGTTGGGCAGAGTCTCCGACCTGATAGGTTGAGGTTCTAGTAAAATCCAATTATTATCTTTGAAATAGAACAATTGTCCAGAATGACAATTGTTCTCTGACAGCGTTTTTTGAATTCCTCCCTGTAAACAGATTTTAAATGATTGAAAACCTTTTTTTGATGTCTGAATATCTTTGTCGTATATATAGGTCGTGTCACAATCCGTGACGTATTTAAGAATAGGGTTGTCCTGACTGAAGCCCATAAGAAAAAAGGAAGCAAGGAAAACAGATAGTAATAATTTTTTCATCTTTTAAGTTGTTTCGAAGAAGTGTTCCTGTTGTAATAACCGTTTCCGTAGCAGCTGTTGTCGTTTTCGGAGCCAATACTGCAGTTGACACCATAACCACCAGGGGCTAACATACTTTCAACTGTTGAAATTGCAGGCGGTATTCCCCATCCGTTTTTTGTGAAAACGTATTCGTTCCCACTTCTATCTTTGCCCATATAGATTGCTGCATGTTTTGCAACATCGGGGGTATAACCATATCTTAGTACTGTCTTTCCAACCGAAGCCATTTCTGGTGAAATTTGTGTATAGAATTTTGTTAGCAATTCATCAAATTTATCTTCGGTGTTTATTCCTGACCCCGACGTATATGAAGTCCTTTTAATCAGCTCATATCCACTTGTTAGACTAAGTGCAGCTCCCCAACAGTTATAATTGTCTGCATCCATAAATTCCGGATCACCATATGCGTTGTTCAAAGCATTCGTCATAAGTTGAAAGACACCGCCGTGGGATTTAGTCAAATTAATTTTATCTCCTTGCAAGTCATTAAACATGCTTTGAATTTCTTCATCGCTATAACCTGGCCCCATGAATTCCTTAAAAGAGTTGAAATCATCACCTTCTTCTTTGGTGACAGTGATGTTGTAGTCTTCATCCAATCCGGGAATCCATCTTCCGTCGGGATCGGTGAGTTTCACCGGATTATTCGCGCAATACACATACGGCGACAGCGATGCATATTTGTCACTCATCGGGTCCACGCTCAGCCAGATGCTCAAATCGCTGCTGTAATAGCGTGAGCCAAAGTAACTTAAACCGGTTTCCGGGTCGCGTTCTTTGGCGGAGAACGTGTAAGTCCAGTAAGCAGTGAATTGTGTCCAGTGAGCGGTTGCGGAGGTATGGAGCCATCTGCGTCCCCGCAGATGTTGCGTGGTGGCCGTGCGCGTTTCGCGGAAGGTATAGCTCCGCGTATCACACGTATCTACACGTATGAGGGCTGCGGGCGGCGGCGGGAGCGGAGGGCGATATGGGTGGGGGCGGGTCATTGGCAGGGTTTTGAAGGAAGATGGCTTGATTTAATAAAGATAAATAGGTTTTATGTCCCCAAGAATTGTAAATATACCATTAGAGTCTAAAACATCAAATTTAATAATTGGATAAGAACTGTATATGGTTCTTTCAGGAATGCCATAGTCACTTTTCAAAGTGTCTGTTCGATAGATATATTCGGATTCTGATATTATTCTTTCAATTGAACTACGAGTAATGGAGGTCGTGTCAGTGTTATAACAAAAAAAATGGTCCACTATTGATCGACTGTCAGGATTTTCTTTACGAGCCGACGAGTCATGTAAAACGCCAACTATTATTCGGCGATTATTAAAAACAATGAGACCATTAGCAAAAAAAGGACACCAAAATCCTGGAAACATATTCACTGTGAACACAGAATAATCGTATAACTGTTCTATGGTTATATTCCATAATATCCCACTCGTTGTATCTTTATGTGGTGTCATAGTTGCATAAGAAAAAATATCTGAAAAAGAGGAACATGCCCAGCAACTGTCAATGCACTTTAACACAGGGACGATGCTTTCATTACAAATGGAAAGATTCTGAAAAGAAATTGTATCGGGGAATAGAGCAGGAATACCTCTTTGTCCTTTTAAATCTGTCGCAAGAAACAAGACAAGAAACGTCATACAACACAAAACCTTATTAGTATTCATAATTAAGACCTCCATTTCTTAATATAAACATTGGTTGTCGTCTGACAAAGCCGTTCGCTTGTTCAATTTTTGCTTTGGTCTTCATATCTCCTCCAGATGCAATATGGCTAGTATATGGATAAATGCTTTTATGATAATAATTATCACCTGTATAATGTTTTGGGTGGCTATGTTTAAATATATCAAAAAGACCGTCTTGGGCGTTGTTGAAAATTACAACCGTGTAAATAGACGGTAATTCCGTAGCTACATTATCATGACTTGTCACAATAAAATCATATTCGTTCCCATAATTGTCATGCGTGCATAATTGCGTCCATTCCACATCGGTGTTGTCGGCAAAAAAGTTAAATAACTCATTCATTTTTTCTCTCTTATTCTGAGCCGAGAAAGTGGTGGATTTGCCAGGGTTGCCCATTGTCTTCATAATAGATTCATCAACATCAAGAGGCTTTACATCTAATCTTCGTTCTCCCCAATCTTCTTCTCCTGAACCATATACAGCATACAATCGATCAGGTTTGTCATTATGAATACATCGAATATAGCCGGCTTCGTTCACTTCCCACTCGTCCTCTCAATCGCTGCTGTAATACCGTGAGCCGAAGTAGCTTAAGCCGGTTTCGGAGTCCTTTTCTTTGGCGGAGAAGGTGAAAGACAATGAAGAATGATGAATGATGAATGATGAATAGTGAATACGAGTGTGCTGGCGGTTTTGTTGGAGATTCCGCCACACGGTTGCGGTCTGCCGTGGCCACGGACATGTTGGGGTGTGGCGGAATGACGTACGCGCCGTTGCGGCAGGGGAAGGGAATATGGGCGGCACGCACCGCGCCACGTAATCCCACCGCGCTCCCTGCCGCCCATATTCCCCTTTTGCCTCCGTACGGGCGACAACCGTCATTCTGCCGCGAACGCAGTGAGTGGCGGAACCTCCATCGGGAACCGGGGATGTTGTGGCCTCCGCGTATCGCGCGTATCTGCGCGTAGTAGCTAAGTGTGTCCTTGCAATTGTTGCACGGCAATAGTATGCGTCTTGCGGACGGTATAGATTAACGAGGGCTGAGAATGACTGCGGAAACGGAGGGTGGTATGGGTAATGTTTCTTCATCGATGGGCTTAGGACTATTATTGCACTGTTGAGACAAAACTACTTGAGCTAAAACGTATCAAACAAATATAATTTGAATTATTATAAAATGCAAATATACTTTCTTCGTTTTTGGGGACAGTTAGGATAAAAAAACCGCAGTCGTCCATATCTGTGGCTATGGGAGACATGACATAGCGACTCCTTACCTTATTTAACTTTGCAACACGTACATTAACAGGAATTTCATAAAGAAACGTAAATATTGAATCATTCCCGATTTGAATTTCACCGCACGAGGACAAACATTTCCCTTGCAAAGATTTTGCATATTCCTCCGTACCTAAATACCTTTGAATATCCGTATAACACCGCACACCTATCTCAAAGGATGAATCATTGGCATTGTTTAGAAAAATCAACTGATATGAACTTGTTTTACAGCAAATATCTTCTATAGAAATCGCAAAAGATGCATGGTAAGCATTACGAGCATTTTCGTAACCTGTTATTGGTATGATTTTTTTCCTGCTTCGTTCAGCTATTTCAATCTGATAGTACAATTCATCGGTGACTTTTTGAATTCCCTTTATTTCGTCGTGGAACACTACGGGAACATTCATCCTATACTTTTGCGTGGGCAAAGGAAGAACCGCATTTCCGCTCTGACCAAATAACTGAAAAGTCAGAATGAAAAAGCATGAGAGCAAAACAATATGGTATAATTTCGTATTATTTGTACTTCCCATAGTTTTTATAATTCATAAAACTCTCATAAGACCTAAGTTGCGGGATTTCGGGTGGCGTGTAATCACCTTGGCCGGCAAAATTCCCCCATGCGTTGTTTTCTATTCGGGCAGCTGTCCTATGTGCTCCAATCCCGACACCGCCTTGATAGTTCATTTTTTTATCTGTTCTCAAATAATTTTCTTCCAGCTCATGGAAAACGATATTTTTTCGCACATCTTTCCCATATAGTGTGAATCTTCCCGATTTTGCAATTACCACTTGACCATCAAAACCTGCCATGGGTAAATCACGATAACCTCCGTTTGAATCAGTACCATAACGTGAAGCGTTTGTCACGCCCTTGTTGAGATCACATGCTGTAAGTCTAGTACATCTTGCTCCACTTTCATCGCATATAAATGCTTCATCAGATGTTTCAAAATAGTATTTGTAATCAGAATTAACCATATCGTTTATCAAAGACAAGCCAATATCTTTGTCTATGGCTTCTTGAGACAACCCCTCCATGTTTACAGAAACAGATCCATCCTTGTTGAATATAACTCGATCTCTATGCGTTTTGCCAACAATGGATAATAAGTCGTTGTGCGTGTCATCATTGTCAGCAACTTCAAGATACTCCCCATTCGGATCCACTAATTTCACAGGATTGTCCGCGCAATACACATAAGGCGACAGCGACGGATATTTCGCAGCCTGTGGGTCCACGCTCAACCAGATGCTCAAATCGCTGCTGTAATACCGTGAGCCGAAGTAAGATAAACCGGTTTCGGAGTCCTTTTCTTTGGCGGAGAAGGTGAAAGACCAATTAGCAGTTAGCAGTGAGTAGTTAGCAGTTGGGCGGGAACCGATATCGCCTGCCCCGATAGGGGCTAAAGCCAGGTAGGAAAGGATTCCACCACGTTTCCCGTCTTCCCCGTCAGACGATGCATAGCAATAGGCCGGAAACAGCGACAACACCATTTCGGGAGTGAAATCAACCTTGATCACGGTGCAGAGACCGTGCCCCATGTCTTTGGCAGAGGCTCCGAGCAACCACACTTCGTTGTCAACAATCAGGTAGCGGTCGTGGATATGCAGCGGAAGCTGAATCTTCTTGATTTCGGCATTCTGCTCGTTATGCTTTTCAAAATCCAATTCTGTCTGCTTGCTGAAGCGGGTGTGAACAATGCATTCAACACCAGCGGCTCGCTTGTCGAGCAGGAGAAGAGCACGCTCGTCCACAAAGTTGTCAATCAGAACTATGCGCCGTTGGGCGCGTCTCACGAGGCCACACAGGAAGGTGTAGGCGTTCCACACGCATCCCGTACCAAACAGTTCTTCGGTTGTTACTGTTGGCGACAATTCCTCGATCTTGTCTAACACAACGTCCAGTTTCTGCTCCGTCTTCATTTGCCGTTGCTCTATGGCATCAACACGTTGAAACAGCCCGGCATTGGCGGTGATAAAACGCCGCATGGCCACGAAGGCACGCATAATGGAGATGCATACGTCGGTGGCCCTTTGGCTCTTGAGCACAGTGGCCAGCATGGCAACTTCCTGCTCGGTGAAGGCAAACATATCAATGCCATCGGTGTTGTAACCAGGAGGTATCACAATTTGTGACACCCCACTGGAAATCAATTGATTAGACTCTTTTTCGGTCAATCGGAACATGAAATCGTCGGGAAATTTATCCAAATTGCGTCGCACGGCCTGCTTCAACGCACGGTTCTCCACGCCGTAAAGCAATGCCAAATCGCGATCAATCATCACCTGCTTGTTCCCTACAGTGTAGATACGGGCCTGAATATCTGCAATCGATACGGACTGACTATTATGTAGCACAACGGCATTTATTTCATTTGTTTGGTTTTCTTTCATGATATAAAAACTTTCGTTTTAGTTCATCCATTATAGGCATAACTAACAGAAAATGAAACTTTGATAAATGTGACATCAGTGGTGACACAATTTGTTGTTTTCCGTCAGCAAAGATACAAGAAGAAATCACGTTTGTCAAGGGGTTTTGAAAGATTCTTGTTTTCACTTGGTAATCAATACGTTGATAATGTTTTGTCGAAAATTAATTAACAATTATTAGTTAAAAATAAATATCTATTTTGCAAATAAAACTAAGGGAAGGCTCAAAAACAGATGTTATTTGCCATTTCTCTCTGAACGAAAAGGTATGCGAAAGGTCTTTTTTAGTTAGTAGGGCGCTCCGTCCGCCCCCACTGTATTCTTCAAGGACACATGTGGCATGTGCACTGGTGAAACGCCCGCAAAGCCAGTCGGAGATGCCGGCCTTCTCGCACCATCTGGTGAAGAACGACAGTTTTGACTTGTAGCTGCGCACGCTATCCTTTCGGAGGTCTTTGGCCTTCCGGCGGACATAGTCGATGGCAGCTTCCACGATGGAGACCCGTTTCGTGGAAGCCGATTCCTCACCGATCAGCGGATTCCAGCCGTTGTAAAGCTTCCGGTTGATTTCCGCGCAGAGCAGTGTCGCGTATTTTGTCCGTTCACGCGGGCTCCTAACGCGGTTGCAGCGGACACGCATGCGCTTGAGTTGGTCGCTGGTCGGGTCAAGGACGTAGTAGCAGACATAGACTTCTTTGTTTCCCATCACTTGAGCGGGTTTGAAATCAATGAAAGGTGTGGCCATAAGAAAAAATGATGATGAAAATTATTTATTGTATATATAAAATTATTGTATTTTTGCCCGAAAATAACGCATTTGCATGATCTTTGGCGCAATTCTGGCGCGGTTCTGGCATAGATAATTCCTTGCATGCAGCTATTTCCCGGTGACTGTCGAAAAAAAACGATGGCGCAAAAATAACCTTTTCCTCATAATGAAAAAAATGCTACCTTTGCACCGACAAAACATATATGTATGAATCAACGTTTTATACATTCAACAACACCCTCGCCCCGTCCCCCTGCGGAGTCTTTCACCTTCTCCGCCAAAGAAAAGGACTCCGAAACCGGACTAAGTTACTTTGGCTCACGGTATTACAGCTCGGATTTGAGCATCTGGCTGAGCGTGGACCCGATGAGTGACAAATATGCGTCGCTGTCGCCTTATACTTACTGTGCGGATAACCCGGTGAAATTGGTGGATCCGAATGGGGAGGAGGTGTATATCATAGGTGATGATGTTGAAGCTGTTTTGAAACAATTACAAAATCAGACAAGTTTAAAATTATCAATAAGTAAAGATGGTAAACTGGATTATGAAGGAACTGCAAATAGTCAAATTGATGATCTTATCAAAAATGCTATTGACGACAAAAACATTACAGTAAACATGATAACCAGCAAAGATAAGAATTTCGGGAGAGGGATTGTTATTAATAATGGTGGAGGTTACGGAGGAAACTATTATGAGGATGGTAAAGTCTGCACGGAACAATTTGTTTGCCCATCAAATTTAGAATGGCTTGACAATGCTGTAGGTGATAAAGTAGGCCTGACTATGGTTCATGAATTAGCTGAGAGTTTTTATGGTGGCACAATAGCAATGTCTAAAAAAGAAGGGTCTCCAGATTCGCGAGACATAAATTCAACATATCCACAAGCTCATATGTTCGCAAATTATATCGCAGTAGGAGATTTCGACCATCATCCTTTGTTCTTTAGAGATGTACCAGCATTTATGAGTGACAAAGATGCCAAATTAATAGGAATTCCGTATGTTGAAATATGGAAAAGAGGTCAATAATCACACACGTCATGAGAGCAACATATATAACACTAATAGTGTTGATACCCTTGATTATCCTTGGTCAAACCGAAAAGTCCTTATGCAAATCTTGCATTTATAAAAAATATCACTGGGATAATGGTTTCAAATGTGACGAAGAAAAGCTACGCTCCTATTTTCTATACGAAATGAAGAACAACATCACCCACGTGAATCTCTGCAGGAAATATACGGAGGTGTTTCGTTATGACAACTATTTATGCAAAGATCTTATGCCTCTGGAAGAATTTGTATCGGGCTCGTTTGAGATTATTTCAATAACGACCAAGAATGGGTTTTATTTAGATGAGAACAAGGATTTTGTGCCTCATGTTTTTTATATTATAGGTTTCTCCTGTGTTGATAATGATAGTACTCTTCCTTATGGGGCTCGACTTATTGTGTGCGATATAAATAAATTTAAGGAAAGTATCATTGATGAAAAGAGCGTTAAAGATCTCGACAGAAGTATTGACACTTTGAAACAGTCTGATTTTTCCGCACCCAATTTGTCCTACATGTTGTTCACCATGAATATGCGAGCATATTTTGACAAAGACATCTGGGCATTAAAATCTGATGACGGGACCGTAAAGTCTTTGTTAGGTGATCCGCCTTTGGTTGATATTGTATATAAAAGATACCTTATACCCAATATACACGTTGACAGATACTATTTTGAAGCAGAAGAGTACCCTGTTGACCAATAATTCACGTCAAAAATGACAATCACCTTCACATATAGACCGCAGTCCACAACGCCATCGGTTTCCGTTGGGCATCATTCTTCATTGTCTTTCACCTTCTCCGCCAAAGAAAAGGACTCCGAAACCGGCTTAAGCTACTTCGGCTCACGGTATTACAGCAGCGATTTGAGTATATGGTTGAGCGTGGACCCGATGAGTGACAAATATGCCTCAACTTCCCCATACGCTTATTGCAGGAATAACCCTATCGTCTTATATGATCCAAATGGCATGTTTGACGACTGGGTAATGGACAAGTATGGGGTCATTTATTGGGATGAAAATGCAAAAGACCAATCTACAACAAAATTTGGTGAACATTATTTGGGCCGGGCTGGTCAAAGAAGTTATGGAACGGCCGTGGTTAATTACAAGTCCGACGGGACGTGGTCTTTTATGAATCCCGTGGAAATATCTTCCAGCAATAACACTCCGGCCAATATCACAGCCAATGCATCAAGTGCCATGGCCGATGTTGCCGGTTGGGTTTGCGGTAATGGGAAGCGTCTTAATAACATAGGTTTCTGTACTAGTGCCGGAGGAGGAATGGTTAATCAAGCATTCGAGACTTCTGAAACAATTGGAAGAACAGCTGATGAATTACTATCGGCTCGTGTGATGGGTAAAGTTGCTAAGACGGCTAAATGTTTCGGATTTGCTGGTGAAGCCATAAATATTGCCGTGGCCTTTTCGAACTACACGAATGATCCTACAGGGTATAATTTCGCCAAACTTATTGTAACTTCGACGGCGGCATTCTCAAATGGCCTAAATGCTGTTGTCCCTGGATTAGGAACTGCTGTTTCAATAGGAATCTCTATAATTGATGTCAATGGAGGTTTTGACTGGTTGTATAATAAATTCAAATAAGAAAGAATGAGATATTTGCGCGATATGCACAATAATTTTTTTTATTGGACCTTTCTAATGTATAAGAAAAGCGGAGGAGAAGTTAGTGATAGGGAGGCTCTGTTTTTTGGAATTATTATGATGTCTATAATTAATGCAATGTTTTTGATGGCTATTGTATGTTTGATAAGCATGGCAGGACGGATTTCTCATTCATTTTCCCATATAGATACATATATCAGTATTTTTATATGCGTATTCATTAATAGTATGATCTTTGGCAGAAAAAATAGATACAAGGCCATTGTTTATGTGTATGATCGTCTGAAAAAAAAGAAGCGAATAGTAGGTGTGACTATCTGGATTTTATGTTGGATTTTATCCACGGTTTTGTTTATAATCGCTCGGCGATATGCATAATGATCTCCTGCAGGTGGAAAAGTTATCTTCATTTCCCAAAACATCAACGTAAGGTCAATAGATAGAATTCAATCAGTAATTAAAACCACACAAACAGCCCCCTCAATGAATGCAAAACCGACAGAATTCACCATGGCCCCATCCCTGTCCCATTCGAGGTGTTAACGCTTTTAACCCTTCCAGCTGGCAAACTTTTAAATATGGCAAACTTGGCGAAGTGACCGAAAATATTCGTACTTTTGCACTTCCGTTTGAATCCCAAAACTACACCTTCAAGATGCAGTACGAATACGACAGCTGGAACAGAATACAGTCTTTCACCTTCTCCGCCAAAGAAAAGGACGTTGAAACCGGCCTATCTTACTTTGGCTCACGGTATTACAGCAGCGACTTGAGCATCTGGCTGAGCGTGGACCCACAAAGTGACAAATATCCGTCGCTTTCGCCTTACACTTACTGTGCGAATAACCCGGTGAAGTTAGTGGATCCGAACGGGGAAGAGGTTTGGATTCCAGATCCAGATGGAAATCTCATCGCCCAAGAAAATGACAATTATGAGACTTTGGCTATTTTACTTCATTGTTCCAATAGAAAAGCAAAAAAAATACTGAAAAGTCAAGGTTATGAAAATGGGGTGAATAAGGATGATGTGGTTAAACTAGACAATCGTTATACCAGATCGATTAATGCTTCATGCGATCAAAGTTTAACGGATGAGGAAGCCTTTGACAAAGTGTTGGAGAATATGGTTTCTGTGGGTACGGACAGACTTATATTTGGCAAAACAGTAATCAGGTTTGCCATAGATGGCAAATGCACTCATGCTGCTGTGTACTACGGAACAGACAAAGATGGAAATATCTACATTTATTCTAAAAATGGTCGGTTTACAAGGCCTGTAGTGATGCCGTTAAATGAATTCATGAATCGATATGGAGCTACTTATGGAGAAGTCACTGGTTATTATAATTAGCATGTTGTGCTGCGTGTGTTTATGTTATGGAGCTGATACATTGACTCTTCAAAAAGATGAGTTCGATGTTGTTAAAGACGACTATATACAATTGTTCATTCAGATAAAATCCTCTAATATAATTAACACTATCGTTACTGTCCCTAACCTCACCATTTGTTTTGAGGTGGAGAAAAAACAATATGTGGCCATAGGGACATATTGGTACGATTCAGCCACACCGTCAGGATATAATTGTACGTTCTTGAAAAAAACACAGGATAACACCGCTGTTATGAATAAAGACACACTGCGATTAGTGAAAATGCCTCCTGATAAGAAAAAATTAAGGGAGTGGGAAAGGGTGTATCGGAAGCGCAAACCTGCTTCTTACTTCCAATACGAGAAACGTCACCAGGATCATTGTTTTGATTTCTATTCAGATGGGACTTTTGTTGAGTACCAATGGTATCGTAACCGTTCAGATGTTCCCTGTGAAAAAGGTTGGATAATAAGTTGGGGAAAATATGAAATAAAATCACGTTATTATATCTTGAACTCTGATCAGAATATGATTTATTCGACTCAAGATACAATTGTCCTCACAGACGTACAAAGCAAACATGCTTCTCAGGATAGTCTTTTTATCACATTAAATTCACCCTATAATCAGTTGTTGTCAGTAGAAGATACTTGCTCGTCATGCAAATACAGACATCAGCGTATTTTTTCGTACGACTTTATTATCAAGTGCGGAGAAGACAAAGTCAATAAAGAGTATGAAAAAGCTTTCAATTCGAAGTTTGTTGCAGATACGACAGGGGTAATAAGAGTCTTTAAACCACAAGAAGTCCTGTTGAAGAGTGTTCTTGTAAAAGTTTATTGGAAGGTTGACCATAATGATACAATTATTATACAGACGTGTCCGAGCCGTATCTTAAAACTTGAATTAAAAAACTATTATGACAATGAATTGAATTTTAATGTTCCTTCTTTGGATTATGCCTTTCTGACGAGAACGTATTACACGAATTATTTGTTAAAGAGAAAAGGCTCAAACGTGATTTGGAATAACAAGGTTTTTAAGAAACCGCCTAAATATCCATGATGCGCGTTCTTATGCATACTTTTTTCCACCCCGTCATAAAACCGCTATGCCCTTCACTCCCACATATAGCCCGCTGACCCCGCAGACATACGCAGAATGCCTGCGGATAAATACGCGCAGATACGCGTGATACGCGGAGCCCCCAACGTCCTCGGTTCCCGATGGGGGTTCCGCCACTCGCTGTATTCACTATTCTTCATTCTTCATTCATCATTCTTCATTGACTTTCACCTTCTCCGCCAAAGAACGCGACCCCGAAACCGGCCTAAGCTACTTTGGCTCACGGTATTACAGCAGCGACTTGAGTGTGTGGCTGAGCGTGGACCCGATGAGTGGTTTCGTTCAGAGAGAAATGGTAAATAACATCTGTTTCTGAGCCTTCTCTTAGTTTTATTTGCAAAACAACCACTTGTTTTTAACTAATGATTGTTAATTGATTTTCAACAAAACATTGTCAACATGTTGATTGCCAAGTGGAAACAGGAATCTTTCAAAACCTCTTGACAAACGTAACTTCTTATTGTATCTTTGCTGACGGAAAACCTCAAATTGTGTCAACACTGTTGACTCAATTGTCAAGGTTTCATTTTCTGTTAGTTATGCCTATATAGGATGGACTAAAACGAGAACTTTTTCATCATGAAAGAAAACCAAACAAATGAAATAAAAGCCGTTGTGCTTCGTAACAGTCAGCCCGTGTCGCTGGCAGAGATACAAGCCAGAATATTTGTGATTCGGGGTGTTCAAGTGATGCTGGACAGGGACTTGGCTGAATTTTATAAAGTGGAAACAGGACAGCTGAACAGACAGGTAAAACGCAATATCGGTCGTTTTCCTGAAGATTTCATGTTTCAGTTGGCCAAGGAGGAGTGGGAGTCTTTGAAGTGCCAATTTGGCATTTCAAACGTCAGAGGCGGAGACCGTCGTGCCCTTCCGTATGTGTTTACAGAGCAAGGCGTTTCTCAATTAAGCGGTGTGCTGCATAATGATTTGGCAGAGGAAATCAGTGTTAAAATCATACGGGCTTTTGTGACCATGCGGCGTTTTATCACCGCCAACGCCGGGCTGTTTCAACGTGTTGATGCTATCGAGCAACGTCAAATGAAGACGGAGCAGAAACTGGACGTGGTGTTAGACAAGATCGAGGAATTGTCGCCTGCTGTAACCACCGAAGAGTTGTTTGGTACGGGATGCGTGTGGAACGCCTACACTTTCCTGAGTGGCCTGGTGAGACGTGCCCAACGGCGCGTTATCCTGATTGACAACTTTATAGATGAACGCACGCTGCTTTTGCTCGATAAGCGGGCTCCTGGTGTTGAATGCACCGTTCATACCCGCTTCAGCAAACAGACGGAGTTGGACTTTGAAAAGCATAATGAGCAGAATGCCGAAATCAAGAAGATTCAGCTTCCGCTGCATATCCACGACCGCTACCTGATTGTTGACGACGAAGTGTGGTTGCTCGGAGCCTCTGCCAAAGACATGGGGCACGGTCTCTGCACCGTGATCAAGGTTGATTTCACTCCCGAAATGGTGTTGTCGCTGT
>ONHS01000071.1 GCA_900317715.1 uncultured Bacteroidales bacterium | reverse complement strand
CGCACTTTTGTTGAAATGGGTGGAATGGTGACCTGCGACGGCAATTGCGATATGGTCACACTCTGCATATCTCGACAACAATACTGAGATTCCTTGCTTTGCTCGGTAGTCCAAACCGGTACCACTCGACCATGACCACGGAAAAACGTCATAGTATCTTCCGTGGCATACAGTTCGCACCCTTTCCCGTCCTTCAATCTGCGAAGGACAGGAATCGTCAATGTGGTATCATCCAAAGAGCCGTAACGCTCCTCGACCTCACGCGCATACAGGTAGGAGAAGTCAGTGATAATTCCGATTGTGTCCGTTTTGATAACTTCACCCGTCCTCATATCCGTGTAAACCCACGATAACGGATGCGTATAATAGTATCTGTAATAGTCTTTTGATATCAACTCATCAGAAGTCACATCGTAAAAAAGATCAGGATCGTAGGGTCTGTTGGGATAAACACTGGTAGTATAGTAACGAATACGGTAAAAATCTCTTTGCCAGTCTCTTATAGTACCGCAAGGCTGATCATTCTCATGTATGGCGAGGGTTACATTAACGGTATCTTTTTCGTAATAGCGTTCGTCTGGTCTCAAATACTGGAACGCCATGGTTTTCTGCCAATCCTCACACCCTTCCAACTTATATTCAAATGTAATCTTGCGATTCCATATATCACAATATTTTCCAGCAGCATACACTGTATCATACAGCACAAACGAGTCTTCTCTAATATTTGATGGAAGCGGCCGCCATTCTTTAGATTCAAGCCCCTCATAGTCAATACGATAACGCGCATATTGTTCCATATAAGTTCTATATGGTTCCACTGCCTTGTTGAATTGCACAATGACTCTAACCACATTGGAATCCGCAAAATTGCCAGACGAGGCGTAAATCCTCAATTTTGTCACTTTCGGAAGTCCTGTCACAGCCACATTTTGCGTGATGCGCGGCAGTCCGTAGCCACAGCCGTCCACCAAATAAAAATCCCAAGTGCCCGCGCCCAATGTATCAAAGGTATAATAATCCTTATAAGATGCATTTTCGGCGTATGAGCCATGATTCTGATAATCAGGAAAGATTTGAGTGCGGAGTGTATCGCCCGTTGAATGATCGCACACCGTTACTGTATAAGGGAAGCGGCCACCCAATGCCAGTAATTGCACGCGCCCACTGTTTCCACAAGGCACAGTCGGCATATTCCCCGCATAAGTCGTATATGGAGCGGTCTGCACCAATGCGGATGCCTCGGGTTTTTGATAGGTAGTCGTCACCGTCATCACCGTTTGTGTATCCACCCTTACAAAACCATTGGAACCAAACCTTCGACCCCGACAACGTATGTGCCACTGTTAATAGTAAGCGTGTCCTGCCCTCCGGTATAATACCAACCCGAATAGTGGATGGTGTCGCTATTCGGCAACCGATAGTAGATGCGCACTTGCGACAATCCAGCGGGCAACGTGTCCAACGCCATCCCTTCCGAATCCGTCAACGCATAGACAATCTTGCCATTGTTATAGCAAGAAGCGGCTGAAGTCGAAAAGCGGACATTAAATGGAACATTTTGCGCTTGAGTCAGCATCGCACAAAAAATCATCATCGTCAGCAAAAATTGTAGTTTTTTCTTCATGACATGTTTTTTTTGATAATAGTTGAGTTTTTTAATTCTAATTGTTCTAAAAAAGATTCGTCATATCACGAATTTTCATCGCGGCAAAAATAAAACTTTTCCCAACACAAAAGCCGATTATTTAAAATTATTTTTTATTTTCATTTCTTAACAATTAACTGTAAAAATTAACGTTTCGCATTTTCGGTTAAAAATGTCGGATATGATATCAAATTTGAAATTAAGGTTTGCATGTAGATGGAAAAGTGGATGGAAGAATGGCACTGCAGACGTGAAAAATGGAATTTTGAGAAAAAAGGCATTGTGAAAAAACATCTCTTAAATGAAGTTGCTAACGTCTCAAAAATCGTATCTTTGCCGCCTGAAAAAATCATTCAAGAATATGCTACCTGACATTTTTGGGTCATCTGAGGCCTGCAAAGACAACTTTTTCTTCATCGCAGGGCCGTGCGTGGTGGAAGGCGAGGAGATCACATTTCGTATCGCACGAGAAATCAATGAGATATGCAAAGAATTAAGCATACCGTTCTGTTTCAAAGCATCTTACAGAAAAGCCAACCGTTCGTCGGCCAGTTCCTTCACGGGCATCGGGGACGAGAAGGCTTTGGCGATTCTGAAAGCCGTAAAGGAGGAGTTGCACGTCCCCATTGTAACGGACATCCACACAGCAGACGAAGCGGCATGGGCGGCAGAAGTTGCTGACGTACTGCAAATTCCCGCTTTTCTATGCCGACAGACGGACCTGCTGGTAGCGGCAGCTCAAACGGGCCGCACCATCAACATCAAGAAGGGACAGTTTATGTCGCCGGAGTCGATGCGCGGCGCGGTAGGCAAGGTGCGCGGCGCGGGCAATCCGCACGTGATGCTCACCGAGCGCGGCACCACATTCGGCTACCAGGACCTCATCGTCGATTTCCGCGGTGTGAAGGCCATGCAGGAGAATCAATGTCCGGTCATCCTCGACTGTACCCACTCACTACAGCAGCCCAACCAGCCCTCCGGTGTCACTGGCGGGCGCCCTGACCTCATCGAAACCATCGCCAAGGCCGGCGTGGCTGTCGGCTTCGACGGTCTCTTCATGGAGACGCATCCCGAACCTGCCAAAGCCCTCTCCGACGGAGCCAACATGCTTCCCTTACACGAACTCAAACCACTGTTGGAAAAGCTGTTACGGATACGTAAAGCGATAATGTGTTAGCTGCTCGCTGTTAATTTATAACATAAACTTAAACTCTAAACTCTAAACCTTAAACTCTAAACTCTAAACTCTAAACCTTAAACCCTAAACAATGAAAAAAAACAACCTCCACCGACTGATCATCGCCATCCTTGCGGTTTTGTGCTACGGGAACACCCTTACGTTGCACTATGCGCTGGACGACCGCATGGTCATCCTTGAGAGCAAGTACACCATTAAAGGCGGGTGGGATTCCGTGAAGAGCATTTTCACAGAGGACACTTTCACCGGATATTTCGGCAGCGACCATTCTATCGTGGCCGGCGGTCGTTACCGTCCCATGTCGCAACTCACCTACATGATTGAATTCCAATTGTTTGGAAAGAAAATCCGCGAGCAAATCGGCGACCTCGACGATTACTACAACCTGCATAATCCCGCCAACGAGCAACTCTTCTACGACACTCCCCTACCCTTCGTCAACCACTTGATGAACTTGTTGTATTTCACCCTGTTATGCTTGCTTCTGTACGAAGTCTTGGCACGGATTTTCCCGCAATATTCGGGAATAGATTCCCAACGCTCGGAAGCGTCGGCACCGAAGTGGTTCCAGTCGCTACCGTTCATCGCGACGCTGCTGTTCGCCATGCACCCGATTCACACCGAGGTGGTGGCCAACGTGAAGGGTCGCGACGAGATTTTCGCCATGTTAGGAGCCTTCGCCGCGCTATGGGCATCCTTAAAATATGTCGATACCAGAAAATGGTACTGGCTGATTGTAAGCTTGTTAGCCTTCACCTTCGGCATCTTCTCGAAAGAGAACACCATCACTTTCCTCGCGGTGGTACCGTTAGCGATCTACTATCTCCAAAGTGACAAAAAACGTTCCATCGACTATCTCATCACGCTGATTCCGCTCGTGATAGGAAGCGCATTTTTCCTCTATGTCCGCGCCAAGGCGTTGGGCAGCATGATGCAGCCGGACATGACCAGCAACATACTGAACAATCCTTACGTTCACTCCACGCGCGCGCAGCAAATCGCCACCACGTTAATCACCTGGGGCATCTACCTCAAGCTGCTCTTCTTCCCGCACCCGCTCACCCACGACTACTACCCGCACCAAATCGCCATCACTGACTTCAGTAACCCGTTGGTTTGGCTACTGTTAATAGGCTGTATTGCCTTGGTTGGCTATGGCATCTGGAAGCTGAAGAAAAAGACCGTACCCGCCTTCGCCATCCTCTATTTCATCATCACCTTCTCCATCACCTCCAACCTGCTTTTCAACGTGGGCACCTTCATGAACGAGCGATTCGTCTTCATGGCATCCGCCGGATTCACGTTGCTTGTAGGCTGGTGGCTATACCTGTTGGCCACCGCACCCGCGCCCGCACTGCAAAAGACAGCGGTGGGTGTCGGAGCCGTAGTGTGTCTGCTCTTTGGCATCAAGACTTTCACGCGTAACTTCACTTGGATGGACGATTTCACCCTTTTCCTAACAGACGTAAAGACCTCCGACAACAGCATCAAATGCAACATTTCGGCAGGCGGCAGCTGTCTTCAAATCTGGAAGAAGAGTCACAAAGAGCGCGATAAACGCGACGCCTACAAATATCTGGACAAAGCACTGAAATTGGACAGCCACGCCTTGAATGCATACCTGTTGCTCAGCGAGTTAGCTTATCTGGACGAGCGAACCGATCTGGCATTGCAGGCGGCACAAAACGCGGTGCTCATCGATCCTGAGAATCCGCAAGCGCAGAACCTGCTGACCGCAGCATCGCAATCGCAGAAAGCGCACGAGCTGGATCCCGTCAACGAGCTTCTCAACCAAGGAAAAGTGGATGAAGCATGGCGCGAAGTCAACAAAATCCTGGAAAAGGAGCCCGACAACATTGTAGCGAAGAACGTAAAAGGCAACGTTTTAGGTCGCGGATATGGACAGCTGGACGAGGCCATCAAGATTTTCAAGGAGATTGTGGACGAGCATCCCGACTTCTCCAGCGCATGGGAAAACATGGGCATCGCTTACGCCCTCAAAAAGGATTTCACCAACGCCGAACGCTGCCTCCTGAAAGCCCTCGAACTCAGCCCCGACAACGACAACATCAAGCTGAACTTGTACTATATGTATCTGGACAAGGGGGATGAGAAGGAAGCGGCGAAGTATAAGAAGTAATGCTGTTGGCTGTTAGCTATCGGCTGTTGGCTTCCCTGTTCCCTAAAAAAATACTATCTTTGCGATTTAAAAACCAAAACCATCTATGGCCTTAGAACAACTTCTGGAAAGAATTAAGAATCAGAAAGTTATCATATTAGGATTCGGTAAGGAGGGCGTTTCAACTTACCGTTTCATCAGGAGACATTTCCCGAAAATGAACCTTGTGATTGCGGATGGCAATGAAAATCTCAAAGTGGATGAGTTTGCCGAGGACAAGCATGTCAAGTTCATCAAGGGGAAGGAGTATGATCGCAACCTCAACCATTACGACCTTATCTTCAAAAGTCCTGGCATCAGTTTCAATCGACTCGACTATTACATTGAGAATGAAAAGATTACCTCTCAGACGAATCTCTTCTTGGAATACTTTCACCAGCATGTAGTGGGTGTGACCGGAACGAAGGGTAAGAGTACCACCTCTTCCCTGATTTTCCATATTTTGCAGCACGCCCGTGGCAATGTCTTTTTGGCGGGCAACATCGGCACACCCTTCTTCGACATTGTGGAACAGCTTGATTCTGAATCCATTGTGGTGGCGGAGCTGTCGGCGCACCAGCTGGAGTTCGTGCATCATTCACCCGACAACGCCGTGCTGCTGAACATCTACCAAGAGCATCTCGACCACTTCAACTCCTTCAACACGTACCAAATCGCCAAGATGAATATCTTCAAATTTCAGCAGAAAGGTAACTTCTTGGTTTACAATGGAGACGATGAACACATTCCGGGTTGGGTGAAGGGTTACAAACCCGAAAGCGACACCTGCATTTTCGGCACGCAAATACACCCGGGGCTGCACGTGCGTTGCAAAAATCACCTCATCCGCTTCATGAATGACGGCGAAATCGTTGATGAATACGACCTGATCGACTACAAAAACCTCCCCGGCACCCACAATTACTTCAACATTATGGCGGCCATCTCCATTTGTCGCCGTTTGGGCGTGAAGCACAACGACATCATGGATGCACTGCTGACTTTCAAAGGGTTACCGCACCGGATAGAATATGTGGGCGAGTTCAAAGGCATCGAATTCTACAACGACAGCATCTCCACCATTCCTGAATCCGCCATCGCCGCCGTGAAAGCGTTGCGCGGCGTAGATACGCTCATCCTCGGCGGCTACGACAGAGGCATTGATTACCAAATACTTATTGACTTCCTCAAAGAGAATCCGATACCAAACATCGCCTTCACGGGTCCTGCCGGTCATCGGATGTTGGAAATGTGTCGCGAGCAAAACGCTCTCCCTAAAAACTACATCGAAACAGATGATTATCAGGAGATTGTGCGTTTCGCCTACAATAAAACCCCGCAAAACGGCGTTGTACTGCTTTCGCCTGCCGCCGCCAGCTACAACCAGTTCAAGAACTTCGAAGAGCGCGGAAGCTACTTCAAACAGTTAGTGGTTGGCGATTAGCAGTTAGCAGTTAGCAGTTAGTAGTTAGCAATTAGCAGTTAATAGTACATTCCAAAAGGGCTGCAAGCCCGACACGTGTCAACCCAAGGTGAGCGATAGCGAGCCCTGAGATCACCAAAAAACCAGAATATGAAAAAACAAATCCTCATCCTCTCCCTCGCGGCAATGATGTTCACCGCCTGCGGACAGAAAAACAAAACGGATCAAAATCAGAATCCGATCCAAACTGAGACGGCCAATGATTACGACCATCTGAACCCCAGCCAAAATGACGGGCGGTCGGCCTCATCGGAGAATCTTTCTGGCAAGGTCATCTCCCTCACATCCGATGAATTCATGAAAATCATCAAAATCGACCGAGAAAAGGGACTACTCTACAAAGGGACAACGCCTTGTATAGTAGATTTTTACGCAGAGTGGTGCCGTCCTTGTATGCAACTGAAGCCCATCACCGAAAAGTTCGCCGAAAAGTACAAAGGCAAACTGATTATTTACAAAGTCAATGTGGACAAGGCGCAGGACATCTGTCAGGCCTTGGGCATCCAAAGCATCCCCACCCTTTTCTTCTTCAAACCTAACGCCCAACCCGGCAAAATGGTCGGCGCACCCTCGGAGGAGGAGCTGGGGCAGGTGATTGAGGACTTTTTGAAGTAGCTGATGGCTGTTGGCCGTTGGCTGCTGGCTGCTGGCTATTGGCTGTTGGTCGTTCTCTTGCGAGAGACTAATGCTTTGTAACAAAGACTATTGACTTATACTTAGAACATAGACTATTAATACTTTAACCCGAGACGCCATAATATGACGTCTCTACACCAGCGACCCTAACCCCTAAACCTTAAACCTTAAACCCTAAACCATCCCCCAAACATTGCAAAGACTCGGACTCCTTTTCATCATAGTTTTGGCACTGGCGACGACAAGGGCGCAGGTGCCGGCGGATTCGCTGCCGGGATTGTTCCAGCGATGGGACAACCGTTTGGGGGAACTCGACTACGAGGATCCGGAGATTGTGTCGCTGCACTACCTGTTTTTGCAAGACATCCTCAAGGCGATGGACAAGGTGGATGCGCAGCTGAACACCACGTTGGCGCGAAGCACGAAGACGGATTTCTACGCCACGAAGCAAGCTTTCCGGCATGTCCACAGCAAAGCTTTGCAGATGAACGTTGTTTTTGCAGAACACAAGGCCGTGGTGGACCAAGTTTTCTGCCAACGTGCGATGGAGGAGCTGGCCTACCGCGACACCAACCGCGCGATGTACAACCTTGAGCGCGCCCTGCAATACAACCCGCTCAATCCCGATGCCATGCTGCAAAAATGCAAGATTTTACTCGCACAAAGACAATTCCAACCTTGCGTTGACCTTATTCACAAAGTTTATACTCAAGCAACCCTTACCGACGAGCAGGAAATGGCGGTTTCTGATTTCACGCTGGAGCTTTACGACCGTCTTTATACGCACGGCAGCGACCTAGTGAAAGTCGGTCGGTCGGCGGAGGCATTGGAGGTCTTCCTCGCCCTCGAACACTTCTGCAACAACATGCCCAGCGGCTACTGCAACGACGACTACTACAAAGGCATTCTGCTCTCGCGCGAAGGGGTCTATGAATCCTACCTCAGCATCGCCCGCGAAGCCGAAAAGCGCGGCAACAAGGAGATGGCGATGAAGTTTTACCGATACGCGGAAGAGTACCTGAGAAGGAACGAGGAATAGTTAGCAGTTAGCAATTAGTAGTTAGCAGTTGAACGATAGCCTTGGTCGAAGGAACATAATCAATCATGCGAATCTTTTGATTCGTTTAAGTGAAAAGGGAAGAATGTTGCATCAACAGTAACTCTATATTGTAAATTGACATCATTATGAATTATAAATTGACATCATTTTTGGGAGTATTACTATTCCTTTTATTATGTAACTGGATTTACGCACAAACTTACGGTTATGTTGAGCCAGTGAGGTCGGCAGTGATATATTCCGGCATTCCTATTCCCGTATCAGTGCAGACGGATGGTCGTCCGGAAGATGTCTCCCTCGCCATTTCGGAAGGTGTTGTCAAGCAAGAGGGGAATAAATATTACCTGCAAGTGCCCGATTCCATGCAGGGTAAGCTCGTAACCGTTTCTGTCGTGAAAAAGAAAACGGGAAAAGAGATCAGTTCATCCAAATTTCGCGTTTATAAAGTACCTAATCCCAATCCAAGCCTCGGAGCATTGTTCAGAGAAGGGTATTATACGGCGGATGAAATTCTGCGATATACAAGACTTAGAGCCACAGAATGGGCAAATTTCCCTTACGATGTGAAGTGGTATGTGATTTCGTTTCGGACCACCGTAATTAGTCAGGGCAAAATAGTCGCTGACGAAATCTGCTACGGGGATTCCATTCCCATGTCCATCCAACAGATCATCCGCAAAGCCCCGAGCAATTCATCCGTCACTTTCAGTAACATCATTGCGCATTCGGAAGCTGGTGCAATGCGTACCTCCACGGACTTCACCGTATTCATTATCAAGCCTAACGATTCGGAAAAATATCCAGAAAAGATTGCCGAAGGAAACTTCGATCCAGAAAATGAGCCATCGTTTCCTGGCGGTACAGATGCTATGAACATATTCTTGGCAAAAGAGATTCAATACCCTGAAGTGGCCCGTAACCACAACATACAAGGGGTCGTTTGGTTGGAATTCACCATCGAACCCGACGGTAGCATCACCAATCCAAAAGTGGCCACTCCGTTGTTCGCGCCATGTGACGAGGAGGCTCTTCGTGCCGTCAAAGCCATGCCCAAATGGATCCCTGGACTCTACCGCGGCTTGCCCGTCCGCAGCAGCTACCGGTTACCCATCACTTTTAAGATGATGTAATAAACTTCAAAAGAGAAAAAAAATGTATTTTTGCCAACATAAAACTAATTATACTGCACTATGAGCCCAACTTTTAAAAAAGAACGAGGTTATACCTTTAAAATCTACTCCAATGAAGAAGAGCGCTTACATATTAATGTGGTAAATGATAATGACGAGGCTAAATTTTGGTTAGAACCTCAAATTGAATTAGCTAATAATTATGGTTTTTCAGAAAAAGAAATAAATGTAATCACCAAAATAATACAGAACAATGCAGACACTTTTAGAAAGCAATATAGGCAACACATCGGCAAACGTATTGATGATTAACAGTCAAGGTATTATGATTTCCGTGTGTGGAAATGACTATTTTTTGTCGTACAACCGCATTCCATGGATGCTTTCCGCTGCTATTGGTGACGTGCTAAATGTCCGTATGTCAGGCCGGAACGCCATCGAATGGCCCGCTCTCAACGTGGATTTGGAAATTGAAAGTCTCCAGCATCCAGAATGCTACCCTCTTATCATGAAACGTTCTGAAACAGAAGTACTTTAATATGAAAAAGCTCCTCCTTTTAGCCTTGGCGACCATCCTCGTGGCCGCCACCTTCGCCCAGGCCCCTGCGAAGTACTGGGTGGCGTTCACCGACAAGAAGGGAACGCCCTACTCCATTGACAAACCCGAGGCGTTCCTGTCGCCCCGCGCCCTCGAGCTGCGCAAGGCGCACGGCATCGCCATTGACGAGCGCGACCTGCCCGTGAACCCCGAATATGTGAAGCAAGTGCTGGCTCTCGACACGGCCGCCCGATGCTTCACTACCTCCAAATGGCTGAACGGCATGACCGTCTATGCCACGCGGGAGGACATGAAGGAGGCCATCGAGAAGCTGCCTTTCGTGGATTCCGTGGAGCGCACCATCACCATGAAGGAACCAGAACCGCCGATAGAACCCGCATACGTTTTCCCAGGGAACGCTGGCAAGACGAAGCTCACTTATCAATCTGATATTCAAAAAGATAACGACTTCGACTACGGCAAGGCGAAATTTCAGGTGCGCATCAACAACGTGCATTGGTTGCACCGCATGGGCTTCCGAGGCGAGAATATGCAAATGATGGTGCTCGACGGCGGATTCCAAAACATCGACTCCATCAAATGCTTCGAGAACCTGCGCAACGACAACCGATTGCTGGGTGCACGCAACTTCGTGCAACCCGAAAAAGATCCGATGCGCAAGCATACACACGGCACGATGGTGCTCTCCTGCATCGCATCTTACATTCCCGGTTTGCTCGTCGGCACCGCCCCGATGGTGCAGGTATATGTCGCTCAAACCGAGGATGGTCGCAGCGAGAACCGCATTGAAGAGGACAACTGGGTGGCTGGTCTGGAGTATGCCGACAGTCTTGGTTGTCAAGTACTTAACTCTTCCTTGGGCTACACCACCTTCGACGACACTGTCAACCAGCGCACCTACGCTGACCTTACCGGAGACGTGAGCCGCGCTTCAAGAGCCGCCACCATCGCGGCTTCCAAAGGTCTGCTGATCTGCAACAGCGCAGGCAACGAAGGCGGCAAGAAATGGAAATACATCGGAGCACCCGCAGATGCCCGAGACATCCTTACGGTTGGCGCTGTGAACATCAAACGTAACCGCGCTTACTTCAGTTCGTTCGGTCCCACCGCTGACGGCCGCATCAAACCCGACGCATGCGCTGTAGGCCGCAACACATACATCAGCACACCCGTGGGCGTCATCACCATGGCCGACGGCACCTCCTTCTCCTCCCCGATGCTCTCTGGCATGGTCACCTGTCTGTGGCAAGCCTTCCCGGAAAAGAGCAACTACGAAATCATGGAGGCAATACATCAAGCAGGCGACTATAACCTCAAACTGAACGGTCAAGCCATCACCGAACCCGACGTGGAAAACGGCTACGGCTACGGCATCACCGATTTCTTGAGAGCTTACAATATATTAATGTATGGCGAACACGATGTCATCATGCTGAGCCTCACTGGCTACGGCACGCAGGAACGCACCATACGCGCCATCACCGAAAATGGGGTCTTCCCCTCTTCCGTCACGATAACACCTATTACTTTTGCAAACGGAAAAATGGTGGAAAGCGGCAAGGCTAAAAAGATGAAATTCAAATCCTACGAAGTGAAGTACGGATTATACGCACATGAGCTCAGCCTTCCGAAGCTCTCCAAGAAGCAACCTTACCAACTCTATCGTATAGATTTTGTCATCCATGGCAAAACGGAGAGCCGTATCGTTGGTCAAGAATGGCCTCTAGAATAGAGGAAGCGAGTCAACGGATAAAAGAAAAACTTAACCATACAAAAAAAGGCACCTCGCAAAGGGGTGCCTTTTCTTATTATCTGAAACACAAAATGTTATCCTCTAAACGGGAAGTTTTTACCAGGGTAGATGGCTTGACTGCCCAGCATCTCCTCGATGCGCATCAGCTGGTTGTATTTGCAGATGCGGTCGGTACGGCTGGCAGAACCGGTCTTGATTTGACCCGTACCCAAAGCCACAGCGAGGTCGGCGATGGTGGTGTCCTCTGTTTCGCCGGAACGGTGTGACATCACCGCCGTGTAGAGATTGCGCTGTGCGAGGCTCACGGCGTTGATGGTCTCGGTGAGGGTACCGATTTGGTTGACCTTTATGAGGATGGAGTTGGCCACCTTCTTATCAAGACCCATTTGCAGACGTTTGACATTGGTCACGAAAAGGTCGTCACCCACGAGCTGGCAACGGTTGCCGATGGTGTCGGTGAGCAGTTTCCAACCGTCCCAGTCGTCCTCAGCCATACCGTCTTCGATGGAGATGATCGGGTACTTGTCGCACCAAGTCTTCCAGTAATCCACCATTTGTGCGGGAGTGAGCTCGTCGCCAGTGGACCATTTCAGTTTGTAAATATTCTTTTCGGTATCGAAAAACTCTGAGGAAGCTGGGTCAAGTGCGATGCAAATGTCCTCTTTCGGCTTGTAACCAGCATTTTCGATAGCTTGCAGAATCACTTCGAGAGCTTCCTCGTTAGATTTGAGGTCGGGAGCGAAACCGCCTTCATCGCCCACGTTGGTGGAATATCCACGTTCTTTGAGCACCTTCTTGAGGTTATGGAACACTTCGGAGCCCATGCGCACCGCTTCACGGAAGGTGGGAGCACCCACAGGCATAATCATAAACTCTTGGAAGTCAACACGGTTGTCAGCATGAGAACCACCGTTGAGAATATTCATCATCGGAACGGGAAGCACCGTTGCGTTGCAACCACCCACATAGCGGTACAGGTCTTGACCCGTCTCTTGAGCGGCAGCCTTGGCAGCAGCCAACGATATGCCTAACAGCGCGTTAGCGCCCATAGCGCCCTTATTTTCAGTGCCATCCACTTCAATCATGCGAGCATCGAGTTCTGCTTGGTCGCTCACTTCCATGCCTTCCACAGCCTCAGCAAGAGTGCTGTTCACATTCTGGACGGCCTTCAGCACGCCCTTGCCCATAAATCTGTCCTTCTGGCCATCTCTCAATTCCACAGCCTCGTGCACACCCGTGGAGGCGCCGGAGGGAACCGCAGCACGACCCACTGCACCTGCAGCGGTGTAAACATCAACTTCAACAGTAGGATTTCCGCGAGAGTCCAAAATCTCTCTACCATAAACTTTAACGATTTGACTCATAGTATTTTTCTTTTTATTTAGTACTTTTTGAATACGGCGCGAAGATACAATTTTTTTTGTAGAAAAAATGTATCTTTGCCATTTCTAAACGAAAAGAAAATGTTAGACAAGAAAGGATCGTATATTCCTGTGGTTGAGGAGTTTTATTCGCTGCAAGGCGAAGGATTTCATACGGGGAAGGCGGCCTATTTCGTGCGCGTTGGCGGTTGCGAGGTGGGTTGCTCCTTCTGCGATGAGATGCGGGCGTGGAATGCGAACAAGTATCCGAAACTGAACGTCGACGAGATTGTGGCGAGGGCTGCGAAAACACCGTCTCATGCGGTGGTTGTCACTGGTGGAGAGCCCATGCTCTACAATATGGACTACCTTTGCGAAAAGATGCACGAACACGGAATCAGCTGTTTTCTAGAGACTTCCGGTTCCGAACCGCTCTCCGGCAACTGGGATTGGATATGCCTCTCCCCGAAATACGGTGCCTCTCCGAAACCCGAGATGCTGGCTCATGCTAACGAGCTCAAGGTGGTCATCGGTTGCGAAGAGGACTTTGCCTGGGCCGAGGAAAACTCCCAAAAAGTCTCCGAAAACTGTCTGCTATTCCTCCAACCCGACTGGAACCGCTGCAACGCCATCATAGGACACCTCGTGCAGTACATCCTCGACCACCCGAAATGG
>ONHS01000002.1 GCA_900317715.1 uncultured Bacteroidales bacterium | reverse complement strand
TGGTTGGAAAGCATGTAGGAACTCACCGTGCTGGAGAGGATCAGCGAGTTGATGGCCGGGGCGTCCCAGCCTTCGCCGAGCAATGCCTGCGTACCAATTAGCACAGTTAAATCACCGGCACAGAACATTTCCGTAATGATTCTGACGATATGGTTCCGAAGACTTTCCTTGGGCGTAATCCGGATGTAGTCCCTGTCGTCGTCAAAACGGCCGATTTTGATGGAATCCCCATCAATCTTATTGTCTTCAAGCAATTTATACAGCTTTCCGATAATCTTTTGCGGCAACAGGATGAGGGAGCCGCACAAAACGCCGATGGATACCTTGTCTCCAACATTCTCTTTCAGCTTTCTCCAAATCGGCACCACCCCGATACTTTGGCAGGCCACATCGTCCATCTTGATATAGTCGGTCAGGATGACCATCCGCAGCTGTTCTTTCAGCTGGGACGACTCCTGTTTGACAATCTGCACGATGGAGTCCAGTTTGCCGAGACTGCCGGCAATGAGCCTGCGGATTTTGGCGCTTTCGTCCAAAACGACCTTCCTGTTGACCACAAGTCCCGATCTTCTGGCAAGTTCAAAATATTCGTTCTTTTTCGGTTCCAAGGGCTGGAAACACTCCGCTTCAGTTTCTAAGAAACCTTTGATGAACACCGAGGCTCGTTTAAGGTCGAATTTGGGCAGATTGTGCTGTTTGGCATCGAAAAGTTCAAAGAAACTTTCCGGAATCCGATACCCTTTGGCGTTCAGCAGGGATGCGATGGAGACATAAAACTCCGGCGATTCGAAAATCATTTCGACATCGGTTTCTTTCGCCTCAAAGAAGGACATTTTCGACAGACTTTCCAGTAATTCCGAGTCGTTTTGTATCTTTTCAACGAAAGTCTTGACGTGCTGGTTGTGCTTTTTCAGCAACTCCCGCTCATGCTGCTTCAGGAACGAGATGCAAACATAATCCTGGTGGGGGCATAAGTCCCCGTTCTTGACCAGTTCGGGAATGGAAATCACCTCATCGATCTCTCCGCATAGATCCTGATACCGTTTCCATTCGCCATAGTCCGCATCGTAGGGAGGCGTGGCTGTCAGGGCGAGAGTCTGTTCCGGTTGAAGATGCTCGTTGAGATAGGTCAGGGCTTTCCACCACTCCTTGCGCAGATGGTGCGCCTCGTCAAAACAGAGCAGGGAGACGTTGGCGGCTTTCAGAATGGCGATGACCTCATCGGCTTTCTCTTTTTTGAATCTGGCGGAAGAGGTGATAGAATCGGAATCGGTTTCTGCTTCTTGCTCCGTATTTTCGTCCAATGGAAGTTGTTCCTCTTCCTCCTCCTCCGCACGCCCGCAAAAAGCGGCCAAAAGTGCCTGATAGGTGGTCACCGTCAAGAATCCCGGTTTCCGGATGTGGGTGGAAACGATGCCATAGTCTTTCTTTTGAAGGAATGAAGAACAGATGCGCTCTCGCCACTGGTGTTTTATCGTGTTGGTCGGACAGAGGATCAGCGTCGGACGTTGGAGACGCGCGATCACCTCGATGCCGAGGGTGGTCTTCCCTGCACCGGGCGCGGCCACGACATGAAGTTTTTGGTCACGCAGGTGAAAATCAAGGTTGTCCAAGATCCGCTGCTGGTAGCTTCTCCACGTTCCGTTAAAGTTCAAAATCTGATCTTGAGGCATTTAGGGTTTCTCTTTCTTCTTTGGTTTTTGAAAAAATCCGTCTGTTTATTTTGGCCACAAAGGTACAAAATATTGGTTATAGCCAAAAATAATTTTTATTTTTGTCGCAAGTTTTGAAGAAATAAAAATCTTTCGGATGAAAAAATTCAGCATGTCTCGCTGATCATTGACGCGCCAGGAGAAGGTGAAACGTTATGTGTTCCGCACTCCTGACGGGAAGGTGAAAGAGATTGAGTGGTGATGGTAGGGACGCTGGATTTTGCGTCAGTTGATCATCCAAGACACCCCGCAACCGATGGCGTAATACTTGCCAAGGTTCATAAGATTAAAATCACAACTGATGTCGAGCTGGACGCGCCGTGAAGGCATCCAAGTAAAGCCAAAGTCGGTCATGTATTGGTTCCCGTCGGGATGGAGGTAGTTGTAGGTCTCAACAAAAGCTCCGACGTTGTCCGTGATGTCGAACCATAGGGCCAAAGAGAGGAACGTTTGCGGTATGGCGGTTTCGCCGTCCCAAATCGCCCCGACGTTGTACCACAATGAGAGCCAGTCCGTTAGACTATGGTCAAAGATAGCATACATCGAAGGGGCTAGGTGCGACGGGGTCAAGTCCTTCGTGCCGACATGCGGTATCTGGAGCTCAGCTGCAAAACCGATGGAAGGGAGCCAATTGGAGCTTTCATACAGTTTGAATTTCGCTCCGATGGTAAGCGGCGCAATGCCGAAAGTGTATTTAGTGCCCGGCCCGTCGTTGTACAACAGGAAATCCGTTCCGATGCGCAGTTCCACATTTTTGAAAATACCGTAGCGCACAATCGTGCTGGTCAGCGTGAAGGTGCGCGACCCGTCGGGACACGACTCGAAACCGAAGCCGTTTTCCCATGACACTTTGTGATGTGGAAGCACATCCGCGCCCCACGTGTATCCGGGACGGTCAGTGGGAAATTCGGGCAACTCCTCTTGGGCTTGGCAGAGGCTCGCAAGCATCAACAGCGCAAACAGGACGACGATTGGCTTTTTTTTCATAGAAGATATTTCGACTCGACATTGATGTAGATTTCTTTCATGTTTTAATTTTTAAGACTGCAAAGATACTTTTTTGTAAAAACAATATTCATCGCGAATGTGCTTCGCGATAATACGAACAAATTTGACCGTCACTGTTCCTTCACCGTACACGGCACGGACAGCGGAAGCCCTTCCTGCGAGAGGTAGAACATGTAGAGGACAGCGGGTTGGGTGCCGCGGTTTTCGCCGTGGTGGACGGTTCCGACCATCTCGACGACAGCCTCCCCCGCGTGGACGACCTTCTCCGTCCCGTCTTGGGCGATGATGGTCAGCTCGCCTTCCACCAGCACGCCGTAGTTCATCACCGGATGGTAGTGCCAATCGAGCTTCTGCCCAACGGGGAAAATGTATTTCTTGACCACCAATTCGGGTCTGCCTTGCAGGTAATCAGGTAGTTCCGCTCCATCCCAACTCTGCGAGGTGCGGATAAGTTCTATGCTTTGCGTGTCCATATTTTTCGTTTGGTTTTGAGCGGCAAAGGTACTACATTTTTTCGTTCTGCAAAGAGCTAAACGCGGTGCAAAAAATAATTTGGGGTGGTTTCAAAAAAGTTTGTACTTTTGCAAATCGAATTAATGACGGTAGAAACTTTAGCTTATGTCATCGACAATACTGGACAAAATAGAATACCTTGTGCTTTTGGTGGCAGGTTTCGCTACACGGAGTAACGTCTCCGAAGCCGAGGCCTACCGCTACCTCAGCCGCTACGGTGCCCTCGCAATGTGCGACAAGCACTATGGCATCATGCACACCTTGTCGCTTGATGAGAATATTCAAACCCTTCAAGCCTACTGCCAGAAGAAAGGGGGTACACTATGAGACTATACCATGGTTCCACCATTGATATCCAACATATTGACCTTACTCTGTCGAGACCTAATAAGGATTTTGGCCGTGCTTTTTATCTCTCTGACGACAGTCAGCAGGCCCTTGAGTTGGCACAGTTTCGTGCCGAGTTCGAAGAAACTGTCCCTGTTGTAAACGTCTATGATTTTGACGAGAGACTCTTCTCACAGTTCCGATATAAACGTTTTGAGGGCTACACGGAGGATTGGGCGCACTTTGTTTATGACCACCGCGCCGAGCCACAAGGTCTCACACTCCATGACTATGATATCGTTTACGGTCCCATTGCTAACGACCGTATCGGCGCACAAATCACCCGCTTCAAGCAAGGCTACATCACCTTCGACGAGTTCTTGCGCCGTATTCAATACATCAAAGGTATCACTTTCCAATATGCTTTCTGCACGCAGCAGGCAGTGGACAAACTTATCAAGTTATGAACGTCACCCAAGCAGAATTTCAAATTATGAAAGAGGAGATCGTGAAGGACATGATTGCCCGCCTTATGGAAGAGCGAGGACTCACGATGCAGCAGGCTTTCGATGCCGTTTACACCTCCCGCCTTTTCGAAAAACTTGGCGACCCCAATACTGGACTTTACTTCCAGTCATCAGGATATGTTTATAGTTTTCTGTTGGACGAGTTACAGGCCAAGCTATTTGAACAAACAGGTGTCATCAAAGAGGATATCGACCTTTATGGTTCTTTAAGGAACAAACTTGTTGAAATTGCTTTAAAGTGGCAAGCAAAATTTGGCGTTTCCCCATCTATCACAAGCACAGTTTCTGAATATGATGCAGCGATGTTAGTTGGAATGTCTGAAAGGGAATATTCTGAATACATGAAGGATAAAACGGCCGTAAATAAAGGATCTGATTTCGTTTTTAAGAATATACGGTATCAGGTAAAGGGCAATCGACCAAGTGGTAAACCAGGAAGTAAAGTAACAATGGTCCCAAAGGCGACGAATTATGAATGGGATAGATTAATTTGGATTCTATATGATAAAAACTATGTGATGCAAGAGGCATGGGAGTGGAATGTGGAGGAGTATAAATCAGCGTTTGATCGCATGAAAAGATTGTCCCCTAATGATTACAGAAAGGGGAAATGTCTATATAAAAAGCAGTAAAGAAACTGTCTATTTACAGATATAGCCTGAAAGCTTGTAATGCTGAATCTCAGATTAGCCTCCAATAAAGTCATTGTTATTTCTTCGCCATAGGTTGAAGAGAGTTAAGATAGGGGTTGTGAAGATTGTCGGATTCGCTGCCGCTACAGACACTTAGGCATTGGAGAGTGTCTGCTGAAAAACGAATGGTTACACGGAAGCCCTCATCCTGGAGGTACTCCAAATAAGATGAAGTACAGTCATACAGATGGGCATAACCGGATTTGCCTGTACAGTATTCTTTTGTCTCTATGTTATATTTGAAACGTATCGAATCGCATATAGTGCCAAAAAGCAATAGCTCTTCGTGCAGGGTGTCATCACTGTATTCATAGATGGCAGAGGCATATTCTTTTTCCCATCGAAGAACGGTTGGACCACAAAGGAGAGGTATGTGATTGTTTCTACAAAAGTCCATTATTTGAGCCAACTGGTATTTTGCAATACCATAACGATCAAGAAATGCGCTGCTTTGGCCGGTCAAAGGGTATGCATCAATGGTGTCTGTGCGGTTCCGAAACCGCCAACGCTTGATTTTGTCGTAAGAGGCAAACCCTATTTCACCATTCGCAAACGATACAACCCATCCGCATGACAGGGGTGCGACATGAAAACTGATTGAATGGATGTTTTGCAAGGATATACCCGCAACCGTATCCATGTAGGTTGGCTCAGGATGGTCGTAGTCACAGTTGCTACGTGTGCCACACGCTGTCAACAGGCAGCAGGTGATGGTAATGATAAAAAGATATTCTTCAAGGTCTATTAATTTGAAGGATAACTTCTTCAAAAAAGATACTCTTCTGGTCTGTTTTTTTTTCAGCTCCATAATCTTTCTCTCCTTTGAACTTACAAAAATACTTTTTTTCAATTGCGGATTGTTTTTCGTCAGTCACGCTAACTTCCTAATTAACCCTCAAGTACGGTCCCGTGACAGACCCCTTATCCTCCGCCATCGCCTTGGGCGTTCCCTCGAAGATGATGTCGCCGCCCATGGCGCCGCCGCCGGGACCGAGCTCAATGAGCCAGTCACAGGATTTCAGCATCTCGATGTTGTGCTCGATGAGGAAGATGGTGTTGCCCGCATCCACCATCGTGTCGAAGAGGTTGAGGATGCGGCGGATGTCGCCCGCGTGGAGACCGTCGGAGGGCTCGTCCATGATGAAGATCTTGCCTGCATCGCGCAGGTAGGAGGCCAGCTTGATGCGCTGCAGCTCTCCGCCGGAGAGGGTGGAGAGCGACTGGTTCAGATGCAGGTATCCCAAACCGACCTTGCGCAACGGTTCCAGCTTCTCGGCAATCACACTTCCAGCGAACAACTCGGAGGCTTTGTTGGCGGTGAGGTCCATCACTTCGGCAATGTTGAGATCGTTCACCTTGTAGGAGAGTACTTCCGGCGAATAACGGAGACCGCCGCAGGCCTCGCAAGTGGTCTCGATGGCGTCCATGAAGGCCATGTCGTTGACGATGACTCCCTTCCCCTGACAGACGGGACAGCCGCCCTTGCCGTTGAAGGAGAAGAGGTCTGCCTTGGTCTTGTTGGTTTTGGCGAAGAGCTTGCGGATGTCGTCGGCCACGTCCAAATAGGTGGCCGGGGTGCTGCGCAGACTGATGCCGATGCTCTTCTGGCTGATATAGACGATGTGTTCGGGATGCGGATAGGCGTTCCGGAAACATTCCATCAGCGAACTCTTGCCTGAGCCCGCCACACCCGCGATGCCACACATCACGCCCAACGGCAACTTGACGGAAACATTCTTCAGGTTGTGCAGGTTGGCGTTCTCCAACAGAAAGAAATCCTTGGGTGCGCGCACCTGCTCCTTGATGGCACTCGTCGCGCTCAGCATCGTGCCCGTAAGCGAAGACGATTTCGCCGCCCTTCATCCCTGCACCAGGGCCCATATCGATGATGTGGTCGGCGATTTTGATGATTTCCTTGTGGTGCTCCACGAGGATGACGGTGTTGCCGTGGCTCTTGAGCTTCTGCACCGACTTCTGCATCAGCAGAATGTCGTGGTTGTGGAGACCCACGCTGGGTTCGTCGAGGATGTACATCACGTCGGATAGGGGAGAGTTGATGTATTTGGCGATCTTGCAACGCTGGGCTTCGCCGCCGGAGAGGGTACCGATGGCGCGGTCGAGGGTGAGGTAGCCGAGTCCGATCTCCTCCAACGCCGCCAGCCGTTCGGTGGTCGCCCGCTTGATGTCCTCCGCCAGCGGATTGTCGATGGTCTCCATCCATTGGCGGCAGTCGCTGATGCTCATGGCCGTCACCTCAGCGATGTTGAGGCCGCCGATCTTGCAGGAGCGTATCTTCTCGTTGAGGCGCGTGCCGCCGCAGTCGGGACAGGTGCCCATCGTCAGCATCGGGTTGAGCACGGAGGCGTGGAGCAGCCCCTCCTCCGAGTTGATGATGCTGCGGTACATACGGGGGATGAGGCCTTCGTACTTGGCGGTCTTGGGCCAGTTGGAAGGCGGGTTCTTCAGCTTGATTTGTGGCGAGTTGAGGAAGAGGTCGAGTTCCTCAGGCGTGTAGTCCTTGATCTTCTTGTCGAGGTCGAAGAGGCCGCTGTGGGCGTAGCGTATCCACCGCCAGCCGCCCTTGCCGAAGGCGATGTAGTGGATGGTGTCCTCATCGTTGAGCGACTTGTCGAAATCGACTAACTTGTGGATGTCCAACTCGCGGATTTCGCCCAACCCGCCGCAGCGCGGGCAGCTGCCCGACGGATGGTTGAATGAGAAGGCATCGGAGTAGCCCACGAAAGGTTGCCCGATGCGCGAGAACAGTAGTCGCAGCAGGGCGTAGATGTCGGTGTAGGTGCCCACCGTGGAGCGGGAGTTGGAGGCCGGCTTGCGCTGCTCGATGACGATGGCGATGGGCAGGTTCTGGATGTCGCCCACGTGCGGTCGCCCGTATTTGGGCAGGTACTGCTGCGTGAACGAGGGGAAGGTGTCGTTGAGTTCCCTTCGCGACTTGGCCGCGATGGTGTCCAGCACCAGCGACGACTTGCCCGATCCCGACACGCCCGTTACCACGGTGATTTTCCCCTTGGGAATCCTGACGTTAACGTGCTTGAGGTTGTTCTCGGTGGCATCGCGGACGATGATGTGGGAGAAATCGTGGATATGGCTCATAAGAGTGGTGAAAACAACTATTTTTGTGTTTTGTTCAAAAGGTATTCTGACAGGTAGGTATGACTGCTTTTACTTTCCTTTATTCTCTTTTATTCTTCTTTATTCTCTTTTATTCTTTTCCGAGTGCAAAGGTACAAAATTTCCTTTACATGCAGAACGTGATATTGGAAAACAAAGAAAGCATCCAATCAATCGAACTTCCCTCCGAGGTAAATCCAAATGACAATGAATATCGCAGTAAGGAGAATGTAACATACGAAATCAGGAGGGTGGTTAAGAGATACCACTACTATATGATCATTTAACACTCACTTTCATATATACCATACTACTGGTACGGAATTCTTCGCCTTTCACAAAAAGTTCTCCAGTAATTGAATAGCAATACTCTAAAATAAGAAGATCCGTCGGAAAATATTGGTCTATTAATTCAGGTATCGACTTGTCTGATTCCCAACGGTAGAGGTACAAAAATGGCGGTAAGCTCAAGTGGTTTATTTCTCGCGTGGCAATCTGGTGGATGCAGCAATCAGTTTCCATTAGACCGCCGTTTATAGTGCCCAAAGGATGAAACAGCGAGTCAATAAATGCCGTTTTTGTATCTACAGGAACTCCTAACCCCTTGTTTATCACTCCAAATTCCACAATGTAGGCAGCTTGAGCATGTTGATAAGGCATTCTCTTCCATTCAAGGTCGAAATCCGCTTCGTCAAAACCTTCGGCTACAAAATAATGTTGATGCAACACGCTGTCGATTTGCCTACTTTCAATTTGTGAAAGATCAACCGATGCGAAGTCCGAACAAGAACAGAGAATCAGACTTCGCAAAGCCTGATTGTAGTCCTCCTCCGTACATCGCACCGCTTTCACTTGCGCATTTGAAAACACGGTTGTCAGTATTGCGAGAAAGAAAAGTATCGCCTTTTTTATGTCTGATGTTTGGGGATGTTTCATTATAATGTACAACAATACAACATTTGCCGTATTTCTACAATCCCCTTATCTCCTCCTCCGTCAACCCCGTAATCTCGGCAATATCGCCAACGGCATAACCTTTGGCTTTCATGTTGCGGGCGACTTTCGCAACACTTTCATCAACGGAGTCTTCAAAATCGTCAGGAGCGGAAGCCCATGCCTCCCAGTCTGTTTCTGCGAGGTACTTCTCCACCTGTTCGCGTAATTCGGGGATACCGTTGACGGCGGTGTCGTAGAGTGTTGCTGCAACAACATTGGCATAGTCGTGAACTAAGACGTGGCGCATACCCTGAACTGTCTTCCAAGGTGTCTTAGAATGTGCCTTTTTAAATGCTTTGCTCAACATATAGGCTGCTTCGCCCACTACTTCCACATTCTTCATCACGGAATAGTATGTAAGCTTGTCGGCAACAAATGTCTCAAAAGTGTGGCCACTGATGAACTTCGTGACATTGTCGGAATATTCAATGATATCCTCCAAACGCCCTTTGTCTCTAGCTCTTTCTCTCATAAATCAGTATTTTATCACGGTTAGCTGTTTCAGCGGCATACGGACGGAGCGATCCTTCTTCTACCAAATCGACCTCGCGTCCGAGCAACTCCTGCAAATCCATCAGCATGCCGCCATGCGTGAAGAGCGTGAAGGGTTTGCCAGAGCGGTCGGGCACGAAAAGGATATCCACATCGCTTCTCGGGGTCTCCTCGCCACGGGCGAAGGAACCGAAAAGCCAAGCCTTCAAGACGGGCTGCGTCTCAAAGTAGTCGGCAATAACCTTTTTCATCATTTCGGTGCTCATACGTTTCCGCTTTTAAATCAGACTGCAAAAATAATAAAAATGTTGCGCACAAACAACATTATTTGAAAAAAGTGTTGTTTGCGTGCAACATATTTGCCGGTTATATGTCTTTGTCCGTTCGTTAAATAAAGAAACCAGCCAATCAATAGATATACGATCCAAAGTAGATCCAAATGATAATTAATACTGCGGTAATGTTCGTTAAAAATAAGTTTCAGACTAAAGGTAAACGAGATAGGGTGAAAATTATTGTTTGGTTTGGTATTAGACATTGGCCGTTAGCCGTTGGCTTTTGGCTTTTAGCAGAAGAAACAGGTTGGCAAGTTATTCGATTAGTTCCTCCGGACATTCGTACATAACCTTGGCGTGGTTGGTGCGGATGAGTTGGCTGTCGAGACAGCGACCCGTGGCGGGATCGAGGATGTCCCGATAGACCTCGCCGTTGCGATAGACGACCCCGTCTTCACGGGTAAAGCGTTCATTCTCGATATGGATATGGAAGGTGTGGGGTTGGGGTTCTGCCGCGCGGAGTTCGCCACAGAGATATTCCTCATCCACCCATAACCGTAGTTGGTAGGTGTTGTCCGAGTCGTTCCTCACCCGGTAATCGAGGTAGTTGTACGAGATGCTGGTGCCTGTGCCGAACGGAATTTGCCGGCCGAAATCGGGGAAAAGGTCCAACCCGTCGTGGTGATGGTGCTCCGTGATGGTCAGCTCGCTATGCAGAACCATCCAGTGTATCAGGTTCGACAATTGGCACATCCCGCCGCCAATTCCTTGCGCCGGCTGCCCTTTCGCGATGGTAAGCCCCTCTTTGTAGCCCTTCCGCTTAGTGGTTCGGCCGATGCACTTCCAGACCGAGAAGGTCTCGCCGGGACGAATCAGCAGTCTGTCAATGTGTTTCACGGCCAAAGCCAAATTGGTGGCCTTGTTCTCCTGCAATTGCATATTGACATTGCCTAACCGACGACGGATAAGGGAATTGTGCTGCCAAACAAGCTCAGGCAATGCTGTTGTTGATCTTTCTTTGGCAAAGAGGGTCTTCTGGGACAAATCCTTCAGATGCCGCTTCAGGATTTCCTTCTCCGTCGAAAGACGATAGGTAAAAGGTGATATTTCACAAAACAGTTTCCGTTTCATTGTTGGGGTGAAAAACAAGATGAGATCAGTCGATATATGACCAAAGGTAAAACCAAATGATAACGAATACCACGGCAAGGAAAATGTAACAGGCCGAAATCATAAGGGTACTGAACTTCTTGAACTTGAATTCATTGACCATATTCCAAAGATTCAAAGGAAATCCCATGAATATCATCACCAGAAAATTGAAAAATCCAAACACAAAACAAAAATCGAACATGGGCAGAGAAAAGTATGGAACTTCACCAATGGGCATATTCCCGTACATGCGATATGCCTGCAGGAGGGTGAGGAGAAGGGATATATACCACCCCATCATCAAAACCCAGGTGATGACCATCAGGACCTTCAGTATAACACGTAGAGTATTGTTCATTGAAAAGGGTTTCAAAACGAAAGGTAAACGGGATGAGATGAAAATTATTGTGCTATCGCCCTCCCCAGCGCCTCCGCTTCCTCCATCGCTTTCGTGCCCCGAACGCTACCCAATCATATTCTTGTGAAAGTACCCGTCGATCTCTTCATTCGCGCCCGCCTCGACATACAGCATCATGCCATATTGAGGCTTAAAAGGCAGGTCCCGGCTGAACAACGCCTTCTGATGATGGACTTCTTTTGGTAGTGTATCATTCATAATATGAGCACTCTTACTTACAATTATTAACCGGCGCAAAAATACGATATTTCGGGTGATGAGGGAGGGGTTGCAAGGCTTGCAAAGAGGGGGGTGTTTGTCTCTCCAGCGTCTCGTCGCCGTTGAAAAACCTAGCGATGCCTTGCTGATTGTATGTTTGTTTGGACTGATTGGTTCACTAAAATCACCACAAACAATCATATAATTCACTAAATGACAGCTGGTTGCAAAATATTCTTGTCATAAAAAGTTCACCTGTCGCGAATTGTCTGAAATGGTGATTTCAGGTGTCGTTCTGTAAATATCAAAAGAGAATATTTATACTTACAAGACCAGTTCATTTTGGTATAATAGAGAGTATAGTATCAAATAAGTCCTTGAATTTAACATTAAAGGCTATTCCATATCTTTGACATAAAACATCTTCAATCTCATTAAAACAAGCGACATTTTGATTAAATGATTTTGGCAAAATGCTGGACATTAAACAATACATCGTCCCATAATATGAGTCTGAAACTGCTTGATTGTCATATGGAAATAGTACGGAAACAGCATCTTCCTTTTCCGTGAGAATGATGTTGAAAAACAAGGCATTCCCATCTTTTGTAAATATGGACTTTATTTGGTTTGCCATTTGCTTCATATCACTATCATCCGCGCCATGGTATCTGTATTCTGTGATGTGTATCACAATAGGTGGGTATGACGATTCATGTTCCTCTGCCCAGTTCTCAATTATATCTCGAGCTTTATTTAGGGCTTTATATAGTTTTGCATCCCCATCACTATTAGTTTTTATCCATGTTGGTTGTTTTATCTCGATTGTTTTTGTTCCTTGTCGTGTCTTAGTTTTTTTGGACATTGTTCTAACAAACAATGGATTATCTTGGAGCTCTTTCAAAGTATGAACATTTCCTTTTTCAATGCAACTATACGCATAGTCACCATATCCAATAACAGAAATATTATACTTATCATTGAGGACGCCATTACTTGTATTACTCAAAATAAGTTCGTTTATCACTTTATCAACAATGCCTCCTTCAACTCTTGCCTTGGACATCTTTTCACCTCCATACTCTATCTTTTCTTCTGTGGGATACGATTGATTAAGTATGAAGAAAATACCAGCTGGATTTTCCCGAGTAATGGCTGAAGAATAAGGTATCTTAAGACAACTCTCTTTTCTCTCAGAATCCAATGTTTGGAAATCGGTCAAATTCAAAATATAGTTAAGCGAGATGTGATGTGGTACCAGTATTTCTGCCTGATAATAGTCTTGCTCGTCATCATCAACCTCAAATTGGTTCCTTTGTTTGACTGTATTGAAATGTATTCTGCTAAAATCAGCGAAACTCTTTCCCTTACATGAATCTTTCCGAACCGCATTCTTATCTGAAAAAATATTACCCTCTATAAAAAGAACATCTGTGTCAATTTCCAATATCACAGGGTTTACGATTCGTTCATCCTGTATTGCTGTAAACATCATTGGATGTTTCTTGCATAAACTAACCCTAACATAATTTTGCAAATTTTCTTTATAATCCAGTTCGTGCGACAACGCCGACCCACCTGGCCTGTTTATTCTAATTCCGCGTTTAATACAATCACCATAAGAGAACAATCCACCATTCTTGATTATAGAATCAACATTGTCATGGTCTGTGAAGTGATAAAACTTTGTAATATTATACTTCTCAAGAAGTTGCTTAAATTCTTTGTAATCCTTCCTTCTATTCATCGAAATCAATTGCTAATTGTTTGTTATTGTCGTCAACCACTGGGAGCTTCTTAAATGAATACTCTTTTGTTTGCCATTCATGAACACGTCGCCCAACGACCACATGGTGAACCGTTTTCTCTATCACTACATCATCATACGGAGGCAATCCCTCTACGTATGATTTAACCAAAAATGCGTGAGACAAAGGCTTGGTTAGATCCTCAATATTGCTATTTGTCTGATAATCTAATAATACGAGAGTGACGTTGGGGTTTTCTTGGCAAAAAGCCCTTAAATATTCAATGGTATAAAAAGCTTTATGTTCCAACATCCACTTATATGTGGGAATGTATATTTTTCTACGAGCATCATGATAATTAAGTAATATTTCACCATCAACACCTTTCCTGTGCCCCAAGACTTTACCATAAACTCGTGACGAACGTTTTAGACCTTTCATAGTGTTGTTTAAAAACAATTCCGTATCAACATCAGCGTTTTCAAACACTTTCAATCCTTGCCATACTGCTTCTACACAAGAGGCTTCAACTCCTGGTGAAAAACTAACAGGTATACCTCCCCATGGATAAAACGGACTTAATTGCCTTAATTCAAGATATGGTGATTTGCTCGTCACATCACAAAACACCGCATTAGGATATTCCCCAAGCAGGGTTTCTGGTTTCTTTCTTTTTGACTCAATTACTATCATCTTCAATTACAAATACATGACTATAATAATACTCTGGTAAATATTCAAGAATGACTTTTTTGAATTCTTTGTGCACATATATTTTCTCCGGAATAGTACCGTCGTACCATATCATATCACAGAGTTTTTTTATTGACTTTGGAAAGATTATTTCTTTGATATAAGATGTGAAAGTTAATTTGGATATTTCTTCAACCCCTTCTGGAATCACAAACTTTTTTTCATTTCCATAATATTGAGATAGTGTTTTTCCAAGATTGCTATAAACAGCCATGTCTCTAACAATAATTGATTCTGATTCCGAATTTATTTTTTTAATTTGAGTACCTGCAAACAATCCCCATCCAATTTTTTCAACATTTATAGGAAAACAAAAAGAAGAGAGTCCTGTCCTTGCAAAAGCCCAATGATTAATTTCTTTAATGGAACTAGGTAAATGAATGTTTGTTAGTCTATAACACGAATCAAAAGTTTGTATGTCAATAGAAGATAATCGGTTCGGCAAACGAACCTTCGTTAGACTTTCGCACCCACAAAAAGCTGAATAACCAATTTGTATTACTGAATCTGGCAAAAAGATTTCCCTTAATGCACATCCAGAAAATGATGAATTTCCAATGATTTTGACACTTTCAGGGATTTTCAAATAATTAACATTCGCTCCTTCAAATGCAGAAGAACCGATGATTTCGACACCATTAGGAATCTCAAAGGTCTTTAATTCGTTTTGAATAAAATATATCAGTGTTTTTTTATCTGAACTTAACAAACAATTGTCTTCCACCAAAAATTTTTTTGATTCGGATAAGATTCTTTTTACTCCATGTAAAGTACTTCCTGTTATCTTCTGTAAAGTACTTGGCAAAGTGAGATTGTGCAAACTATAGCAACCAGAAAAAGCACCCTCCCCGATAGATTCAACACCATCTAAAGTGTCAATTGACTTTAGACTATGACAATCCATAAAAGCTCGTTCTCCTATTCTTTTAAGAGTGGAATATGATGTTACACAAGAGAGATTTTCACATCCGAAAAAAGCACTCTCCCCAATTACATGTAGCGTAGAAGGTAAAGATATGCTTTCCAACGACTCACATTCGTAAAAAGCATTCTCACAGATTATCTCTGTCCCTTCTTTTACTTTATATTGATTTAAACTTTGTTGTTTTATGCTTCCAAATTCGCTTTCTTCATCAAACATGCTTATTGAACCACCGTATATTCCATCACTATCGAATCCTTCTTCTATACTATATTTCAAAAGTTTTTTCCCGTTTTGACTATAAAGAACACCATAATCGTCAATAGTAGCAGATACTATTTCTAATCCTGTGGTTCCCGTTTCTTCAGAGACTTCTTCACTATATTCAATTTCAATGATAAGCTTTTTTGCCGCCGCATAACCTTTGTCAGCAGATTTTCGAATCCACTCAACAGCTGCATCTTTATCCTTTTCTATCCCCTTGCCAAATAACAATGCAACACCTACCCTAAACTGAGCATCACGAAGACCTTTATTTGCCGCTTGCAAATAATACTCATAAGCTTTCTTGTTATCAGGATTTCTTTCATCAAGACCATTGGCATACAATCTTCCTATTGCAAACAAGGCTTTATCATTACCTTGGGCAGCTGCCTTTTGATACCACTCCATAGCTTTGCTAATATTTCTTACACAAGGGTCTGTGCCGGTTTCATAGAATGCACCTATCCTTCGTTGTGCAGGATGATAACCTTGTTTAGCGGATTTCAAAAACCATTCAAATGCCTTCACTGTATCACGTTTACTTGTAATGGCAAAAGAGCTGTCAATCTCTCCACGATTGAACATAAGATAATGACCAATCATAAATTCTGACATAGCATGCCCCCTTTGAGCAGCTTTGAAATACAAATCCATTGCCTTTGTCTTATCCTTGCGAACTCCCCATCCGAAATAATATGCTTCAGCAAGTTCATATTGAGCATCCAACAATCCCAACTCAGAAGCATTAAGAAAACAATGAAATGATTTTGTCAAATCCTTTTCTATTCCAAAACCATTACGATAACACAATCCTAAGCCATATAAACCATCTGCATCCTCTTGAGATGCTGCTTGTTTATACCATTTAAATGATTCTTCATACATTTCATTATCCCAACATTTCCGCGCCAGCTGCAATTGCATTGTAACATTTCCCTTTTCCGCCATCATTTTTAGGCCGTCTTCATAAATCTCGGATTGCTGCAAGTCGTTTCGCGTTTCATTAGAATTGCCATGTCCAATTTTTACGAAAACATCACTAATTATGGATGAAATCTCAGAATCATTTAATATCGACAATCTTGTAATAATCTCATTTGCAGGAAGCTCGGTGAAATTATCCCCATCGAAGAGAATATACGGCTTGACGTCTTTTGCATTGAACAAACTTGAATCCCTATACAGTGCTTTTAGCGATAGAAGAATTAGGTATGCGTTCAAATCATCGTTTTTCTTGGTAGAATTAGTTGTTTCAATGTGTCCGTCAATATCCGAAACAACAATATGACCAGTGTCGTTCACATAAAGTGAATCGACATTTAGTTCATGCCAAAAGCAACCCTTTTCTTTAACCCATTCTACAACACAACTAAAACTATCTGCAAGTTTTGAGATAAGCGAGCAATTTGCAATGTTTGTGTTGATAAAAGAAATAAGGTTTGTCGTTTTGCAACAAGGAATAACAACTACTGGAAATTCATTAGCATCCGAAATCGCAGTATCTACAAATAGCTCGTTAGCATAATATTTAACTCCATCAGGGAACCATACACCTTGACTATTATTAATTTGCTCATACAATGTTTCTCTGCCTTCTTGTTCATCAGTAAAACATTTTACATTATACTCTAAATCGGTATCCCTATCTTTCATCCGAAAGACAACACCATGGTTTTCTTTCGAATAAGTTGGATTTCCATCAGTACCAAGAACAAGCTCCAAAGACGTCAAAGTTGCAAGATTATCATTTGCAACACGAAGAGATTCTATATATTCTGAAACTGTAGGATATTTCATACATAATAATTTTGTTGTTTTCTATTTGTACATTTATTTAGTTGACAATTGTTATATTATAACATCTCAGGGTTAAGCCAAGATTCTTCAGGCTTTGCTATTAACCGCGCATCCTGATAAACTTCATCTAATCCTAGTATTGTTTCGGGAGTATACAACTTTTCATTTGCATGAGGAGTTAATACTAACGCAAAATCCGGTTTACCGAAATAAGAAGTTTCTAAATATATCGGCATTAACAATTGAATCCTATTTGCAGTAGGATAGTACATTGGTACGATAAACTTATAGTTTCGTTGTGCTATACTTCTTGCTAATTCTATTGCAGAATCAAGTATGCGACCTAAAGAATCTGTTGTCATCTTATGGTATTTTCCCGGAAATCTCTCCTTACGCTCTCCTATAATGTGTTCGGATTTTATCATATCTAGATCTATCTCCCAGTCCCAATGGAAAAAAATCTCATTTATATCCTTAAAAAACACAGGTGGCAAAGGCTTTTTTGATGATTTAAACCCCAGCTGCCTCATTTTCATTGTGGATGGTGATATTTCAAGATCGCCTATATATATCTTGTTAGATATTTCTAAAAGAGTGCCAACAAGAAACAATTCTTTTCCATATATGTTAATAAGATTTGTGTTAAACCATACTTTACTATTGCTTTCGTTGGTTATTATCCTATCGGGATAGTTTAACACATCCTGTTCATAGAAAAGTCTATCCAATTCAAACTGTAGATAGGATTTCAATATTGGGTTTTTAAAAGTATCGTCTTTCTTACGTTTGTACTCCCATGGCTCAGGAATGATTTTTCCCTTAAGCTCTTCCAAAAAGATGTTGCATTTCTCTATAGAATCAAAAACCATACGCCCCACAAAGAACTGTTCTCTTAACTCTTGAGCCGATTTAAAATCCGCTTCCGTTCCCCAACTTATTCCCTCAAAACGTCCTCGAACTTTTGTAAACCAGCCAACCAGCACTTCCCCTCCGACATTAAGACTAGTATTAAACTTAACGAATTTTCCAGTTTCCGAAGTTACCACTGTACCATCAGGAAATTTAGTGTAACCTGCGCCATTGTAATATTCAATATCTGAGGTAATATAATCTCCAATACTACTCTCACTTATTTCATTGCCACATAGTTTTTTTAGTTTATCCCAACTGGTTTGATCAACGTGTCCATGCTTTCTAAGGTTTACATTTCTTTTTCCACTTTTTCCGCTCCAAATCACACCCATAAAAATGGAGCCATTTTTTTTGAAATGACCATAAACGTCATTCCCTCTAACATCTTGCCATGGTAACTTGAATCGAAATCCCGTGCAAGAATCTTTCTTTGTTTCATTTCCATCTTTGTCAATGTACTCAAGAGAAAACCTGTCCGATTCGATGAATTCATTTATTTCTTTTAATGTTATTCTGCGACCAAGTAAAAGGGATAATCTTGATATGCAATTTTGTCCTTTTCCATTAGTTTTCAAATTTATTACACTGCCCAATTTTAATAAGCCAAATTTTTCTTCCATAATCCATTATCATTTATAAGTAAGTTTTTAATTCATTCAATATTTCCAAGTTTATTCAATTATTTTGTTGAATTGGTTTATAAACTCCCAATTCTACACAACAAGTCCCATCTGTATCTGAGGTAACAATTCCTTTCATCGGAGTATCAATGAAAACATCACAATAATACTCATCTTTAGACAGTCCTTCTTTCTTTATTTTACGCGAACAATTTCCACAATATGGAATCATAGCTTCAAGAGGTTTCATTTTACCATAAGTTTTATTAAATATATTTATCGTCAACGATGCAAAGATATGAAAAAATTTAGATGTAAAGCGAGGCAGAAAAATTTATTTGCTTAGCATCTGGTATTTGTTAAGCATATCTGTTATTTTAGTGATAATTACTTCTTGCATTTTCTCCGGAGCAAGAACCAACAACTCTTTGCCGAAAGAAGTCAGTTCCCTGATCAGCTCGTAGTTCTCGATGCAGTCGATGGAGAAGAACGCGCCCCCGTCAAGATTCGGGTATTGTTGGCGCAATTCCTTTTCCTGCTTTCCTTTATGATGCCGCTGGGACTCGTGCAAGGGTTTTGTGGCGACATAATCTTTGGAATAGTCGCTGACCCAGAAGAGGATGGTCTGCAATGGATTGCCTTCGATGAGCGTCACCCCGATGATGTCCTCGAAACATTCGTTGAGGTCTCCATCGTATTCCTTATAATGACGTGCGGGCAACGGGACGAACTTGTCCAGACGGTCGAGGGCGAAGCTGAGTATTTTGCCCGTGTCTTCGGCAGCAGCGATGAGATACCAACGACGGTTATACTCCTTGAGCAAATAGGGGAAAACCACCGCCGAACGGTCTGTTTCAGGCGTGTCGAACTTGTGGAAATGCAACTCCACCACCTGCTTCTGCGTGATGGCAGTGAACAATTCCCCCAACAGACTCTTTCCTTCCAAAGGATTCTTGGTGAACGACACAATCTGGCGGTCAGTCTTCACTTTGAGACTCTCCCTGAGCCTTTCCAAACCCTCAAGATTCGGCAGACCATCAAATTGTCCAAGGAGGGTGAAAGCTTCGCCAAGCAGATGTTTCTCGTCATCCGTAAGCTTCTGCGTGAAGATGGAGAACGATGGATCCGCATAACGATGGCAACTTTTCTTGATCGTCTTGAGAGTTCGTGGACTTACATCATCAATCTGATAATGCTCTATATCAGCGACAAAAGGGCTTTCGTGTTCCAAATAATGAAGGTCAAGTTCAATGGTACGACGGCTCACTTGCCAACTCTCTTTCTTTTCTGGCTTCAATTCTTCCAACTCCTCGTTGACCAGACGGCACAAATCCTCGGTCGAGTAGTTGTGGTAACGGTTCGCCAACAACTTGTCGAGAATGTAGTAGCGCGTGACAGCGTTTTTGTTTGCGGGCATATTGTTTCGATTTTTCGGCGGCAAAAATACGAATAAATCACGAAACCTATTTTCGCGCCGACAACATTTCAATCCTATTTGTCAAGTTTTGGATTTGTCATGTATGTCTGACCTGAAGAGTGTTCTGGTTTGGTTCGCAAAAGAATTCCGTCTGCAACCATATTGGTGATGAATCGGTTTCGTATGTGTGACTCTGACTTTCCCAACAGTTTAGCAAGCTCCTCAATAGAATGTTCCACATAACAAGCCTCAACGATGCATTCCTGTAATTGTTGCTCTGTCATTCTTTTTCTTACTTTCTTTTTCACTTTTCTATCTATAATACGCTTATTGACAGCTAAATAATCTTTAGAAGTTGCATCATTAGTTGCACCATTAGTTGCATCATTAGTTGCATTATTAGTTCCAATATTAGTTCCAAGGTTAGTTCCAATATTAGTTGCATCATTATCACGCCAGATCGTAGTAATGAACTCGGCGCTCAAGTCTATCTCCGGAGCAAGGAGACGAGCCTCTTGCATCCTGCGGATATTTTCTGTGATGCCTGTGCCGTATTTCTCGATATAGCCCATCTGGTACAAGACTTCCGCCAAGTACGGGTTATGCGGATAAGAGCCATGTTCTTTCATCAAGTCGGCCTTGGTGAGTTCTACAGGCAACGTCCCCGGATTGCGTACCACAATACGATTTCGGAATACGGAAACCTGTACACTCCCCGTGCTGTTGTAGTCGCGATGGGCCACGGCATTCACAATGGTCTCGAAGATGACGGATCGCGGTATCTCAAATTCAACCTCGTTTTGCACCTCCACGTTTCGCTGGCCAAAACGCACCGACAGTTTCGACATCACCCAACTGGTGGCTTGGCTGATTTGATCTGCCACTCCGCCCTCGAAGGTTTTATAATCTTCGATAGGTTTTACCGTCTCTGTGCCGAGAAACCACGCACATTTGACCACCGCAGAGGGGAAAAAGTATTGCGGGTCGTTGGCGAACATTAGTAACGCTCCATTGCTGGGCTTGTCCTGCCGCAACAATCTCAGATGCTGGAGCACCGTGATTGGGTCGGAGTCTTCGGCCAATGGGAACCCTCGTTTTTGACGGGCCTGATGCAAGAATTCTTTGATTTTCGTTGCATCAATATCGGCCATAGAGGCATCATCGCGGGTCTGTTCGTCGAAACTTAATGTTTGTATAACGCCTTTGTGTTTAAGATACGCATACAGCGATTGTTTGACCAGCGACACCAGGACAGAAGGATTAGAAAAGACACGGTATGAAAGCTCGTTCTGAACTTTTCGGAAGAAACGTTCTTCCGCATCTTCACGTTGCTGTCCGTCCAAATCGCTGATGAATGCGACTCTCCAAGCATTGCCCTCTCCTGCTGCTTGATATTCTTTCTCGGTTGGAGAAATGCCGTCTGGCAAAACATTGCCATACCTCTTTCCCACCAACAGGAGATAAACCTGGCTCGAAGAAGCCTCATCCAAATATAATTGGCGAGGATTCGCATCTTGTGCGGCAATCTGCTCAAAAATGAACGGCTCAAAGTATTGCCCCATCAACTCGTCATTACGGATGAAGTCAAAAACAAGCTGTCGTTCTTGTGAAAACTCCGATTGTACACTGCTTATGAATACTTTATATTTGAGCATGTTTATCTTGTTATTCTGCCGGTATGAAACGTATTTTTTTCAACTGCAAAAATACAAATAAATCACGAAATCAAACCGCCCTTGTTCTTATGAAATGACCCTCCTGAACGGCGGCAAAGGTCGCGACAACGGCTATGATGACCATTGGCACGACAGATTCCAGAAACACGGTCAATGGAACTCCGACGAAAAGCAGAAGACCGGCCGCTTTGTTGGCGATGGTGTGCGGAAAACGACATTTCTTGTACATCACTATGGCGGAAATCTGGTTGATGACTTTGATGACGACGATTGCCGCGCCCCAGAGCCAAAGCCAATGGGGAAGTGCCAAGACAGGGATCAGCTTTATGCAGCTGCTGACCACAAACGCTAAATCCGCCAGACTGTCCAACAGTGCCCCAGTTTTGCTTTCGCAGTGGAGCTTCCTTGCCAAGAAACCATCTACCATATCGCTCAATCCGCAGGCGAGATATATTACCCAAAAGGCGACACTTCCCACATCGAAGAAGAGGAGACCGAGAGCGCCCAATAACCGGAGAGCTGTTATGAGATTTGGGAGATGTTTCATTTGACTATAAAATTCGCGACCGCAAACACCAGATGGCATACGGCAAATGCTGTGGCGAAGAGGATTGCCGGAAGGTTCTTCCGGTCGGCGGCAAAGAGGATGAACGCCAAGCAGGGCGGGACAGTCAGCAGAAGGATGACGATGGGGTTCACATTGGCTGTGTAATAGAGCGCCCAGCCAATGTAATATATTGCGACGCAAACAATTGTGGCAATGATTAGGGACGAGAAACGAAGTTTGCTTCTGTCTTTATGGATAACGAAGCAGAGGCACGCGACGGTCAGCACTTGGAACACGGAGCCGATGGCGTCCACCACCGGCGTGACCGAATCCGTGCGCAGGATGTCGTTCGGTGCGGGAACGGCGAACCAGATGAAGTTGGGGAGCATTACCAGCAGGAAGAGGAGCAAGCCCCACGGGTCGAAGCCGAAACGGTATTGTTTTAGCGGTGTCATAGTGTTTGATAATCATAAAGTTGTGGTTCAATCGGTGAAGCAGACGCTTGCACCATATAGCGGCATGTTGGTCATCCTTTCCTGTTCACGGTAAGGACTCATCGAAAAACGGACGGCTGTTAAATCTTTATGTTTTTGCAAAATGGTCTTCAAGGATTTCGACTGAAGATTTTCCTCAGCCTTCACTTCAACAGGCACAATCTGCGTGCCGTATTGAACAACGAAATCAATCTCGAGACGACTATTTTCGCGACTGTAGTAGAAAGGCAACCTTCCTGTTCCCGCCACTAATTGAGTACATACATAGTTCTCCGTAAACATACCTTTCCCTTCCCCCATATTGTTGGGCATCAGAAGCAGTTCGGCAGGAGTGCCGGCCAAGGCGCCTAACAGTCCAACATCCAAAAGGTATAATTTGAATGTGGAAATATCCTCGTACAGGTTCAAGGGCATCGCAGGGGTGGACACACGCGGTACACGGAGAACTAGCCCAGCATCAACAAGCCATTGTATGGCAAGCTCGAAATCCTTGGCGCGCCCTCCTTCACGCACAACACCATAGATGAATTTTTTGTTTTCCTTGGAAAGTTGTGATGGCATGGATCGCCAAACCTGCGAAATCCTCTTTATTTCAGTGGGAGTGGTGTGTTTTGCCATATCGTTGGCGTATGCGGATAGTATTTCGTCCTGTGCCTTTCTAACGATATTGGCATCGTTTGTTTCTCTGAAAAGGGAAACCACACCAGGCATTCCCCCAACAAAATAATATTCGCGCAAAAGTTGAATCAATACAGTATGAGTTCCTCGGAGAGTGTCCCAATCCCTTTTTTGCAAAAGATCAGCTAAAAGATCTTTTCCTTTGGCTCTCAAAAACTCATCAAAAGTCATCGGATACATTTTAATGATGTTCACTTTGCCGACGGGAAATGACTCCCCGTGTCGCATCGTGACCCCTAACAAAGAACCTGCAACGCATACGTGCTGTTCTGGTGCATTTTCGCAGAAATACTTGAGAGAAGAGAGACCTCGCCGCAGTTCCTGCACTTCATCGAGGATTATCAATGTTTCTCCAGGTATAATGGTCTCTCCCGTAATTGCGCTGATACTGAGCAAAATTCGATCTATATCATAATCCTCTGTGAACAAATCCTTTACACGTTCGTTGTGGTCGCAGTTGATATATGCTACATTTTTATAGAAAGATTGGCCAAAGTACTTTAATATATACGTTTTGCCTACCTGTCGTGCACCCAACAGAAGCAAGGGCTTCCTATATGGTGACATTTTCCAATTGATCAGCTCATTTATAACATTTCTATACATACTGATGATTTTATCCAGCTGCAAAAGTACAAAAAAATGAGTGACTATCTTAAAACATAACACATTTTTATGAGCGACTTTCTTGTTAAAAACACAATTTTATGTAATATGCTGAATAGTAATTAAATACAGCATAATCTACATCTTTATATACTTCGGAAATGCCTCGTTCCGCATAATTCCCCACATCTTGTCGATTATACCGATAATAGGGTCTTTTTTCTTGAACAGGGCAGTTTTAATCCGGAAATTGGCAAGATACCAACAGGAAGAAGCTTTCATCACAGTGTTTCGATGGTTTTCTGCAATGCCTCGAAAAAACTCGCCGCATTCCCGCAGTCCATCGTCTTCACCGACGTCACCATCGGTGCGGTCATCCACATCTCGAAGGCGAATGCTCGCGGGGTTTCCTGGGGTTGTACTTCGGTTTTCATACTTATCTCCTCTTGAACACCACCAGCTCGGCATCCGCACCGTCCTTCCCGTACTCGCTCACAAGGATGTGATGCTCGTCGCAGGCAATACCGAAGCAGCGACCGTTTGTACCTTGTTTCTCTACCTGATTACCCCAATACGTGGCATTGTCGTCGAGGAGTTTCACCTTGTTGCCGTTGAGGGTGTACTCCATGTTGACGAACGAACCTTGCAGCACGAAGAGGTTGTTGATGCGCGGCATGTCCTTGATGCCCAATGCATTGACCTCGTCGATAAGCTGCTGTTTGATGGGCGAGGTGGCGTGCGGCAGCTGGTCGGCGGGCAGCTGCCAACGTTTCAGATGGGGGTAATACTGACGAAGCACGCCCTTGTACTCTTCGCGACTTAGGTTTTGGCCGGTGTTCTTGTTGTACTCCTCCACAAATTGTGCGCAGAATTCCACCATCTCCTCCATGGTGAAGTCACCGGTGAATGCACCATCCTTGTAGCAGTAGATGCAGTATTCTTCGTTTTGGCTGCCGTCGGCGTTGGTGCCGAGGATTTCCGGGGTCAGCGGCATTCCGCAACTCTGACAAAACTTTTCTTCCATATTATCTTTATGCTTTTTTACGCGGCAAAAGTAAACAAAACAAGAATTATATGTTTTCATTTGGCGGAAAATATTATCTCCGCGTATCGCTCGTATCTGCACGTATAATAAATTGAATTTGTCGTAAATTGAAATACGTGAAGATTTGCGTGATACGTGGAGATAAAATTTTCTTCATACTCTTTTTTGCAAAACAAAACCGCCGAAAAGTTACAAAAAACTTTTCGGCGGTTGTTCGAAAATCCATAAACAAGGGAACGATTATTTCAGCATCGCCTCAATCTCGGGCTCCAGATCTTCGGGAGTGGCCACTGGCGGGAAGCGCTTGATGACGGTGCCGTCCTTGGAAATGAGGAATTTGGTGAAGTTCCAGCGGATGTCGCCTTCGCCGCGACCCTCGGCCTTGCTCAGACTGTCGACCAGCGCCATCGTGGCTTTGTTTTTCAGTCCTTTTACTTCTTCGGTGGGTACCTGCTGGGTGAGGTACGTAAAGAGCGGCTCTGCATTCTCGCCAAAAACGTCGATCTTCTTCATCAACGGGAAAGTGACACCGTGGTTCAGGCGGCAGAATTCGGCGATCTCTTCGTCGGTGCCGGGCTCCTGGTGCTTGAACTGGTCGCACGGGAAACCGAGAATCACCAGACCCTGGTCTTTGTACTTTTTGTAGAGCGCTTCCAAGCCATCATATTGCGGGGTGAAACCGCACTTTGAAGCGGTGTTGACAATCATGAGGACATTGCCGCGATATTGCGCGAGGTCCACTTCTTCTCCTTTGTTGTTCAGGACTTTGTAATCGTAAATTGTTGCCATTTTTTCTTGTTTTTGCGCACAGCCGGAGAGGAGTACTATCAGCCCGACGACCATGCAGGTGAGACATTTTTTCATTTACTTGTTTATTCGTTTTTTTTATTTCTTACAAATTGATAAGACTGGACGAACTTTGTGTCTTTAATAAGCGTATATCAGTCCGTACTTTTCGTGCAGTCGGCGAAGTGAGCCGTCCGCCTTCATTTTCTGGATTTTGTTGTTCACCAGCTGTAGCAAATCCTCCTGGCCTTTCTGCATCAACACGCCAATTTCACTATGGGTGAAAGGTTCGTTCAGCAGCGGTGCGGCCAGCCGGGAGTCTGTTTGCACATAATAAGGCGCTTCCGCAATCTCCGTTATCATCACATCGGCCTCTCCCTCTGCGATAAGCGCAGGAATTTCTTCGTTCTTTTCATGAATGATGATGGTGGCATGCGTGAGGTTTTCGTTGGCAAACTGCTCGTTCAGCCCGCCAGGATTCACCATTACACGCACTTCAGGCTTGTCGATGTCGGCCAATGAGTGGAATAGGCTGGTGTCTGAGGCACGGCAAAGGATGGTCTTGCCGTTTGCCAGATATCCCTCGCTCATCAGCATGATCTCACATCGGGCATCGGTGATGGTGATGCCGCCTATGGCAAGGTCGAAAATCTGAGGTTCAGCCAGCACATCGGCGGTCAGCGTAGGCCACGAGGTCTGCACGAATGCTGCTTCTACCCCTAACTCACGGGCAATCTCTTGGGCCAATTCTATCCCGAAGCCCCAGTATGTTCCGTCGCTTTCGCGAAAAGACAGTGGACGGTAATCGCCGGTAGTGCCCACGAGCAATGTGCCGCGTTCAACGATTTCGGTTACCTTATCCTGGCTCTGCTGCTCGGGAACGTGCCGACAAGATACTGCGAAAAGCAGAACAAGGAATATGAAGAGGGTCTTTTTCATAAGATTTTATTATTCGGCAAAAATACAAAATATACTCGGTTCCGGAATTTCTTTTCCTCTGCAGAACCGGTGTGCAATCTGGCGGTCGTCGCCGAGGTAGATGAAGCGCTCCAAACGCTCTAACAGCGAATAGTTGTCGTGGTTCAGCTCGTGGTCGTCGATGACAAGGGCGTCGAATTCGTAGCCGGGCTCGAAGCTGCCCACTTGGCCGAAGAAACTTCCTGCCGACTTCGTGGCCATCCAGAACGTTTCCGAGAGGGTGAGGAACGACCGGGCATGATCCCGCTGATAGTGCAGCTTGCTCATCTGTATCGCATAGATCATCATCTGGAAGATGCTCAGGCTGTGACCGCCGCTGATGTCGCTGCCGAAGCCCACGCGCAACCCTTTGTCCAGGAACTGCCGGATGGGGGCAATGCCCGTGGTTACGTTGAGATTCGAGGTGGGGCAGTGGGCCACCATCACGCCTCGCCGTTTCATCAGTTCCATCTCCTCCTGTTCGGTGAATACGCAATGCGCCATCACGGTGGGTGTCTGTCCGAAGAGCCCATAGCGGTCGTAAGCGTCGCCGTAGCAGGTGCTGTCCGGCTCCAGTATCTTCACTTGGGCGATTTCGTCCTTGTTTTCAGACAGGTGTGACTGCACATGCAGTTGGTACTTGGCGGCCAGTTCTCCGCAGGCGCGTAGCATCTCAGGCGTGCACGATGGGATGAAACGCGGTGTGATGATCGGACGTACTAGCGCGTCCGGTCCGTTGAATTCCTCTATCAAGGATTCATAGCCCTGTACCATCTCCTCCACCGATTCCGACAGATTTTCAGGACAGTTGCGGTTCATGCCCACCTTGCCGACCAACGCCCCCATGCCGGCCTCCTGGAAAAGGCGCATCAGTATGCGGGTGCTTTCCGTGTGTATGGAGGCAAAAGTGCAGGTACGCATGGTGCCCGCGCGCCACAGGTCGTGCACAAACCGGCGGTACATTCGTTCGGCATATACCGTGTCGGCGTATTTCGTCTCCTCGGGAAAGGTGTAATTTTGGAGCCACGGCAACAGTTCCAAGTCCATGGCGATGCCTTGGTTGCGGTATTGCGCGGCGTGCACGTGCAGGTCGTTCATGGCGGGAATCAGCAGACGGTCGCCGAAGTCGATGATTTCGGTGCCGTCATCGGGCTCGTTTTGGCGCTCGGAAGCGTCGGCCCCAAGCGATGCCAGGTCTGATGCCACGCCGGTTACGCGCCCGTCGGCATCCACAGCGACATAGCCGTTCTCCAGCACTTCGAAATGGCTGCGTTCTTTCGTGAAAAGAATGTTGGCATTATATACTTTCATCTTCAATTTGTCTTTATAACCTAAGGGATGAATACATCAATCGGCAAAAATACAAAAAAAAGCCCGCAAAACGGGCTCTTTTATGCAATGGATGGTTTATCTTATCATTTATGTCAATAGGCTTTTATTGATGAATAGTGGTAACTTGTTGATTTTTATGGCTTTATAGACTCTCAATATCGTCGATGATGTCTTGGGCGGCGTTCACGGCCTTGCGGTGGTATTTGTAGCCGATGAGTGCGCCGCAGAGACCGCCGACAATCAGCGGAATAATCAACAGCCAGGGATTGCTCCCCTCGGGTGCATGCGACCAGCCCGCTTCATAGCATCCCCAAATGCCCCAAGGAATCAGGAGGGCAGGTGTCACATAGTGCAGCCAGTTGTTGTATTGTTTTTTGAACTTGGCCATCACGCGAGCCACCGTGGCGAGGTCGTCGTTCATGAAGTTGAGTTTCTCCACCGGCTTGTGCATGTAATAAGTGGCTATAGCACAGATTATTACTATGAGACAGGTTACAGTCGTGAAGGGGAGACTCCAAAGATGCATGAAATACGAGAGCGGGTAGATGAAGATGCAGCCTATGACGCATCCAAATACTACTTTTTCAGTGGATTGAATGTCTTTCTTCCTCAACTTCATGGATTCACGAAGTAAGCGGTCGTTGACAATCTCTTGATTATTAAGTTGTTCTTTGAGGATGGCGTATTGTTTGCTCAATTCCTCGAAATTCATTTCTTCCATTTTCTTGTGATTTTTCAGGTTAATTTTTAACTCTTGATTCCTAATTCCAATTATGCATTATGAATTATGAATCATGAATTTTTTTCAGCTGTTCTTTGATTCTGAAGAGCTTTACGCCCACGTTTTGTGCGGTGATTCCCATGACGGCGCCGATTTCATCGTAGCTCATGTCCTCCAGCCACATCATCACGATGGCCCTGTCGACCAAGCCAAGCTTTCCGATGCGTTCATGGAGTTGACGAACCTGCGAGCTGTTGGCGTCGTTGTCCTCGAAGAAGTTGATGTCCATGGAAAGCGGCACGGTTTGCACCTCTTTCTTCTTCTTTCGTTCTTGTAGGAGACATGTGTTCAGGGCCACACGATAGATCCACGTGCTGATCTTACTTTCTTCGCGAAAACCATCGATGCCTTTCCACATGTTGATCAGCGTCTCCTGAAAGAGATCGTTCACCTCATCTTCGTCTTGGGAGAACATGTAGCACACCGTGTAGATGGTGTTTTTGTGCTCCCGCACCAAGCGAGCGAATTGTTCTTCTTGAATCTTCATCTTTTTTGATTTTGTCCATTAGATGCAGAACATCACCTGAAAATTACAAGCAATCTTATTTTTTTTGTTTTATGGGTTCCCCGAAAATGCACCAGCCCAGGAAAGGACTGCGGCGCAAACCTTCGTAAAGTAGCGGCGAGATAGTGAAAACGGCGATTGTCAAAATGATGTACATCGCGGCAGGCGGTAACTTTGTGTAGAAAAACATCATGGAACCGAGACCTGCAATAATCAGATAGTGAGTGATATAGATACCGAAACTGGTGCGCGTCATGTAACCGGCGAAGGCGTTTGTCCGGTCGAAGCGGGCATTGAACCAGCCCATCATCGCGAGACACATCATCCAGCCATAGAGGCAGTTGAGCGGACTGCAAAGATATTCAGGAGTGGTGTTGTTCTCGCCCCAAGTGGTGATGATGAGCGCGATGCCGGCGATGACCGCGCCAGCCATCAGCGGAATCCAATACTTCTTGACCGTTTCCTGCACCCCGTCGCGCGAGAAGATGTAATAGCCCATCAGGAAGGGAATCAGGTAGAAGAACGGCTTGTAGAGATTGTATAGGCCGTCGGCGGATTCCGGACGTGGGTTGCGGATGAGCGTCTGTTCGCCGAGCCAGAAGAGGATGCCGAGCAGCACGATCCAAAGGATGGAGGCTTTGGACGCCCACTTGCAAGAAAAGGCGCATTTCCCCTTTGAGGCGGGTAGGGGAGTAATTCTACGGATTAGCAACAACACCAATGAAAACAGCCACAAATCCTGGATAAACCACAATGGACCGGTGCCGCTGACCACCCAGAGAAAATATAAGGCAGGCTGCTTCATGGAGGCCAACACCGATTGTCGCGCCACGAGGGTGTTGAAATAGCCGGTCATCCATTGGAATACGAACAGACCGATGGTGCTGGGTACCAGCAGTTTGCGTGTGCGCGACTTGAACCACTCTTTCGCGGGATGCTTCTCTAACGAATATCGTGCGCTGATGCCCGCCAGCAGGAACAGCAGCGGCATAAACCACGGATAGAGTATGTACATCAGCACATCCTGGTACTGCGGACCGTCGCCGAAACCGCCCACGCCGCCGAAGACTCCTTTGTTGTTATAAAAATAGATGACGTGATAGAGCAGCACCAGCAGCACTGTCACCCACCGTAAATTGTCAATCCAATGTTTTCTCATACTTTAATCTTTTAAAAGAGGATTATTTTTCTGCACCATTGCTTAATATGCGGGCAACAGTGTCGCTGATATTCCGTGTCGCCACCTCCTTGCGCATCGCTTCTTCTAGTGTAATACCGACAGGGTTAATGCACTCCACGTATGCGAAACCGGCCTGCAGCAGTTGTTCACGGTCGCTGATGCGTCCTGCGATCAGGCAGACAGGCGCATCGCCCGATTGCTCCAAAATGCCTACGGGAAGCTTGCCCATCAGCGTCTGACGGTCGGAAGAGCCCTCGCCCGTGATGACAAGGTCGGCATCCTTGACCATCTCATCGAAATGGATGGTTTCAAGCAACAGCTGGATGCCGGACTTGCATTCGGCCCCCATATATTGCAGGAAGGCATAGCCCAGTCCGCCCGCGGCCCCCGCCCCTTTCATTTTGGAGCGGTCGTGACCGAAATGCTTGGCGGAAGCCTCGGCAAATTTCTTGGCTCGATGGTCCAACGTGAGCACATCTTCCGGAGAGGCACCCTTCTGTGGACCGAACACGTGAGCCGCACCATTCTCGCCGTAAAGCGGATTTTTCACGTCGGAAGCGATGGTGAAATGAACGTTTTTCAGCTCTTTGATGTCATCCCAGGTGCCTTTTTTCACAAAAATCTTAATCAAAGCGCGAATCATCCCGATACCGGCATCGCTGGTGGCACTGCCGCCGAGTCCCACGATGATATGCTTCGCGCCTTTGAGAACCGCATCTGCCACCAACTCGCCCGTTCCATAGCTGCTGGCTATCAGTGGATTACGTTCCTCCTTCTTCAATAGAGGCAACCCGCTGGCCTGTGCGATTTCGATGACGGCGGTGGAGTCCTTCAACAAATAGTGCGCCACGACAGGACGCATCAGCGGGTCGTTCACCGTAAGCTCTTGTATTTCTCCACCGATGGCGGAATGGAAAGCCTCCACGAATCCTTCGCCGCCATCGCTGACGGGTATCTGGACTATCTCGGCATCGGGGTAGATGTTGCTTATCCCATGTGCTGCCGCCTGATTCGCCTCTCGCGAGGTCAGACAACCTTTGAAAGAATCTATTGCCGATATAAATTTATGTTTATTCATAACTGCTATTGTTTCACGCGGCAAAAATACAAAAAACAAAGAACCATGCTTTTCACATAGCGGAATAATCGTGTATTTGTTTGGACGATAATGGCGTATGTGTAAATTTTTGTTGTGTTGATATTGAAAAAAAAACTCGCTGTCTCTTCTGCGAAGAGGCACCCTGCACCAAAGCCTGTGGGAAAGGAAATCCCGCACGTGCCATCCGCGCCATTCGCTTTGACAATTCGAAGAATGCTGGGAAGTGGCTTGAGGGTTGCTCTGATGCCGACCTCGAACGTGCCGAACAGGCCTGCATCCACTACGACCGTCCGATACGCATCCGCGAACTGCTGAAAGCGGTTGAGTGCGAACCAGTTGAGAACAACAAACCGCTTCCCAGCCTCGCCATCACCTTCTGCGGCATTCCTTGCGAAAATCCGTTCTTTCTTGCTTCATCGGCTGTCTGCTCCAACTACGACATGGTAGCCCGCGCTTTAGAGATGGGCTGGGCAGGCGTCTTCTACAAGACCATCTGCAAACAGGACATCCACGAGGTGTCGCCTCGTTTCGATGCCGTCAAAGAAGGTACGGCGTTTGCCGGTTTCCGCAACATGGAGCAGTTGAGCGAGAACCCCTACGAGGTCGATTTCGACATTCTGCGTCGGCTGAAGCAGAACTATCCGACCAAAGTGATCGTAGCCAGCATCATGGGCGAGTTCGAGGAGGATTGGATTTCATTTGCAGTCTCAGCAATCAACACCATCAAGAGTGTGACGCTTTCTCCCGAGGCCAAAGTTAGTGAAAAATGGACTGTTTCGGGCTATTCGGGCCGCGCGGTGAAGCCCATCGCCCTGCGGTTCATCCTCGAAATGGCACAAAATCCGATAGTGAACAGACAACACCACGAAAACGAGGGCAAGCTCACTCAATCATTGCCGGCTTGTGTCACCCGACTGCCGAAAAACGAAAGCATAGAGTTCAGCGGCATCGGCGGCATCGAGACTTGGCGCGATGCGCTGGAATTTATGCAGCTCGGCTGTCACCTGTGCCGGTTGGTTTGCCCGTCGGGAGCTATCGGGCTGGCGAAAAGGATTGGAAAATAGAAACGTTTACTGCTTTGCCCTGTAGAACTCCCAAGTATCGCTGTGGCCGTTGCGGTAGGTGAAACTCCACTGCAAAAGGTCGGCCGTAAGCGTGTCCAGATGGAACTTGTACTCGTAGTCGATGCTGCCGCCCACAACATCAACAATCTTTTGGGCTAATTCGGGTTCGTTGTCTCCTCCTTCAATCACCTCCATACGGAAGTCTTCCTTGACGCCTGAGAAGTAGAAGTCCTTGCCGTCCAGTCGCCAATTGCTGGGACTGACGTAGTTAAACACGTAAGTCACATTGCTGCTATCTTTTAGTGTCACCGCATAGATCTGCCGGGCGGAGTCGAGGGCGGTGCCGTCGGGATGGAAATCCATGGTGCCGGTCTCATGCACGTCGAAGTGGTTGCCGTCCAAATCGTATTCAAAGGCGTGCTCATAAGTGTATAGTCCTTCCACTTGGGCGGAAGCTTTCTGCGTGTTGTGGCATGCGCTCATGACAAGCAGGAGTACCACAATTCCGAATGTTGCTGTGAATAATCGTTTTAACATATTTTTGTATTTGTTTCTATGACTTTATGTAATTAACAGGCGCGAAAAACAAATAGCACACGGCAAATCATAGCGCGTAGATGGTTTGTTGTAGCGCTTCCAAGAACCGTGCGGCATCCCCGCCGTCCATCTGCACGTGATGGAATTGGAAAGAGACGGGCAACGTGGTCTTGAACCAGCATTTGCGGTACTTGCCCCACATCACCATCGGATTGAGGAACTTGTCGGTGTATTGGTTGCAGACGCAGTCGAGCTCAGTCTGGATCATGGCAGACGTGCCAACGATCATGTAGCCGTCCAGGAAGCTGCTTTGACATTCTTTTGCCACCTTTGTCGTTAGCTCTATGTAATCACGGTTGAATTGCTGGATATCGGTCGAGAATGGGATGTCGCAGGAGTTGATGCCACCCTTGCAATTGCGCACCACAACGTTGATGGCAATCTGGTCGTAAAGGAAGAGTTTTCCGTCCTCTGGCAGCAAATGGAGTTCCTTCGTCTCGCTGGCGGTCTTGCCGATACACCAGCACATCAGCGTATTGAACTTGATGTTCTTCTTTCGGCTAAGTCTCAGCAAGTGGCTGACGTTCATTGTCTTCACCAGCGTCACCATGGGCATGGGCGCGCTCATCCACATCTCGAATGCGAAGGCTCTGTTGGTCTCTTTGGGGTTGATTTCCTGTTTCATTTTATAAAGCTAAAGTTGAGGCGGCAAAAATACGCAAAAAGTTGGTGGGTTGGTTTTATTTTGAGGGAAAAGTTGTACTTTTGCGGCGGTAATATGAGTTGCGTTGGCAACGCAACATACGGAACTTGGTTGCGTTAACAAGGCAACATACGGAACATGAGTTGCGTTAACAACGCAACATACGGAACTCGGTTGCGTTGGCAACGCAACATACTGAACAGGCGATGAACAAAATTAAAACTTAAAACTATGAAAAGAGAAACATTTGAAGCACAGAAAGCTTATGCTGGAGAGAAGAAGCCCTCCATGCTGCGACGTTGTGTGGGGCATGACTACACAGGCCGACAGATTTACATGATTACGATGGTGACGGAGGGGCGCCGACCGCTTTTTGGAGGGGTGGTGGGCAGAAGCGATGCACTAAAAGGGAGTGACGAGGAACCGCGTATGGTTCTTTCAGAGCTTGGGCAGTGTGTGGCTGACGAATGGTGGGCGGCACCTGTTCACAATCCCGAAATTGAGGTTGTCGCGTTACAGATGATGCCCGACCATTTGCATGGAATTCTTTTCGTTAAGGAGAAAATGGAGAAGCCGATTGGGATTGCGTTGAGAGGGTTTAAGCAGAGCTGCAATAGGCATTATAGGGAGCTTTTTTTGGGGATGAATGTTGCGTTGACAACGCAACATACTGAACCTGCGTTAACAACGCAATATACAGAACTGGCGTTAACAAAGCAACATACGGAACAGAGGCAGACGAAACGAGACCGAAGGGGGGAAGACCGAAACCATGGGATGCTTTTCGCTCGGGGTTACAATGACAAGTTGCTGCTGCGTAAAGGACAGCTTGACGCTTGGCGACATTACTTGGCTGACAACCCGCGCAGGCTGTTGATGAAGCGCGAGCACCCCGATTTGTTCCGAGTGCAGCACAATGTGGAGGCTGCGGGCATTACCTTTTCAGCTATTGGTAACCGCCTTTTGCTAGATTACCCTGACCGGTTGCAGGTGCAATGTTCCCGCAACCTTACGGAAAGAGAGATAAAAATCAAAGTGGCGGAATACTTGACAGCGGCTAGAAAAGGTGCGGTGTTGGTGTCACCTGCCATCTCGCCGGGGGAGAAAGCTATTATGCGGGCTGCTTTTGATGAGGGGTTGCCGTTGATTTACATACAAGAAAACGGTTTTACTGATCTTGCGAAGCCGGGTGGCAAGCGTATGGATGCTTGTGCACAGGGACAGTTGCTAATTCTTGCTCCTTGGGAGCATCACAATGAGAAGCTTGCTGTTCGTCGGGGGCAGTGCCTTGAGTTGAATGAGATGGCACGAAGGCTTTGCGAATGATGAGTTGCATTGGCAACGCGGCATAAGGGAGTTGGTTGCGTTGGCAACGCAACATACGGGACTTAGTTGCGTTGGCAACGCAACATACAGAACTGGCGTTAACGACGCAACATACGGGACTTAGTTGCGTTGGCAACGCAACATACAGAACTGGCGTTGGCAACGCAACATACAGAACTGGCGTTGGCAACGCAACATATGGGATATGAGGTGGCGAAGAAATGGCTTTCAAATAAGGTAGTTCGCAACCGCAAAATGATGTTCGGGAGCATTACCAGCAGGAAGAGGAGCAAGCCCCAAATGTCGAAACCAAGTCTATATTTTTCTAGCCACTTCATAGTCTATTTTAGTTCCAGTCGCAGTACCCGGATTGGCCGGTCCGCTCCTTGGTATTGAGTTTCGTCGATGCAAGTTTCTCCGGAGGGCACGAAGCCGCACTTCTCCATCACGCGACCCGAGGCGGGGTTGTCGATAAAGTGGCCGCTGACAAGGGATTTGATTTCCGTTGTCTTGCGGATATGGTCCAGCATCAGCCGCAGCGCTTCCGTGCAAATGCCTTGGTTCCAGTAGGGCTTGGCCACCCAATAGCCGCAGATGGGTTCGTTCTCGCGGGCGGGGAGTTTGCAGTCGCAGGAGGGACCGTAGCCCATCGCGCCAATAGCCTCGCCAGTGGCTTTTAGCTCAATGGCCCATGTGTTCAGCGCATCGTTGAATACGGTGCGGATAATTTCCAGGCTTTCCTCCACGCTTTGGTGCGGAGCCCATCCCGCGCGAGGCCCCACCTCAGGGTCGGAGGCGTATTTGTAAAGCGTCTCGGCATCGCTCTCGCGCCACGGACGCAGCAGAATTCTTTCGGTTTCCATCATTCAAGGAATTTTGTGGCTGCAAAAATACAATGTTTTGCGCGTGAATGTTTCGCAAATGTGCAAAAAAAACACCAGATATAACATTTTGGCTGGAATTTGCGACTAATACTATTAGATGGACATTGTTGTCCGTCGTGGAAAAAGGAGAATATGAAGAAAGAGACTTTTATGCTTGGGCTCTTGCTGGTGATTTCGCTGGCAGTTGTGGCGCAGAAAAACAATTATTCCATTGTTGGCACTATAACAGGCTATGATGGGGCGTATGTGAAAATGCACAACAAGGAAACAAATGCGGATATCGACTCCGCCATCATCGCCAACGGAATGTTCCAATTTCGAGGGCATACAGACACCGCTATGCTGGTCGTGGTCAATACCGAAGACAGGAGTATGAGTTATACTCTGAAAAACGCACGGCAACAGGTAGCGCGTCAGGCGGTACGTGTGTTGGATGAGGATAAGGTGATGTATGATTCGCTGGTCGCAATCTACGATGCTTATACTCAACAAATGAAGGATTACGTGGATTCTGCAGGTTGGTCGCTATACGAAGCCAATGCCGAAAACAAGATCGGTGGGGAGATATTGTTAAACATTGCGTATGTTCTGACTATGGGTGTAGACCTTTATAACGAAGAGCCCACTCCAGCTATTCGGCGTCTGCTTTCTTGCTATGCCTCTGCCTCTTCGGTTGTCAAGAACCATCCGAATCTTAGCCAATACATGCAGAAAATATCTACTCAAATACAGGTGAAAACAGGCTCGCCATTCCGCGATTTTGAGGCCGTGGATTATGCCACGGGCAAAACAACCACCCTAAGCGCGCTCATCGCAGGCAAAGTGGCAGTGGTGGACTTGTGGGCGTCGTGGTGTGGTCCTTGCCGAAGGGAAATCGAGGAGACGCTGAAGCCTCTGCATATAAAATATGCCGACAGCGGGCTTGTGGTGGTAGGCGTTGATATATGGGACAAAATCGAGAACCACGATGAAGCTGTCAAGGAGATGGGAATCACCTATCCGCAGTTGGTTGACACCGACCGCAATAATTCGTCGTTGCTTTATGGCATTTCGGGTGTTCCGCGGGTTCTCCTCATCGACCGAAACGGCATCATATTGGGCTATTTTCGTGGAGAGGAATTGTTGGAAGCTGTAGAGAAAGCTCTCTGATACCTTGGGAGAAGCACCTTCCACAATACAACTATGTGCAGCACAAATATAATTCCGAAAACAATGGCTGCAGCTATCTCGGGGATTAGCAGTTTGATGCCATTCATATCTCCACCGCCCACAAAACGGTAGATGACTGAGAGATAGAGTGGATCCAGGAGGAGTAGGACGATGGAAGTGTACCAGCAACAGGCCAAAAACAACTTGGAGGCGTTGATTTGGGCAGGACGAATCCGCTTGCTGAGTAGCACCATAATCCATGCGGCAACGAAAGTGGCGATTGGACCCGCCAGACAAAACCATCCCAGCTGAGCGTCTGTCATTTGGTCGCGGAACACGTCAATCTGAACACCCAAAGCCATAAAGTTGACCTGTTTGAACACTCCATGGATCAGCGCGTGCAGCAAATGCGCCCCTTCGTGGATGAGGTAATAGACCACCAACGCGGCCAAAATACCGATATATTGTCGGACACGTTTCATTTGACCTCCTTCTCTTTCCTCAAACTTAGAATAGCCGCCACAGCCTCCACTAGTCCGAACACGAAATAGAGGTTGCTGATGGCATTGAAGTCCCAAACCCACCATTCGAGGACGATCCAGAGCATAAGGATGATGCCACAGGCGAGGACTGCCCATTGCGCGAGCGGGTGTTTCTTGAAAAGCAAATAGGCCGCAGCTAATTGGGTGATGCCGTTCAGGAACAGCAGCATGAAGCCAGAGGGGATGAAGTTCCGGAAGAAGATATCCGGCCAGGGCATCTTCGCACGCAACAACTCTAACAGCGGTTCACCGCCCCACGCTACGCCCGTAGGGTCAATCCACATCATCACGGCACCGCCCACTGCGCCGATGCCGATGAAAAGGGTTAAGATTTTTTCGAGTTTGAGCATGTTATTTTATTTTTTTTTTTTTTTGTTGCGTTGGCAACTTTTTTGTTGCGTTGGCAACTTTTTTGTTGCGTTGGCAACGCAACATACAGAACTGGCGTTAACAACGCAACATACAGAACCTGTGTTAATGTTGGAAAACATACAATATGGGGCCATGGCTTTCATTAAAAAACGGGGAGGTAAAATCAGCAGCACAGCCACGCATATATCCCCGCTCCGATTAGGCATGGGATCAAGCCGATGAGCATGCCCCATAGGGATTGCACGAAGTGGTACTTTTTCTGATGGTAGGCTACGTCCATGTGCTCGGTGCCGGGCAGGCGCACGGACTTCAGGTTGGCGAAGAGCACCCAGTCGAGGAAGAAGCAGTCGTACCAGTCGAGGAAGAGCCAGATGCCGTAGCTCAGAGCGAAGGCCGACCAAAAATTGTAGGCGCCGGCCAGTTTCATTAGTCCGAGCATCACAGCAAGGGTGACGAGCAGTGCAAAGCCCTTCTTGAGCAGCACGGTTTTGGTGAAGAACTTCGACGGCACGCGCTCGTGCGTCTTGAAGTACTCTTCCTGGATGTCTTCCGGGTAGTCGTGAATCCACCACACGGGGTTCTTCACTAGCGGAATCAGGATCATGGCCGTGAATGCGGCGGTCATGACGAGGGTTTCGATGATGATGATGGTCCAGTTCATGTTGATTTGTTTTTAACGGCAAAAATTCATAAAATAAGGATTGTTTTGTGTTGCGTTGGCAACGCAACATACGGGACAATGGTTGCGTTGGCAATGCAACATACGGGACAATGGTTGCGTTAACAACGCAACATACGGGACTATTACTTACTCCTTGAGTACCAGTATTGGGTGCGCGTTGGTGACGAAGATCATGCCGTTGTAGAGTGTTGCGGGGCAGTCCCAGTCGCGGTAGGACTGCGGGAAAATCGCCATGAGCGGGGAGTAGCCTTCGCCTACGTCACCGAGCCAGGTGTATTCGGAGAGCCGCGAGGATAGTGTAGAACTTTCGGGTACGGAAGCGAAGTCGAGCCAGCAGGTCTCGTATCCGCATTCTTTTGCAGCTTCGGCCAGCGGGTCTTTTGAGAAGAAGGTGTGGTTACTGCGTTTGCCGCGTTTCCCCTTCGGCAAACTGACCTTCGCCTTGCAGAAATCCGTGCCGATGGCGAAATAGACCTTGCCAAGCTCGTTTGCCAGCATGGCACCCATCGCTTTTCCAAGGGTCCCATAATCGTGGCGACGTTCAATATGGCCGTTGTGTGCGGAGACAAAGATACACGCGTTGCCTCGGGCTTCCTCTTGTTCCATGATCCAATGCGTGTTCACGAACATCAGCGAGTCTCGCAACGCAATCCCTTTCGACATGTCATCAAACACCTTCCCTAAAGCAATATTCTGGAGCAGGATATTCGCAAAATGCACTGCCTGCGCCGTTGTCGAGTCGTTCAACTGCAGCAAATCCTGCCGTACTTTTTCTATCACTTTCGCTTTCTGGTCGGCAGTGAATGATGCTGAGTACTTGTCTTCAGACTTGTCCCACAACTTCTCCAATTCTTCCGTCGGCACCGCGTATTTCTTGGCAGCCTCTAACAGATACTTGTAATTCTTTTCGTAAATTTGCATGTCGAAGCCGTAGAAGCGAAGGTCTTCGCCCTCAGCGGCCGTCATGTTGTATTGGCGCATCCAGTCAATGAGTTGCGCCATCTGCTCGGTCCTGTAGATGGGGAAGCCTATGGCTGCAGCCGCCTCCTGCGCCGTACCCGCGCCGCCGTGGATGTAACGGTTGACCGTCTCGCAGCCGCCGTAGTCGCCCTCCAGCGCAAACGCCCGCACACCGTATTTCTCGACCATCAACTTGAAAACATCAAGTTTGAGCTGCTGAAACTCGGCATTGCCATGCGTTGCTTCGCCCAACGCGATGATGCGTACGGAATCGGGGACAGAGATATCCGAAATAGTGCTCGAACACTTTGAAAATTCCTCTTTGTCAATGGGTTTAGGCCTCTTGAAGCCCCCGAAATAGGAATAAAAACAACATAGCACTGTAACTCCTATCAGCAACGCTAGAAGAATTTTTCCGAAAAGATGTTTCTTTGTTGTTCTCTTTGCCATTTCTGTTGGTTTTTGCAGTTAGGTGTTTGCTTTTCGTCAATGTATTTGACTACCTTAACTTTTCAGCAATTTCCTATTTTACCGCGGTCTATACGTTGAAGCGCCGGTACATGAACAGTTGATGACAGGATTGCAATCAGGAGAAACAAGACCGTAGATGAGTGTACTTGCACCACTCAAACTCACATTCATATGGGAACAGATTGTGACATCGGCCGTACTGGCACCGCTAAGGTCTCCAAACACGGACGGAGTTTCCAGAAGGGAAGCGTTCAAAGTGCTGGCACCACTGATGTCAATATCCATCTTCTCTGTACAGAAACCGTTCATAACGGCTTTTGAAGCACCACTGAGGTCGAGGTCGATCTTATCGGCTTCCACAGAACCTTGGAAATAGGAAGCGCCGCTGAGGTCAATGTCCACGTCGTGACCGTTGAGGTCGCCCGTGAAAGAGGAAGCACCACTGAGATCAATATCGCGCAGATTTTCGGTGGCAGGGATGACGGCCACGGCTTTGGTGCCGTTGTACCAAGTGTTCGGCTTGAAACCGATTTGCAGTTTACCATTGACGACTTTTACCACCACTTTTTCGTGAGCCATATCGTCCACTGTGACAACTACGTCTGTCACCTGGTCGCTCACGGTCACATGGAAAGCGTTGCTCACATCAAGTTCGGTGAAGGCACCGTCGATAGGATAGTTACGGGTTGTGGGATTACCCCAATCTTTCGTGCAACCAAAAAACAAGGCGCACAATGAAATCATGATCAAAGTCTTTTTCATATCTCTAAATTTTTAATTGTTATTCTCCATTTTTTTTCGGGCGGCAAAAGTACACTTTAATCCGAAGCGTGATTTTCATCTTACGGAATTTAGCACATTTGCAACGGATTCGGTCTGGCGAATAACTCTTATTTCTTCAGAGTAGCATCACCTTTTTGCTCGCGGTATTCGCTGGGCGATATCCCGTACTTTCTTCTGAAGGCGGTGCAGAAATGACTTTGGTAATCGTAGCCAAGCAAGAAGCCGACTTCGGCGATGGGAAGCTGTGAATCAAGCAGATAATGGGAGGCTAACTCCATACGGCGATCGAAGAGGCACTGGAAGACGGTGGTGCCGAACTCCTGCTTGAAGGCCGATTTCAGCGTACATTCGTTGGTCCCCACCATGGTAGCCAAATCGTGTAACGACGGCGGGTTCTGGTACTGTGTCGTCATGATGTCGCGAGCCTCATGCACCTTGTCGGAAAGGACCAGGTTGACGGGAGAAAGCATCTCGTCGGAACCATTCGTGCCGTTAATCATCATCGAAAGGCAGTCGAGGACGTTGGCCTCGATGTATTTCTCTGCGTAGTTGCCCATTTCGTTGCAATGCTCCACGGAACGGAAAACGTTAAGCAGCTTGCGAGAAGCCTGCGTGTTGGGTTTGGTGTAGTAGAATACTTCGCCTCGGTCGAAATCTTGGCAGAATCGGTTCAGCTCGTCGGGATGGCGTTCGGCCAACTGCCGCACAATTGATTCAGCTATCACGATGTTGAACAACTCTAACGTTTCCCCTTGTTTGCAGTGGTTTACGACGGTGTCCTCCTGCGGGAAAAGCGAAAGGCACACGTCGCCGGTCAGCCAGAAACGTTCCTCTTGTGGCCGGGTTCTCCGGATGTTGTCGCTGTGTTTCGCCAGCGTCATCAACATCACGGGGGCGCCAGTCCGATGCACCTCCAGCTCGCAATCCACGAAACATTTGGCGCTTTGGGTCAGCAGCATATAGCGTCCCACGGGGTTCTCCGTCAGCCGGCTGCTCAGGTATTCATTGTTGCAGTAGGTTGTGCAAACGCCGTCTTCAGCCACCTCCCGCAGCGTCGCCGCTCCCGGGAACTCGCTGAAATCGATGACTTTATTCCCAACTGTAAGTTTGCTCTGAATCATGCCGCAAAAGTACAAATAAAAACCATTCATTTCTCAATATATTATGTTCCTCTATGTTCGGGATGGCAGAGCCTCCTTCATCAAGTGCCTACTATTTTTTTTAAGAACTTTTCCGTTTTCTTAAAATCCCATTTCAAAATCACTTGTATTTTTGCGGTCGAAAATTAAAATTTCAAGACGATGAAAAAACTGTTTTTATTTGCATGGGTGTTTATATTCGTAGAAACGATGTGCGTGTCGTCTCTGCAAGCGCAGGATTTGGCGCATTACAAACAAGTTCTGAAGGAGTTGTCTTCCGCAAAATACCAGGGTCGCGGCTATTACTATGGCGGTGCGAACAAGGCGGGCAAATACCTGCAAAAGGAGTTTTCCAAAACTGGGGTTGATTATGTTGAATGCCAGCCGTTTACCATCAACATCAACACCTTCCCGAGCAAGATGGAGATGAGCGTGGATGGCAAGAAGTTGACTCCCGGCATCGATTTTTCCATGCGCGAGTACTCGCCCGGCGTGCGTGGCACCTACAAGCTTTATTACGTCGATACGAACAACTACGACGCTGCGAAGATGTTCGCCGACCTTGCGAAACCCGAGTACAAGGACTGTTTCGTGGTTTGCGACTTTTGGTTCTCCTACCGTCATTACCAAGATTTTCAGAAAATTTGGGGCGGGAAAAGCTGTGCCAACGCGGGTATGATCCAACTTTGGGAACCCCATCTCAAATTCTATAAGGCTTACGGTGAGCGCGTTACGGGGAAACCTGTAATTTGGGCGTCCAATTTTCCGCAAGGTGCCAATAGCATCACGGTCAACATCGAGAACAAATTTTTGAAAGATTATGAGCTTTTCAACGTTATTGCCAAGGTGGAGGGTCGTCGCCACGATAGCTGTTTTGTCTTCACGGCACATTACGACCATTTGGGCAATCTCGGCAAGAAGGTCTTCTACGCGGGCGCGAACGACAATGCCTCCGGTACGGCTTCAATCGTCACATTGGCAGCCTATTACGCGCAAAATCGCCCGGAGTACGACATGTACTTCATCGCTTTTTCAGGAGAGGACGCAGGTTTGCGCGGTTCGGAATGGTATGTCGCGCACCCGACGGTTCCGTTGGATCGAATCAAATTCCTCATCAACATTGACATGATTGGCGACAACAACCCTGTGCAATATGTCGAAACCAATTCCGACCGCGGTTTTGAGTTGTTCGACAAAATCAATGGAGAAAAGCACTACTTTAAGGGGCTGAATCGCGGCGAGTTGGCTGGTAACAGCGACCATTATCCGTTCACCCAAAAAGGAGTCCCGAGCATCCTTTTCGAGAATGAGAGCGGCGATGCCTTCCCCTATTATCATACCCCTTTGGATAACTATGAAAATGCCATTTTCGTTTCTTACGAGCCTGTCTTCAAGTTGGTTAGAGATTTCGTGGAACGGTGGTGATGACGAAAAAGGCACCATAAACTCTCTTTTCATAGCTGAAAAAGCCCTGACTCCGTTGAGCCAGGGCTTTTTTTCGTGTTCGCAAAAAATGGTCCGATTCGCCGACTACTGAGCCACTTTGCGGATGCATCGCACGCTCCTCAAGTCGGTCTTCAGACTCTCTTCACTCATGATGGAGTCGCAGAAGTAGTTGATGACGGCGCTGCCAGCAACAGTGCTGTTGGGGGTGCTCTCAGGCTTCCAGTAGTGGTCGCCGGTGAGCAGATCCTCGAAGCGCTGCAGTGTGGAGTTGTAAAGACCGCCGCCCCGGGCGTTGAAACCGCTGTTAGGCGTGACACCTCCGCGGCCTGTTGCCCAATAGCTGGCTCCTGCGTCTTTCAGCAACGTGGCATCCCCGACTGTCGTGCTGAGGATGGCGAAATCTGTCGTGTTACCCACGGCCCAACCCGTCGGACAGATGCCTTGCACGTAAGGCCGTCCGTTGTCACCGATAGAGTCGGCAGGAAGGGCAGTGTCGTCGCCCTCGGGGACATTCATCGCGGAGTACCAAGAGTAGAGGTAGCCGAACTTCTGCAAATTCTCTTCGTCATCCTTGTAAGCGTGGTAGTTGGCAATCGCATCGTTGTTGCTGGTTTGGGAGTTCCGCAGGTTCTCGGTGAGCCAGCATTGAGAACCGATACGCACGGCATCGTAGAAGTGGTCGTGGTAGGTGACCCCTACGCACGGAGTGTATTCCACGGTCACGGTCTGCTCGCAGCTGGTCATCGCATTGCCGAGGTCGTCGGAGAGAGTCCAGACGATGGTGTGCGTGCCTGCCGTCAGCGGGTTCAGGCTTTCGAGGTTGTTGCTGATGACGGTGCGCTCAACGCTTGGCGTCAGGGTGGCGCTGGCCGGAAGGGTCACCATCGTGTCGGAGGTACCTTCTGTCAGCACAAAGAGGAGATCGTCGGGGCATTCAAAGCCTTCGGTGATGGGCAGGATGCGCAGCGTGACGTTGAAGACGGGCGTGTAGTTGCTCAAACCGTTGTTGATGGCGAAATCGCTCTTTATGGCGACACCGTTTTCCATGAAGGCATTGAAGCCACCTTCTTCGCAGACGTAGGTGCCGGCTGAGTAGCCATCAGTGGTGATAGTGCCGCTGGTGATGATGTCAGTGGCAGCGAGTCCCGTGATGTGCAACTGGTCGGCAGTCACCACGAGCGGATGTCCGTCATACGTGCGGGCGGTGTCCAATTCCATGCTGAGCGTTGCCCTGTTGATGATCAGCTTGCCATATTGCTCGCTGAACGATTCGTAGTGATGCGGATTCTCAAGGACACAGCTGAAGAGGTTGTCAATACTGCCCGCGTTGGTGAGGGTGCTCTCCGGATTCGGGGTGACGGTAATCTTGTCGCCGTAGGGTAGGGTGAAGAGCAAACCGGTGGCATCGTCAGCGGGAATGGTGTCCTGACCGAGCGTGACGGTGTAGTGGTGGCTCACGAGTGGAAGACCGTCGTAGAACTTGACTGCGGAATCGGAGGTCACCACAACCGGTGCTTGGATGCGGAGAACCGTGATGTTGACCGTTTCCTGCTTGCTGCCGCAGGAGGGTGTTTGGTCGCTCGCAGCCGTGAAGGTCACCGTGTAATCGCCCACTTCCGTCGGGATGCCGGACAGTATATTAGTAGAAGAGTTGTAACTCAAACCATCAGGCAGAGTGCTGTATGAGAGGTCGGCGTAGTTGTATGAGACATGGACGTTTTCAATATTTTCGCCCAAGATGATGGTTTGCGTGGTATTGGTCACGTCAAGTTCCACAGGAGGGTTGATGGTGATGGTCTGCGTTTGCGAAGAATCGTTGCCGCACGCATCGGTCACCGTCCAAGTCCTGATGGTCTGACTTTTTCCGTTCGGTAAAGTGATGGTGTCCCCGTCTGTGAACGAAACGGTCAAGTCCTCTGATGCGGTGCAGTTGTCGGTAGCAACCGTTACATTGCCTGTGATGTCAGGGGAAATGTTGAAGGAACCGTCGTCGTTAGCGCAAAGGGAGATCGCTGCGGGAACGTTGAAACTGGGCTTGGTGTGGTCGCCGCCGCTGACGCTCATGCTGGGCAGTGTGTTGCCGGAGGTGTGGTAAATATTGCCACACGCATCTTTCACGGTGTAGGCTTTGGTGACGATCCATGAACAGTTGTTGCCCGAGATGGTCAAGGTGCTGTCCACGGTGAACTCTCCGCAGTCGGAGAAGAGGGCTTTCACCTGGGCGTTGGTGTAGAGCATGTTCTGCAAGGTGTCGTTAAAGCAGCTGTTCACATTTTCGATGTTGCCGGGCCAAGTGCCGGTCAAGGCCGGTGCGGTATGGTCGCCGCCGCTAACGCTCATCGTCTTCGTCGTCGAAGCGCAACCACCGGTAATCGAGATGTTGTAGGTGCGGATCCACGTCCATTCGCAATCGCTGGTCGCAGTGGCATTGTCCTGCGCCGTCACGGTGATTTCACTGGCATTCGTGACGGGGTTGCAGTTCGCAAAGAGTGTCTGTATCTCGCTTGCATCTTTCAGGACTGTCATGTCCGCGTTGGCGAAACAATTGTTCTGATTTGTGAGGTTTGCAGGCCAATTGGTGGGTTCCACGATATTGCGGCAGAGAATGGTGAACAGTGCCGTGTCGTAGGTGACGGTATAGTTGCCTTGGGCGACATCACCGGTGGGCGTGATGATGTATTGACCGACATTGTTGCCGGTTTCGCGCGAGATGGTGTAGCTCGGGACGAAATCGTCGTTTTCGAGTACGCCCGTGACCGTGGCGGTAAGCGTTGGATCTGCTTCGCCGTAGATCTTGCTATTCGCATTTGCGTTGACAAGGACGGATACCGGGGTGATCGTCAGCGTGCCGGTCTCGCTTGTGTCGATATTGGCGAAATAGGCGGTCACAGTGTCGCCTTCCGCGTCGAAGATGTGGAACGAGGTCACCGCATTCACGGCTTTCTCGCCCGCTCCTGGTGTGACGTTCGTCACCGTGCCGTCGGCGGTGGCTGTCCAGGTGAAGCCTGAAGGCACCCCCGTCACCGTGAAGTCGCCATGCGCCGTCTTCGTCAGCGGCGTGCCGTCGTAAACCTTGCTGCCGCTGCCGGGGACAACCGTGATCTCCGCCATGTTGGCGGTGATTTCCAGCGTGTCTTCGGTCTTGATGATGTAGTAGTTGGAAGCTGTCGTGTTCTCTTTCAGGGTATAGCTGAAGGCGTTCACGCATTTGCCGACGATTGTCTGGCTGCCGGTGAAGGTGTAGGTTGCCCCCTCTTCACCGACCCAGCCGGTCTCCACTGTCAGGCCGTTGGCATTCCTGCCTTCCACTTCGGCGTTCGTCAGTGCCGAACCATTATACTCGCGGGCCTTGCCGCCGCTGGTCAGGGTCACCGTGTCCGGGGTGATAGACAAAGTGGCGGTCGCACTCTTGTTGATACCGGCAAACTGGTTCGTGACATCCGTGATGCCTTGGAAGATATTGAACGCTGTTACCGCGTTCACGGATTTTTCGCCAGTGCCAGGAACAACGTTCGTCACGGTGCCGTCGGCGGTGGCTGTCCAAGTGAAGCCTTCGGGCACACCCGTCACGGTGAAGTCTTCGGGCGCTGTCTTCGTCAACGCTGTGCCGTCGTAGGTTTTGCTGCCGCCAGCCGGGACAACCTTGATTGCCGTCGTGTTGGCGGTGATTTCCAGCGTGTCTTCGGTCTTGACGATGTGGTAGTTGGAAGCTGTCGTGTTCTCTTTCAGGGTATAGCTGAAGGCGTTCACGCACTTGCCGACGGTTGTCTGGCTGCCCGTGAAGCTGTAGGTTGCGCCCTCGCCGTCAATCCAGCCGGTCTCCTCTGTCAGACCGTTAGCATTTGTGCTTTCCACTTCAGCGTTCGTCAGTGCCGTGCCGTTGAACTCACGTGTCTTGCTGCCGCTGGTCAGGGTTACCTCTTTGGGAAGAATGGTCAGCGTGCCGGTCGAGGTTGTATTAATATTGGTGAAATAGGCGGTCACATCTGCAGTGCCTCGGAATATCTTGAACTCTGACACCGCGTTCACGGTCTTCTCGCCGTCTCCGGGAATCACATTCGTCACCGTGCCATCCGCCGTAGCTGTCCAGGTGAAGCCTTCGGGAACGCCCGTCACGGTGAAATCTGTTTGTGCCGTCTTCGTCAGCGGCGTGCCGTTGTAGGGCTTGGTGCCGCCAGCCGGGACAACCGTTATCGGCGTTGTGTTGGCGGTGATACTCAGCGTGCCGTAAGTGGCGGTGATGTATGCATATTGATCCTGATGCTGGATGGTGAAATCGTAGCTGTTGTTGTTCGCGCTGTTGTCGCTGAAAGTCGTGACCCCGCCGCACGTCGGAGTGACCGTCAGGGTGTCGCCGATAGGCAGCTCGAACTGCAGGCCGTTGCTGCCAGGCACCGCGTTGATGCCTGTGCCGCCGTAAGTCACCGTGTATTCCGGCTTCGTGTGCGTGTTGCCGTCATACATCCAGCTGCCGTTGGCAGAGGTGATCACAATCGGCGTTGTGTTGGCGGTGATTTCCAGCGTGTCTTCGGTCTTGACGATGTGGTAGTTGGAAGCTGTCGTGTTCTCTTTCAGGGTATAGTCGAAGGCGTTCGCGCATTTGCCGACGATTGTCTGGCTGCCGGTGAAGGTGTAGGTTGCCCCCTCTTCACCGACCCAGCCGGTCTCTACTGTCAGGCCGTTGGCATTCCTGCCTTCCACCTCATCGTTCGTCAGTGCCGTGCCGTTGTACTCGCGGGTCTTGCCACCGCTGGTCAGGGTCACCGCTTTGGGAAGAATGGTCAGCGTGCCAATCGAGTCTTTATGGATATTGGTGAAATAGGCGGTCACATCATGGCCATCGGCGTCGAAGATTTGGAACGAGGTCACCGCATTCACGGCCTTCTCGCCCACGCCGGGAACTACGTTCGTCACCGTTCCGTCGGCGGTGGCGGTCCAGGTGAGGTCTTCGGGAACGCCCGTCACGGTGAAGTCGTCGTGCTCATTCTTCGTCAGCGGTGTGCCGTCGTAAACCTTGCTTGCGCTGCCGGGGATAACCTTGATGAGGGTGTCATTTACCGTTACCGTCAGCGTCCCGGGGTAGTAGTCAATCGAATAGCTGGAGGTCTTGTCGATGGTGGTGTCGTTCGGGGCGGTGATTTTTGCATTGCCGGGGGTGTTTTCGCATGAACCTACATCAGTCCGGCTGCCGCTGAAGGACAAGCGTGAAATAACGTCATCATGGACGAGGGCAGGTTTGTTATCGTTCGTCGTACAGGTGTAGTTGTTCGAGGTCAGCGGGGTGCCGTCGTACTTCTTGGTGGCGTCGGTGGCGGTGATGACGATAGGTCTCGGTTCCACCTTGATGCTGAAGGTGCTGCTATCGATGCTGCAGCCCCATCCCTGGCGGCTGGTGGCCGTAACGAGAAACTTGGCGTTAGAGACGGCGAATTCAGGATCGCCATACACTCTGTCATATTCATTATTATTTTGGTCTTTTTTATGTTCTACAGAGCATCCGAGCGAGTCCAATCCAATGCCGGACGAACCCGTTATGGAAAGGTCGGAGTACTGATGATATATCCACACATCCGTGATAGGATTGCCGTAGATGATGTGTTGATCGGGTACGTTGATTTCAGTGATTTTCGGCAAAGGACGAACGTGGATGGAGATCGAATCGTAGGTGGTGTTGCCACAGGAGTCGGTCACGGTCCAGAGTTGCTTGTAGTGTCGCACGCCATTGTCAGATTCGCCCTGAGTTATTCTATACCCCCGAGGATGTTGAATGTTAAAGCGGGAAGTATCTATTGAGCTTTGGATACTGAAATTATCCTGCACTTTTGTGCAGCTGTCGCGCAGATTCGTAATCGTTATTTCGGCTGCGACACGGGTGACGGTGTTTCCGTAGTCGCCGTCGGGGTCAACGCACAGGGTAGTGTCATGGGGGACGATCTCGAAGGTAGGCCCTATCGTGTCTTGGATGAACTGCGCATGATAGATGGTCGTCGAGTTGCCGTAGGCATCGGCCACCACGTAGGCGATGATCACCGTGTAGTCGCAGTGTTCGCCGGTTTTCAGCGTTTTCGACGAACTCACCAGGCGGACATCCTCGCCAGAGCAGGCGTCGCTGATACCGAAGATAGTCGTCAATTCCTCTATGTCATGGATAGTACGGATGCTGTCGCAGAGGCACTGGGCAGAATCGGCCCATAGGGTGTTGTTTTTAACCTCGGGGTTGCTAGCCACAGGGGGCGTCTGGTCGCGGCCGGAGACCTCGATGGTATCGTAAATGGTATGGCCGCAGGCATCCGTCACCACATACGAACGGCGGATCGTCCATCCGTAGTGGTCGTCGCCGGTGTGGGTGTCCTTGTGGGTGATGGTCATTTGGCTGCAGTCGTCGAAGAGATCCGTGTCTTGGGGGAAAAAATGGTCTATGTCGAAACTGGCCAAGCAGGCATCCTGATATAATGTGCCGTATTTCCAAAGATCGTTGATAGAGCGCACAGGAGCCGACTGGTCGCCGCCGCTCACGTAAATGACTCTGCTTGTCGAATCGCAAAAGTTGGGGTTGGAAATCTTGACGGTATAGGTGCGTACCCACTTCCAATCGCAGTTGTTAGCCAATATCGTCGAATCCTTTGTGAGCACTTGGAAGGCATCGGGTTGCAACGTGTCGTTGTTGGCCAGTATCAGTTGCTTGATTATCAGTTTTTTGATACTGTCGATAGAAGGCAGCGCGTTGGTGTTGGATGGGGAATAGCATTCGTTCCAGTTCTCGATGTCGTCGGGCCAATTGGCAGTGTCAATTTTGTTCAAGAGATCGCGGCAGGAGATGGTGAGATCCCCCGAGTCGATGGTCACCGTATAGTTTTCGTTTAGCTCGGCGGTCAGTATGTCGGGGTGGTTACCCACGGTTTCTATGTTGGAACTCCTGAAATAGTGGATTACGAGGCTATCGCTGTTGACAAGTCCAGTGACTGTACCGGAGAAAACGGGGTCTTCATCTCCGTAGGTTTTGCTGGTGTCATTGACGATGATGGTGGCGGGGCGCGGGGTGATGGAGAGAGTGCCGAAAATCGTATTGACATCGTAGTGGCAGCTGTGGTCGATGCCGTTGGAGATGCTGTAGGTGAATTTGTTATCGTATGTTCCGGCATTGACGGCGTTACTGTCGAACGTGACGCGCAGGGTGTCGCCGTCGGCGAGGATGGCGAAGCTGTCGGCGGGAAGGGTATCGGGTTCGAAGCCCTGCTCGGTCACCACATAGCGGTTGCCCGTGAGCGCTGTGCCGTCGTAGGTTTTGTTTGCGTCACAACTCTTGATGGTCAATTTTACCGAGTCAAATGAGAACAATTGTTGCGGACTTGTTTGTTCACAGGTCGGGAAAAGCGAATCGGTCACGGTCACTGAATAATAGCCGGCTGTTATGTTCGTGAGGGCAGGTGTGTTGCTGATGGTGTCTCCCGTGAGGGAATTTGTCCACAGGTAGCGGAATCCGTTGCCGGGCCCCCCTGTCACCGATACAAGCACTGCGCCGTCAGGGATCGTCTCGCAAGTGCTATTGATAAGTGTTGAGGTGATTGTGACAGGAGTGATGGTAAGGTCCAAGGCCGGTTTATTAGCGCAAGTATCACAGGTGTAGAATCCCGTTTCGTAATAATACTTATTGTTCTTGTTCCACTTGTAGATGCTGCCGCATGTGTGCACGGTCTCCACCGTGGCCTCTTTTGCGGCTACCACAATCGGCACCAGGCGTTCGAAGCCATAGCTGGGGTGGCTCACTATCAACGTATCCATACCGCAACCGATCAGCGTAATGCTGTCTTTGTCGGCCAGATGTATAGTGTCCACTGTTGGTGTTGCTGTCCCGTATCGCGACCACTCAACTTGGATGCCAAGAGCATTCCCCGTGACGCCGCAGAAAGGTTGCACGACTTTGTCCACCGGCATATTGCCCGGGAGCAACAACGGCTTCACCGAAATACGGAAATAGGTGCTGTCTTTTTTAGTCGTTTTGAGAGTGGGATATTCATTGTCGTGGTACGACCAGTAGTCCGTGCCGAAGACATTTTGGAGGACGGTGCCCGTCATCTTGAGCGTGTTGTAGCCCGAGGCGTTGTTGTCCTGCACCGTACACATTTGGCGGTCGTAAAAGCAATTGTACATTATGTTTTGTAAATCGAGACTTCCACATATGGCTCCTTTGTTGTTGCCGGTGGCGGACACATAGCCGGCGTTGTAGCAGTGGTGGAGGTTGTCGCCATCGAGCAGGCCGCAGAGGCCGCCCACAAAGTCTTTGCCATCGACGATGCCGCTGTTGTAGCAATGTTTCACCTCGGCCGAGGTGAAGCCGGCGATGCCGCCCACGTGGCTGGTATCGCCCGTGGCTCTGACCATGCCGTAGTTGTAGCAGCGGCTCACGTTGCCGCCATAAAGATCATATTTCATTGTGCCATAGCAGTTGTCGTTCTTGCACGATGCGAAGTCGCCCACAATGCCGCTCACGTATTGCTCGCCAAAAACGTTGTTGCCGTTGAAGCAGTCCTGGATTTCCGAATAGCTGGCCATGCCGACCAGACCACCGACATATTTCTCACCTTCCACCTTCTCGCGATAAGAATAGCAGTTCGAGATGGTGCCGTTGCAGTAGCCCGCGATAACGCCTACATAGTTGCGGCCGATGACACTGCATTGAGAGAAATTGACGTTCTTGACGGTACCTTGCATATAACCGAAGAATCCCTGGTAGTCATTTGATTCGTTGTAGATACCGAAAATGATGGTATGGTCTTGACCGTCGAAGGTGCCGCGGAAAGGATGCTTGGGTGTACCGATGGGAGTCCATCCATTACCCAAGTTGAGGTCCCAATCCAGCACGATGACTATGCCTTCGTAGCTGTTGCTGCCATTGTTTACATTGTCGCGGATTAGTCCGAGCTCTTCCACACTCTGTATTCTTATTATTGTATCGTATGGCAGAATCATCACGCTGGAGCAGCCTTCAAGCATCGTGGTGTCTTCGGCATAGCCGCAGACACCGCCGCCCATGGCGGAGAAGTGTATGGTGTCTGCATAGTTGTTGTTTTTGCTACATCTGTTTCCCGTGGAACTTTTCAAATAGCCTACCAATCCACCCACCTGGGCGATGCCTCTCACAAGGCCGTTGTTAGTGCTCTCTTCGAACCAGGCGTCTTTTAGGATAAGGCCGGCCAAACCACCCACTTGGTTGAAACCGCTGACATCACCGTGGTTTGAGCAAAGGAAGAGGTTACTCTCCCCCATCAAGGCACCCGCAATGCCGCCCACATAGCTTGAGTCGGCTGCGACAGTGCCACTGTTGTTGCAACTGAAGAGGCTGGATTCTCCCACCACGGCACCCGCTATGCCGCCGGCATAGTAGCCTGAGTTATATTCGAAGTCTATGAGAGAACGTACCTCGCCCTGATTATTGCCTTCGTGCAGTTGGGCGCCACTCATAAGCCCCACAATGCCGCCCACATAGTCGTTGCCCGTCACCGAAGCGTTGTTTCCACAGGTATTACAGTAACTCTCGCCTCCTTCGCCGCAGAAGCGACCGCAGATACCGCCCACGGTGTCGGCGACAGCCAAAATGCGGCTGTTTTCCATGGTGGAGCATCGTTCGAGTTGGATGATGCGTCCTTGGCAGGAACCCACAATGCCGCCGATATTCATTATCTTTTTGGTGCTATCATTGTCCCCATGAGTGTAGGCGTTGATTATGGTCGAATCGCTGTTGCAATCACTAATGACAGAAGGAATATGGGCGTAGGTTTGTTCGTCCGTGTCTTTATCGGGATCGTAGCCGCTGAGACCGCAGATGCCGCCGATAAACTTGTGCGGCAGATTCATTTTGAGGGTGATCTGGCTGTTTTTTATGGTGCCAAACTGCAGCTGTCCATGGAAGTTCTTTCCGCAGATGCCACCCACACTCTGCAGTGCTCCTTGTTCCTGACGAGGATCGTTTATGGAGAGATGCTCTGCTATACAGCGGCTGACGACGCCACGGTCGTTGAGTGCGCAGACACCACCGATGTTGGAAATGGATGCAAGGCTTGACGAATCCGGGGCTATCACACTGTTTCTCACCTGGCAGCTGTCGATGGTGCCGCCTTCGTTCTTGGCGCAGAGCAAGGCATGGTTGTATCTTTCAGCATCGGAAGCGCCGTAACGGATGGTCAGGGAGCAGGAGTCGATTTCGCAATGGTAAAGGGTGCCTCCTTTGTTCACACTGCAGAGGAACGCGCTGCTGTTGCCCAACGTGGTGTCGCTTTGCGCGATGCGCAGGTTCTTCACCGTGCCGCCATCCACCGTGCCGAACAAGCCTTGGTGATGGTCGCAGAAATCCGTGGGATGAAAGTTGTCATACCGCTGGAACGTCAGATGTCTGATGGTGTGGCCGCAGCCGTCGAAAGTTCCCTTGAAGGGGTTGCCTTCATAAATGGCGCAGCAGTCGTCGGCGAATCCTCCGACGGGAATCCATCCTCTGACATGCCCCTCTTCCTTAATATCATTGATGTCGATGTCGGTGATGAGCTTGAAGAAACGTTCGTTGCCGCCGTCGTCAATGGCGACGAAGTCGGTAGAGTCGGCATTGGCAGGAATGGCTGTGTGGAAAGTGCTGTCGCTGTAGTGGTAGTAGCCACCTTTGTTGATGACCATCCGCATGGTGTCGAACTGCGCGGCGTTTTTGATGACGAGGGCGTGTTTCTCGTCCATGTTGAACTTAAGCGTGACGAAACGGTAGGGGACGCTGTCGATGGTGGCGGCAAGTTCGATCACCCCCATGTCGCGATTCGTGGCAGTGACATGGCAACTGTCAACTGTTACACAGCCTTGGAGCTTTGTCCAGAAGTGGTGCTCATCGCAGCCGCGGAGGGGAATACTGTCGTGGGCGGACATCCAGTTTTGGCCGTGACCCAGCACGACCGGCATGACGGAAACGCGAGATAGTTGGGCCCGTAGAGACGCGGCGTGCTGCGTCTCCACATCAGCGGATATTGCAAGCTGGGGATATAGTCCCGGGGTGAAGATCCAGTTTGCGGGGTCTCCCAACGAACTTTGAAGGGCAGAGCCCAGCATGCCGGTGGTTTCAAGACCAACAAGGGATCGTCCGGAAGCATCTTGTCCATTTTCGCCACCCAGGGGGGACATCTGCTTGTCGTAATAGCAATCTCGGGTATTGGGATTTACAGTGCCCGCAATGCTGCCGAGATATTTGCCCCTGCCGGTTACCGTGTTGGTCATGTAGCAGTATCGCGGGGCACCATAGCCGACGATGCCACCGACTGGACTGCGGTCACTGCCATCGACGGTTCCGGCATTATAGCAGTACATGATGGTGCTGTCATATTCGTTCTTTCCCACCACGCCGCCGACGAAGTAGTCTATAGCTTGGGGAGCCTCTGCGATGGTGACGCGGCCGGTGTTGAAGCAGCGCAGGGCACTGGTCATATCGCCGCCGATGCCGCCGATGTAGCCGCATTCGCTGCCGCCGGAGATGTCGCCCGCATTGGCGCAGTCGATCACCACGCCGCCGTGACCGATAATGCCGCCGACACTATGGGAGGCGATGTTGGCGCCGCGGCCGACATGGGTGATGATGTCCGCATAGTTGACGCAGTTGCGGATGGTGTCGCGACAAAAGAAGTTGAAGTCTTGATCGCGAGTGGTCAGCGACGCGCCTGCCAGGCCGGCGGTGCCGCTGATGGCGTAGTTGTTGCTGGATCTGGAGGTCTCGATATGCCCCTTGACAATGCAGTTTTCGATGGTGGCGCCGTTCATCAGGGCGCAGACGGCTCCCGCCACTATGGTGGTGGAATTCGCATGAAGGTTGGTGAAGGTCAGGTCGCGCACCTCACCGCTCAGCATTCCGAAAAGACCGCCGACATTGGCATTCTTGTAGATATAAGGAGTGGCATCATCGAGACTGAGATTGTCGATGGTATGGCCGCCGCCGAGGAAATGACCCGCGAAGCGGCTGCCGCTGAAGACCGAGCCGATGGGCGCCCAAGGACTCTCGCTCTGCATGTCGAGGTCGGTGGTCAGCTTGAAGGTGACCCCATCCGCGTAGCGAGGCACTTCGTAGCTTTTGTAGGGGAAGGCTTTGCCGGTGTTGACACCGTCGCGCAGTGTCTTCAGGTCGTCGAGGTTATCGACGGTGAGGGTGTCGTGGGGCATGGCCACGCTGCGAAGCAAGGTGACGGTCTTGATGGTGTCGCCGTTCAGGGTAGCCGCCACGGTGACGAAATCGCCGCACAAGGGCTGCAATGCCGGTTGGATGGCGTTGTTGGAGCACGCTGTGTTGGCAAGCGTCGGGTCAACGAACAAACAGTTGCCCTCGGGGGCTTTCCACACCACGCCGTTGTCGCAGCCGGTCAGCCTGATGCCGTTTTTCACATGGTGGATGTCGGTGACGGTGTCGGCCAGGATGATGGGGGTGCAGGCCACTTTGGCGATGTCGCGGGCCCAATCGCAGGTGTCGGTCCACTTGAGTCGCGGGTAACGGCCATCCTCGTAAATCCAGTCTTTGCCGAGCTGTCCCTTGGAGGACTCGCCGATGATTTTCGAAGTGGGGTAGAGGTTGCCGTCCTGTCCATCGACAGACATCTGGGCGTCGGAGAAACAATCTCCGATGATTATTCTGGCGATGTTGTGCGGGGAGAAGGTGTATTTGGGGTTGCGGTCATAGACGCATGCAGCATTGAGACAGAAAGCCGCCGTGTCGCGAGCCACGCCCGCCGCGCGTCCGTTTCTTTCCTCGTAGTTGTTGATTTCGCCCACGTTGAAGCAGTGCTTGGCGCTGCTGCCCACGCCGGCCACCCCCTGGTCGCCCCAGATGTTGAACTTCGGGTGCGGGTGCTTCGTCAATGTGACATTGCCGGTGTTGAAGCAGTAACGCGTCGGGGTCTTGCAGGGCGCCACCACACCGCCGAGGGAGAAGACATTGAGACTGGAGTCGGCATCGGTGTGTACGGACGGATCGTCAGAATTCAACACGCACTCGCCGGTGATATTGCCGGTGTTGAAACAGTAGTCGATGGCGCATCGTGTGCTGTTGCTGATACCGGCTTCGTCGTTGAAAAAGCCGGCCACGCCGCCAAGGTATCCGCAGTGGGCGGTGATGTCGCCCCTGTTGTAGCAGTAGGTGATCTCAGACGGATAGTTGGGCAAAAGGCCTCTGCCGACCACACCGGCGAAGCAGAGTTCGTCGTTTTGGAACTTGGGCCTGTAGGTGGAAGTGATGTCGCCGGTGTTGAAGCAACGAGTCACCACGTAGTGCCGCGCGTTGATGACCGCCACCACGCCGGCCACGGAGTTCTGGTCGTTTGCGTTCGATTGTTGGTATGTGGAGGTGATATGGCAACGGTTGGAACAGTTGGAGATCCTGATACTATCAGCTTTGAAATAATCGGACAACTGACCTACCCAACCTATCAGGGCACCACAATCTTTGCCGTTGAACACCAAGTCGTTGCCCGTGACATGACAGTTGTCGATAGTACCGCCCATCACGTAGGTGGCTAATGCCCCGCCGTCGTTAAAAGTGCCTTCGAACACGGGGCTTTCGATGGTGAGGTCAGAAATATGGCCTTTGGAGTGGCAAAAGAGTGCCCGATTGTCGGCCGTAAGCGTCAGATTCATGATCTTGTGTCCACCGCCTAAGTAAGTGCCTTCGAATCCTTTGTTTTGCTTGCCAATAGGAATGTTCCAATTGGCACTGTTCATGTCGATGTCGGCGGTCTGCTCGAAGTAGGTGTCCGCGCCGCCCGCCGGAATGTTGCCGTCTATATCGAAGACGAACTTGCCGTTTTCGAATGCGAAAGGCTGATTGTTGTTGATGCATTGTGCAAAAGAGATGAGGGTGCTTATGTCACCGATGGGGTAAGGGTGCTCCCGGGTACCGTCCGGAGTCCCGTTCTGAGCCATCAAACCGTTCGTCCACATCAATGTGGATAGGATCAGTGTCGCCACAAGGAGGGTCTTGTGGCAGGTTTTTGATTTTTTCTTCTTGTGCAGAGGTCCGTTGTAGGGCCAATAGACCTCGTCAGGGTGGTTGCGGCGGTAACGCCAGGCCTTGACGATGATGCATAAGAGGGCCCCGAAAACAAGGAGGCCGACAACAATGAGAATGATCAGTTTGGTTGTCATAATGGTAGTTTCTTTTACGAATGTAACTGTTAAAAATTTTGGCCGCAAAAGTACTACTTATATATGTAATGGATTTTCCTCCTGCGGAAATTTCCACAAGAAGTACATTGTTTTCCGCCTAGAGGAAAAATTTTCCGTCTAAAGGAAAAAAGCATTGCAGATGACTTTGGAGTAGGAACTTAGGCTCTCATCCCTAAACCTTAACCCCAAAACCTTAACCCCAAAACCTTAATCCCAAAACCATAAACCCTAAACCCTAAACCTTAAACCATAAACCCAAAACCTTAATCCCTAGTCCCTCTTCCCTAGCCAACAGTCAATAGGCTCTATACCGTGACGGCGGTTCTTTCCCTTGGGCTTTGAAGGCTTTGGCCATGGAGGCTTGGGAGGAGAATCCGCAACGGTCGGAGATATCGGCCAAAAGTTCGTCGGGATGTTGATGGATGAGGGCGATGGCGTAGCGCACGCGGTGCTGGCTGATCATGTCATAGAAGGATTGGTAACCGCTGCGACGAATCACTTCGGCGAGGTATTTGGTGTTGGTGCCGAGGTGCTGGATGAGCGTGTCGATGGTGATGTGCGGCTCAGTGAAGATGTGGTCCTCGGAGAGCAACTTCTCGAGGTGGCGCGCCAGTTCGTCGTACTTGGCATCGCTCAAAAGATGGATGCTTTCGCTGTTTCGCTCCGTCAATTCCGAAGTGACATCATCATCATCTTCTTCTTCAGTATCATTGTTGTTATCATCTTCCACTTCTTTTAATTCCGACTCTTGAGTCTCTAATTCTGAATGCTGAATGGAGAATTCCGAATTGACTTTCCGCCAAGGGTTAAGGGTTAGGATACAGAACCAGACGTTGGCGAAGATGAAGAAGATGTCATGGGCAAACTTCATCCACGGGTCGTCGGCATAGAAGTTGATGGCTAACAATATGATGACGAAAGTGGGCATCCATTTGATGATGTTGGCGAAGCGCACGGGGAAGTCGTCGCTGTCGGCGTACTGTTCCTCGTTGGCGCGCCGCACGGCCTTTTCTATTCTCCAGAGCATGTGGATATTAAGACCGAAGTAGAAGGCAAAGAGGCTGCTCACAGCTACTATGACCCAAGTACGCCAGCCCTCGGGGAGGGGGATGATTTTCATGGCCTGCAGGAACATGGGTAGTAGCACGATCAATGCCGGCAGATAAAGCAAAGGGTATTGTCGCCTATGTTTCTGCTTTGGGAAGAAATAGATTTCGCTCATGACGATCAACTGGATGGAGAGGAAGAGCAGCGAGAAGGCATTGACGAAGATCAGCGCGTCGCTATCGCCGATCTGCAGCAGGTAGGGGAGTTCGAAAATCTGCAGCAGGTAGGTCGCCCCCACGATCCGCTGCGCCGGGAACAACTCGCGAAAGTGCTCCCCGTAAGCTTTGGGACGGTAGAACCACTTCAGTAGCCACCCGTAAAGGTGGGTGACGATGAAGGTCAGGTTGGCGGCGAATAATATGAGGTGGGTGGTGAGCAATTCTTTGGGTTTAGGGTTTAGGGTTTAGGGTTGAGGGTTTAGAGTTTAGAGTTTAGGGTTTAGGGTTTAGAGTTTAGAGTTTAGAGTTTAGGGGCTACTCCCTCATCTCCAACGCGGCAAAAATACAATTTTTTGCGGTTGGTGTGCAGAGATATTTGCAAAGAATGTACTTCCTCGAACGAATTGGCGGCTCTATTGCTCCTTGCTGCGGTCGCGGAGGTTAATGAAATGGTCGTAGCAGTGGGCGCCTGCAAAGTACAGACCGTTGTCGCGGACGCTCTTGAGGATGCGGGTGCGCGTGGTGACGGCTTGCGCGGGATCCGTGTCATAGCGGGCACAGAACTGCGGGTGGTCCAGCTGGAGATCTTGGGCATGCAACAAATCGCCGGCGATGAGGCAGAACCCGTCCACTGTGTAAACAGTGTGACCCGGGGTGTGGCCTGGCGCAAGTTCGGCAACCACCAAACCGTCGAAGAGTTTCTCACCGTCGTGGAAAGTCTTGATATGGCCTTTGTAGGCTTCCATCACCTGTTTCCACATGCCGTTGTTCTTTGCCATTGTACCGCCGTCGCCCCATGCGTCATACTCCTCTTTCGAGAGGTAGAGGGTGGCGTTGGGGAATGCAGCCTGGCCTTTGAGCAGCAACCCGCCGATATGGTCAAAGTGCAGGTGCGTAAGACATACCGCTGTGACCTTAGCAGGTTCTATCTCAGCTTTTTTCATACTTTCCAGCAGACTTCCGCCATTGTCGGCGCCTAATCCAGCGTCAAAGAGGATTGTATGTAATGAATCAATGACCAGAAAGGCGTTGATGGCCGAACGGGAAGCACCCTCGGGCATCAGCGTTGCGAGCAGGTCGTCGTCGTAGGAGCCAAGGAAAAGCTCTTTGGGCATTTCATTTTCCTTATCTACCAGCCCGATAATCATGGGCTTGTCGTTCTTGAAGAGTAACGAGACACTTTCTTTTGTGGTTATGGTGAAGGTGGGCTCCTGCGGGTTGTTCGTCGTTTGGCTTTGGGAATTGCCATTGCGGCAGGAAACGGTCAGCAACATTGTTGCGGCTAATAAAAAGAGGGTGTTTTTCATATTTTCAAATTTTAAATGATTAATTCTCTTTATTTCTCACCCCATCGGTAAGAGCGCGCAAAAATACAAAATAATGTTAACGAATTGTCTTTACAATGTTATAATATCTCTTTCGTATCAATATCAACCTTACCAACCAAATCACGAAAAACGTATCTGACAGTATTTTATAAATCGGCGGCATGGTGACAAACCACGACACCACCCATAGCACGAGGTCGATGTCGAAAAGGATGTTCCACAGTCGTTCGCGGTCGTGGAACTCGCACACCACCTCGCCATTCTGCGGGACTTCCACCTGCTCCGTTGCGGACACCGACAAATCGATGCTCTTGCCCTTCTTGCCTATCGGAACCTGCCCGCCGAACTGCACCCGCAGCGCGTAGCTGCCCGGCGGCACCTCGCCCCGCAACTGGTCGTCCTTCAGCATACCCACAAAGTAGCCGTTCAGGAAGACCGCGTGCGGCAACTTCGGCTCGTACCAATGTCGTTTATGTCGGATGGTGAGAGTTGGCATTTTTTTGAAATTATTCCATTATAGTTGAAACCTGTTTGTCGATCGTTTAGTGCATCCTTCCGGATGTGGCTCTAAGCCAAGTTTTTTGATATAGTCAGTTCGTGAGGTCATAACATTAGAAATTTGAACGGCGAAATTACAAAATTCTCAGTGAACTAAAATGAGATTTTTTAATTGATAAAATTTCGTTTCGAGTTAATGTTTTTTGTATTTTCGCCGTCAAATATGTTATGATATTAGTTCACAAAAAATAATTGTAAGAAATGAAAAAGTTTTTGCTTCTACTTTTAGGATTCTTCACATTGAATGCCATGGCTAGTAATGATCAGCCTGTCTCGTTTAATAATTTGCCGCAGAAAGCGCAACAGTTTATTAATCAACATTTTAGCAGTGTTGGTTTCTTGTCGGCAAAGTTAGATGACGGCCAATATGAAGTTAGGCTGAAAAACGGTACGGAGATTGAGTTCACCGCTCAAGGAGAATGGAAAGAGGTGGATTGCCACACAACGGCTGTGCCTGCTGCGATTGTGCCCGCAAACATCACAAAATATGTAAAAGCGCAATTCCCTAACAATATTATTGTCAAAATTAGCAAAAAATATAATGGTTATGAGATTGAACTCAATAGTGATATAGAATTGAAGTTCGACGCGAAGGGCAATTTCCTGTACGCTGATTAATCATCTCGTTTATACATAGTCTTAAATTAATTAAACTTCTGAATATGAGAAAGTTAATAGTATTATTGGGTATCATTACATTGGCATTTGTGTCCTGTGATCGTCCGCTTACTTTCGAAAAACTTCCCCAGCAGGCGCAACAGTTTATCAATCAAAACTTTAAGGATGTCGGTTTCCTCTCTGCCATGAAAGATGACGGTAAATATGACGTGGTGCTGAAGGATGGGACGGAGATTGAGTTCACGCGCAAGGGAGAATGGGAGAAAGTGGATTGCCATTTGACCGAGATTCCGGCAGCGGTTATCCCACCGACCATCTTGGCATATGTTCAAGCACAGTTCCCGACCAACTTCATTGTCAAGATTGATAAAGATTTCAGAGAATATGATGTGGAACTCAATAACAACATAGACTTGAAGTTCGACAAAAACGGCAATTTCATGTACGCCGATTAAGTTTCATACATCATAAACCCTTAAGACCCGCTTCGGCGGGTCTTTTTTTTGTCTTGATGCCGGAATAGAAAAAAACGCGCCATATTAGCGCGCTTTGTTGTTGGTTTTTAATAAATTAGGTTCGCCTTTTGGATAGGGGAGGCTTAGTACTCGTCCTCGTTGAAGAAGAAATCCTCTTTGGATGGATAATCCGGCCAGATGTCTTCGATGGAGTCGTAGGTTTCCCCTTCGTCGTCGATTTCCTGAAGGTTCTCAATCACTTCCATCGGGGCGCCGGAACGGATGGCATAATCCAGCAGCTCGTCGCGGGTTGCCGGCCATGGAGCGTCCTCTAATCGGGTGGCTAATTCTAATGTCCAATACATAGTTTTGTCGTTTATTTAATGGTTTGAATTTTTAGGGCGCAAAAGTATAATATTAAACTGAAAAAGTCAACCTTTTTTTAAATTTTTATTTCGTTGATTGATAGAGAGTTTCAGAAATATTATCTTTTTTGTGGAAAAATCGGGCCAAAATAAAGAAGAAATCGGACAGCCGATTCAGCAAAACTTGCACTTTTTGATAGGCTTCATCGACCTCCATCAGCGCCACCACATACCGCTCGGCGCGACGGCAAACGGTGCGACAAACATGCGTGTCGGCAATCAGTTTGCTGCCCTGTGGCAAGATGAACCCGCGCATGGGTTCTAGCTCGGCGCTCATCCGGTCGATTTCATGCTCTAGCTCTGTCGTGAATTCGGTCAGCCGATCCACGTTCCAGTACTTCTCCCAGTTCGAAATCGGCGTGGCCAACATGCCGCCCACCACGAAGAGTTCGTTTTGCACTCTTGTCAGAAATTCTTCCGAAATCTGCGAAATTACCACCCCGATGAAGCTGTTCAACTCGTCAACTGTGCCGTATGCATGCAGCAAAATATCATTTTTTGATACCCTTGAACCATCTGATAATGAGGTAGTTCCTTTGTCTCCTGTACGTGTATAAATTTTCATCGCAATTTTTTTTTGCAAAAATAGAAAAAAAATGTATTTTTGCAACCGCAAAAGCGAAGGAAAAAACAATGTCTCCTTAGCTCAGTTGGTAGAGCAATTGACTCTTAATCAATGGGTCCAGGGTTCGAGTCCCTGAGGGGACACAAAAGGCACTCCAAACCACAAGTTTGGGGTGCTTTTTTTTTATTACCCCGCTTTTTTGATTGGTAAAAAAATGTATTTTTGCCAATTCAATGTATAGGTGAAGCAAAAGTCATGGGTTTAGAGGATTGCATTTGGCTGATACTGAAAGGGTTGCTGGCTACAGTGGTCATTTCCGCGCTGTCGTTGCTGATAGGCACGCTGGTCGGCTGCGGCCTATATGCACTCTCACAGAACCGCCATCGCTGGCTGCAGAATGTCTCCAAATGGTGGAAGGTGGTGGTGCGCGGCACCCCGCTGATGGTGCTGATCCTGATTGTCTTCTACCTGCTGTTCGGCGGCCACTGCCCGATTTTGGCGGCTTCGATAGCCATTGGACTGATCTTCGCCAACTTCGTGGCCGGGAATCTCCAATCGTCCATCGACGCTGTGGGACGCGGACAGATGGAGGCGGGGCAGATGCTGGGATTCTCCAAATGGCAGACGATGCGTTACATTGTGCTGCCCCAAGCCCTCCGCATCGGAATGCCTGCCTTCAAATTCCAGGCTGTGGCCACCATGAAAGGGACTTCCGTTGTGGGTTATGTGGCCATCCAAGACCTTACCCTGGCCACCCAAGCCATACGCAACGGTGTTGGCCAAGACCTGCTCCCATTGCTGATTACCACCCTGATTTACTTTCTGTTGGCGTGGCTGCTGAACAAACTGTTGGACTATATTCTCTTCCGAATTTCGCAGATATGATTACCGTTACCCATCTCTTCAAGGATTTTGACACCCCGGAAGGCAACCGGATACACGCGGTGAATGACGTCTCTTTCCATGTCTCCCGTGGCGAGGTGGTGGGTATTATCGGCTCTTCAGGCTCGGGGAAAAGCATTCTGTTGCGCTGTATGGCAGGTCTGGAACAGCCTACCAGCGGCGAAGTGACTCTGACCCCCGGCGTGAAAGTCGGCATGGTGTTCCAACAGTTCAATCTCTTCGGCCACCTGTCGGTACTGGACAACGTGACTCTTGCGCCGATGAAGCTCCTGGGTCTTGGGCGCGAGGAGGCGGAAGAACTGGCGATGGAGATGTTGCGCCACGTGGGTATGGCCGACCATGCCCGACAAATGCCTTTATCCCTCTCTGGCGGACAGCAGCAGCGGACGGCCATTGCACGTACCCTGGCCATGAAACCGGAAATACTGCTCATGGACGAGCCTACCTCGTCGCTCGATCCTACGATGGTGGACGAGGTGCAAGGGGTGGTCCGCACTTTGGCACAAGAAGGGATGACGATGGTGATTGTCACCCACGAGATGCGCTTTGCCCGCGACACGAGCAGCCGCATCCTGTTCATCCATAACGGATGCCTCCTTGAGGATGGAACCCCCAGCCAAATCTTCAATGAGCCGCGTCTCACGCAAACCCGCACCTTCGTGAACAGAATTCGCCTTCTGGCATTCGATATTGCCAGCCGCGACTTCGACCTTTACGACATGACTTCGAAAATCAAGCAGTTCTGCATACGCTGCTCCATCGCAGAAAAGATGGACTCCGTAACCCATGTGGTGGAAGAGATGCTTGTCCTGATAGCCGATTTCACAACCCCCGTCCATATTGAGGTGAACCACAGTGATTTGAAACAAGAGACTTCGGTGGTGGTGCTGCAACGCGAAGTGGAGGTGTCGGCGTTGGAGAAACCCGAAACCGATGAGCTGGCGGTGATACTCATCCGTAATGCCAGCCAAAATATATCCGTAGAACACACACCCGAAGGTGTAAAGACAATATTTGAAATATGAATAAAACAGACAATCCTATTAACAAAACTTGGCGGAAATTGCAGACACGAGGCGGTGTGCTGGTGCTACTGACCGCAGCCATCCTGATGGAGGTGGGCAGTGCCGTGCAATACTATTTTGCCCGCAACGGCATCCGTAATGAGGTGCGTCAGCGAGCCGCATCCGAACTGCAGGTCAAAAATTTAGAAATCCAACAGATGGTCACCCGTGTGGAAACGGCTGTGGGCAACCTCCATTGGGCACTGGAAGAGTCGATTGTGAATCCCGACTCCGTATATCCCATCCTGCGGCACATCATGGAGAAAAACCCGGATTTGACAGGCTGCGCCATCGCTTTCCTGCCCGACTATTATCCATCCAAAGGCTATTGGTATGAGCCCTACGTGTTCCGCAACAACGACACCCTTGAGAACAAGCAGATCGGCTCGGCCGATCACAACTATCTGGAAGCGCCTTGGTTCACCGACGGGCTTGTGAATCCCGACGGACTGTGGACGGAACCGTATATTGACAGCGACGGTTCGGAAGGGATGGTCTGCACTTACACCCTCCCGTTGTGCGATGCTTCGGGACGCACGGTTGCCGTTTTCGGCGCGGATGTCTCGCTCGACTGGCTCGGCGACCTCTTCGAACAAAAAGCGGATGTCCAGACCTATCTGTTTTCCCATGCAGGACGGGTGATGGTCTGTCCCGACAGCACGCTGGTGATGCGCATCACGCTCGAGGAAACCGCGCGTCTTCACCAGGACACGATGGCGGCACATCTGAACGAGGCTGTGCAAGGGGGAAAGCAGGGATCCACCAATGTGAAATACAATGGCGAGAAATACTATATACATTATAGTCCGGTGGGCGGAAACACGGGGTGGTCGATGGCGCTCTTTTTTCCCGACAAAGAGATTTACAGAGGGTTGCACCGGGTGAGCCAACTGCTCCTCATCTCCATGTTTCTGGGCTTGTTGCTTTTAGCGTTCATCATGTGGCGTACTTTCCGTGGAATTCAGAAGCTGGGCGAGGTGAGCGCCGAGAAGGAACGCATCGGCAGCGAGCTGAAGATTGCCCGCGACATCCAGCAGGGAATGCTCCCGAAGACCTTCCCGCCTTATCCGGATTGTGACGAGGTGGCGATATACGGTTCGCTGGTGCCTGCCAAGGAGGTGGGCGGCGACTTATACGACTTCCAAATAGTGAACGGTCATCTTCTTTTCTGCGTGGGCGATGTGAGCGGAAAAGGGGTTCCCGCTTCGTTGATGATGGCCGTCACCAGAAGCCTCTTCCGTACGGTGTGCGCTCGTACCACCAATCCCGAAGAGATCATGAACCAGATGAACATGGCCATGTTTGAGATGAATGAAAACTCCATCTTCGTCACATTCTTTATTGGCAATCTGGATCTTAAAACCGGCATGCTGAGCTATAGCAATGCCGCCCACTGTCCTCCGGTGCTGGTCAACCAGACCCTTTCCACCCTGCAGATGGATTCCAATATCCCGCTTGGGGTCATGGAATGGACGTACACCCGCCAGGAAACCCATGTGGGTCTTGACTCCACCATATTCCTCTACACCGATGGCCTCACAGAGGCTGAAAACACCACCCACGACCAGTTTGGCGAAGAACGCATGCTTGCCGAATTGAAGAAAATGGCCGATGCCACTCCTCGCAACCTCATAGATCATATCTCAGAGGTGATACAAGATTTTGAATCTGGCACGGAACAGAGTGACGACCTCACCATGCTGGCAATCCGTTACACCAAAGCATCCAAATAAACGCTATGGAATACACGCTCACTTTGCACAACGATGTTCAGGAGGTCCCCTTGTTGGCGACATTCATCGACACCATCTGCGAAGAGAACGCTATGGATATGGAGATGTCTATGAATATCAACCTGGCCGTGGAGGAAGCTGTGGTCAATGTGATGAACTACGCCTATCCGGAAGGCACTGTCGGCGAGGTGTGGATTGACGCCTCCATGGCCGACGGACTGCTTACCATCACCATCGCCGACCGCGGGAGCCCTTTCGACCCCACTGGCAAGGAGGATCCCGACATTAACCTTCCGGCCGAGGAACGGTCCATCGGCGGATTGGGAATTCTCCTGGTTCGGCAGTTTATGGACACCGTGACCTATCAGCATACGGACGGGAAAAATATACTTACACTTGTGAAAAAAATAAATTAAAATTATCAATAAAAATGAAAACCACCATTAAAGAACAGAACGACGAGATTGTGGTCTTCTTTGAAGGCCGTTTGGACACCGCCGCCTCTCCCCAAACGGAGAAAGAGATTCAACCGATCCTTGACGTGGACAAGGATATTGTACTTGACTGCGAGAAATTGGATTATATCTCCTCCAGCGGTCTCCGCATTTTCCTCAGCATTCTTAAGGAAGCCAAGCCTCGCGGCCATAAGGTGTCCATCGTCTGCTCAAACCAGAATCTTATCAAAATTTTCACGGTGACGGGGTTCACCAATCTGTTTGAATTCAGATAATAAAGCTTTTGTCATAGTAGGGGCGCACGCTCATGCGTCTCTACACGTTGTAAAGGGGGTCTCTTTGCACGCAGCAGAGACGCATTGACGTGCGTCTCATAACCATTTTTTTTGTATTTTTGCCGCCAATTTAAAATTAGAAAATGGATAAGAATACAGTTATTGGTCTGTTGCTGATTTTCGCCCTGTTTTTGGGCTTTAGCTTCTATCAGACTTCTCAAGTGAAAAAGCAACGGGCTGCGCAAGAGGCGCAGATCGCGGAAGAAATGGAGAAAGAGGCGGAGGAAGCCGCGAAAACCCTCGCCCTTGATGCTCCTTCGGATACCACTCAAAGCACCCAAACGCCCGTCAACACGGCGCTCACGCCCGCGCAACGCTTCTCTAACGCGCAGGTGGGCGAGGATGGCGACTATATCGTGGAAACCAACAAGGCTTACTACCACTTCAGCAAGAAGGGCGGTTATCTCAAGTTGGTCGAAATGAAGGACATCTATCGCTACACCCCGAAGGATTCTGCGAAGATTCCCTTGGTGATTTATGAAGGCGGAACCAACGAGATGGCCCTGAAACTGATGCTTCGCGACCAAACCGAAATCTCCACCGCCGACTGCTACTTCGTGGCGAATGTGGACGAACTGGTTGTGGATGAGAAACATAACAAACTTTCCTTGCGCATCTATCCCAACGCTCAGTCCGATTCCACCCAATGTCAGGTGCTGGACCAAAAATCGTACATTGAATATTTGTACACCTTCTATCCTGATGATTTTCATTTTGATTATGAGATCAATTTGGTCAACATGGAATCGTATCTCTACCCGAACAGACGCAGCTTCACACTCCAGTGGGATGCGCAGCCGAAGTGCGTGGAGAAGAACTACGACTATGAGAAGAACATCACATCTATATATTATATGGACAACGGTGATGAAGTGGGCAACCTGGACGAGCGCAAGCCCGACCAACGCGACTTTACCTCACCTCTGAAATGGGTCGCCTTCAAGCAACAGTTCTTTACTACCTGCTTGGTGACTAAGGATCAGGCCTTTACGTCAGGTTCTTTGGAAGTGCAGGTGCCCGAGAAGAGCGAATCGAAAGTGCTGAAGGATTGTTCTGCGGCTTTGGATTTCGAGATGGCTGATCTCAATAAAGGCCACTTCGACATGTACATGTTCGTGGGTCCGAACCAATACCGTCTGTTGAAAGGCTACGACCAGAAGCTGGAACGTCAGGTGCCGCTGGGTTGGGGCTTCTTCCTCTTGCAGTGGATCAACCGCTTCGTGATTATCCCGGTCTTCAACTGGTTGGAGGCCTATGGCTTGAGTTACGGCCTTATCATCTTGATACTCACTATCTTCATCAAGATTGTGGTGTTGCCAGTGAGTTACAAGACCTACATGTCATCCGCCAAGATGCGTGCGTTGAAGCCTGAAATTGAGGCTATCAACGAAAAGTATCCGAAAGAGGAGGATATGATGAAGAAACAGCAGGCCACGATGTCGCTCTATCGGAGCGCGGGCGTGAAACCTGCCGGCGGCTGTCTGCCGATGTTGCTGCAGATGCCGATCCTCATCGCCATGTACCGTTTCTTCCCCTCCGCATACGAGTTGAGACAACAGTCCTTCCTGTGGGCGGAAGACCTTTCCACTTACGACTCCATCTGGGATTTCAGCCATCCCATACCGCTTTACGGCGACCATGTCAGCTTGTTCACCATCTTGATGACCATCGCCACGATTGTCTATACTTGGCTGAACCAGAAGTTGATGGCTCCCACGCAGGGCAACAAGGACCAGCAGCGCATGATGAACATCATGATGTATATGATGCCGATCATGTTCCTCTTCATGTTCAACAACTTCTCCTCCGCTCTGACGTATTACTATCTGTTGTTCAACTTGTTGACCTTCTTGCAGATGTTCATCTTCCGCAAGGCCATCGACGAGGATAAGTTGCGTGCTTCATTGCAGGAAAATATGAAGAAGCCGGTGAAGAAATCCAAGTGGCAACTCAAGATGGAACAGTTGCAAAAACAGCAACAGCAGATGCTGAAACAGCAGCAACAACAACAGCAACAGCGTGTTAAGCAGCAAAAGCAAGTTGAAAAAAGAAAATAATTTAAAATAATTCATCTATTGTAACAAAAAATCCGTACTTTTGCGGTTTGAATAGAATAAATAAAAGTATCAGTGAATATGGAAAATCAAGACAAAAACGAAGTGCTCTCGCGCGCGATTAAGGCTGGAAAAAGAACCTATTTCTTCGATGTCAAGAAAAGTAGAAATGAAGAGATGTATCTCACGATTACGGAGAGCAAGCGCAAGTTCAATGCTGACAACGGCAACTTCTTCTATGAAAAGCATAAGATTTTCCTCTATAAAGAGGACTTTGAGAAGTTCAAGAATGCGTTGGCAGGCGTGATTGATTTCATCGAGAATGGTACGGTTCCGGAAGATACTTTCTTCGAAAACGACCGCTTTGAGAAATCAGAAGAGGACATGGATCTCGGAAACATGTTTGACGATATAGACCTTTCATTATAATGGGGAAAATTGTTGCCATTGTAAATCAGAAGGGCGGGGTGGGGAAGACCACCACCGCTGTGAATCTGGCGGCGTCGTTGGCGTTGCTGGATTTTCGTGTATTGCTGATTGACGCCGACCCGCAGGGTAACGCTTCCAGCGGCGTGGGTGTCTATCCCGATGACAATACCGTCAGCATTTACGATTGCATCGTGAACGGCAAGATGGCTTCGGAGGCTGTGGTGGAAACCAAAACCCCGAACCTTTACCTCATGCCCGCCACTATCCATCTGGTCGGTGCCGAAATCGAGATGATTTCCTACGACCGCCGCGAGTACCGCATGAAGGATGCTGTCGCCGACATCAAGAACGACTACGACTTCATCTTCATTGACTGTGCGCCGTCGCTCGGACTGGTGACCCTCAACGCCTTGGTGGCTGCCGACTCGGTTATCATCCCCGTGCAGTGCGAGTATTTCGCACTCGAAGGACTCGGAAAACTGCTTAATACAGTGCGTATTGTGCAGTCCAATATGAACCCGAATCTCTCCATCGAGGGCATCCTCATGACCATGTACACCAACCGTTTCAAGTCGGCCAACGCGGTCTTTGAGGACGTGCGCTTCCATTGTCGAGACATCGTCTTCGACACCGTCATCAATCGCACAGTGCGACTGAGCGAGGCTCCCAGCTATGGCGTCCCGATCGCCGTCTATGACATCAAGTCCATCGGCCACGTCAATTACATGAACCTCGCGAAGGAGTTTTTGTTGAAGAACGGATACACGGTATAGTTAGCCGTTAGCAGTTAGTAGTTGTTAGGGTAGTACATTCAGTAAAGCCCTGTAAGGGCGACCTATGTCAGCCTAGGGCGAGCGCAGCGAGCCCTAGGAAAATAAAAATAAACATCATGCCAAAGAATGATAAACCATTAGGAAGAGGATTGGGCGCCATGCTCGGGAATATGGAAATCCCCACCCGTGCGGAGAACGCCCAAGTGGTGAGCGGCAATACGAACATCCACGTGGCCAGCATTGAGGCAAACCCGTATCAGCCGCGCACGAAGTTTGACGAGGAGTCGTTGCAGGAATTGGCGCAGTCCATCAAGACCTACGGACTGATCCAACCGGTGACCGTGCGCCCTGTGGGCAACGGCAAGTATCAGCTGATTTCAGGCGAACGTCGTTTCCGCGCCGCACAAATGGCTGGTTTGACGGAAATTCCCGCGTTTGTGCGTACCGTCGATGATGCGCTTTCGTTGCAGATGGCATTGGTGGAGAACATTCAGCGTGCCGACCTGAACGCCATCGAAATCGCTCTCAGCTACCAAATGCTCATGGATGAGTGCCATTTCACCCAAGAGGAGCTGGGTTCCAAAGTGGGTAAGACCAACACGACCATATCCAATTACTTACGTCTGCTCAAACTCTCCACACCCGTGCAGGTGGCTGTGCGCGATAACCAGATCTCCATGGGACACGCCCGCGCATTAGTGGTGGTGGAAGACGAAACGGCACAAGCTAAATTGGTGCAACAGATTGTGAATGAGCAGCTTTCTGTCAGACAAACCGAGTCGTTGGTGAAGAAGATGCTGGAAGGGGCTCGTAATAAGAAATCCAAAGTAAAGATTACCTTGTCGGATGAAGTGCGCAACGCCCAGACGGCTATTTCCAAACGTTTGAACGCCAAAGTTGATATCAAGAAGGACATCTCCGGTAAAGGCGCTATCCAGATTCCGTTTGCTTCCGACGACGAGTTGAAACGATTGTTGGAACTGTTGCAATAAATTGACGGTTTGAGCGTTAATACGATGCAATTATTTTGAAATATGAGATATACGAAACAGATTCTATGCGGTGTTATATTGCTCTGTATGAGTCTGTCTCTCTATTCCCAAGAGATAACGACGAAGAATGAGTCGCGGGTGAAAACTCGCGACTCGCTTCGTGTTTCCACGCATAGTCCTACAGCGGCTATGCTCTATTCCATCATCCCTGGCGGCGGTCAGATTTACAACAAAAAATACTGGAAAGTTCCCATTATCTACGGCTTGTTGGAGGTCTCCAGCTATTTTGTATGCCGTTATGCTTCTGAAATGATACTCTATCGCAATGAGTTTATCAACCGTCGCGATGGGCATACGGAGCTGCTGATCCCTGGCTTGGCCGACATCCCCAACGAAAACATCCTCTCGATGAAGCAGGAAGCGCAGCGGAACATGGAAATCGCCATCGCCGCCACCGCTATCGTCTATACCCTGAACTTCATCGATGCGATGGTCGATGCCCACCTATACTACTTCGATGTCTCCGACGACCTCTCGTTCCAATGGAGCCCGACGGTCCTCCCGACTCCCATCCGCACCTCTCCCTCGTATGGAGTCACCCTCGTGATGAACTTTAGATAAACTTTGAACTTTGAACTTTGAACTTTGAACATTGAACTTTGAACTTTGACATTGACTAACCCTTAACCCTTAACCCTTAAACATTAAACATTAAACTTTAACCCTTAACCCAAAATGCCCCAAACCTCCATTCGTTACATCTTATCCACGTTGGTGTTAACCCTCTTGTCTGCTGGCCTAATGGCGCAGAACTGCCATATCACAGGCCGTGTGGCCGTGCCCGAGCTGCAGAACAAGTCCATCACCGTGATCAACATGAATACGGGCAAACCGCTGGCTACCACGAAGATAGTGGACAGCACGTTTGCTTTTGATATTACATTGAGCGAACCGTTTGTAGGGATGTTGAAGACGGATCCGCAGAACAACAACCCACGCAGCTACTATTATCTGCGCATTGTGGGTGAACCGGGGGATATCTATGCCGATTTGTTGACCGATTCGCTCTCCGGCACTCCGTTGAACGACCGCTTGTATGAATACTTGAAAACGAGCAATTATGAAATCAGCGTGATAAATGCCTATTATACGCAACTTGGCGAAAGCATCAATGCGCCGGAAGATGTGCGCAAGGAACTGAGCGATAAGATGGAAAAGACGGTGGAGAATCTGTTTTCCATGATGCGGAACACGTTTGAAGAGAATAAGACCAATGCTTTTAGCGCCTTTGTGTTGGAGGATTTGCTCAATTATGATGAGGAACTAGATTATGAAACGGTGCTCAAAATGCTGGAAGGTGCTGTGCCAGTGGTGACCTCCTACCAGACGCTGAAGACGAAGCTGGCGGCTATGGAAAAGGTGAGTCACACGGCTCCCGGCAAGCAGTTTATCGATTTAGATTTGACCGACTACAAAACGGGGAAACCGATCAAGCTGAGCAAGGTGATCAAAGGCAAGGTGGCGCTCATCGACTTCTGGGCTTCCTGGTGTGGACCTTGTCGTCGTGAAATCCCCAATCTGGCCAAGATTCATGAGAAATACGGAAACAATAAGGACTTTGTGTTGATTAGCCTGAACGTTTGGGACAAATCCGATGCTCAAGCGAAAGCCATCAAGGACATGAAGATGGTGTGGACGCAGTTGACGGATGCAACGCGCAACGCCACAGACACCTACGGCGTGGACGGCATCCCACAAATCCTGCTCATCGGCAAAGACGGCAAGATTTTGGCACGCGATTTGCGTGGCGAGGAGGTGGAGAAGGCCGTGAAACGGGCATTAGGACAATAATAAAGGATATTACAACGAAAGGTACCGTTGTAGAGACGCAAAATGTTGCGTCTCAATAATATAAAAAATAGAAATCATTACAGAATCGAAATGAAAGTCGCCATATTAGGATACGGAAAAATGGGCCACATCGTGGAGAAAGTGCTGCAAGAACGGCGGCATGAGATCGTGGCCATTATCGACAACGAGGAGGATTGGCATCGCCTGGACCGTGAGTTCCGGACCGCGGAGGTGGCCATTGATTTCTCAGAACCGAAGACTGCTGTGCCGAATATGCTCTGTGCGTTCGAGGCGAAAGTCCCGATAGTGGTCGGCACCACCGGATGGCTCGACCGTTTGGACGAAATAAAGGAGAAATGTGCCGTTTCGGGCGGCAAGCTCGTCTATAGTGCCAACTTCAGCATTGGAGTCAACATCTTCTTCAGAATCAATAAGTTGTTGGCGCAGCTGATGAATGCGCAGGATCGTTACGAAGTGTCAATGGAAGAGACGCACCACATCCACAAGAAGGATGCGCCCAGCGGCACCGCCATCCATCTCGCGCAAGACATTATCAACGAGGTGAACGCGCTGAAAGAGTGGAAATTGACTCCCTGCGACCATACGAACGTGGTGCCCATCACCGCCATCCGCGAAGGCGAAGTGCCCGGCACCCATAAGATTGTGTGGCACTCACCCGAAGACGACATCGAGATCACGCACACCGCCCACGGCCGCGAAGGCTTCGCCCTCGGCGCCGTCCGCGCTGCCGAATGGCTGGTGGAGCAGCCTGCCGGCGTATATCCGTTTGAACAGACACTGAATAGTTAGCAGTTAGTAGTTCTTATTCTTCATTTATCATTCATCATTCATCATTAGAAACATGTTCATATCTAAAACCGCCTTAATCGTCATCCTCATCGTCTCCTTCATCGGCTGGCAAGTCGGAATGTGGGGCATTTTCAAGAAAGTCGGACTGAAACCGTGGCTTTCGCTCATCCCGTTCTACAACATCTGGTTGTGGATTAAAGTTGTTATTGGCAAGAAATGGTGGTGGATGCTGCTGTTCCTGATCCCGTATTTGGGCATCTTCATGTTCTATTACATGGTTTGGGAGACCATCCGCCAGTTCAACAAATACAGCTATGTGCCGCTGATTTTAGGCACCTTCTTCTTCCCGTTCTACCTGCCTTATCTGGGCTTTTCACCGAAGGAACAGTATATTACGCCTGAGAATTTGGAGCGTCCGAAGAAGACCTCCGCGCGTTCTTGGGGCGATGCGTTGATTTTCGCGGTGGCCGCCGCCTACATCATTCGCGCCTGCTGGTTCGAGCTCTACACCATCCCGACCTCTTCCATGGAGAGTTCCCTCATGGTGGGCGACTTCCTTTCGGTGAGCAAAATCGCATACGGAGTGCGCGTACCGCAAACGCCGGTGGCAGTACCGTTTATCCATAACAAGCTGCCGCTGACCCAGTCTGCAAAATCCTATTCGGAAATCATCAAGCTGCCCTATATCCGCTCGAAAGCCCTCAATCCGGTGAAACGCAACGACGTGGTGGTCTTCAACTATCCCGACGGTGATACGGTGGTGGCGGAACGTCAGGCGGAGAGCTACTATGCCATCGTGCGCGAGTATGAGGCGATCTTCAACCCGAACGCCAGCGATGCGGAGAAGGCCAACCTCTTCCGCCATTATCCACCCGAGTACATCCAGCAACTGCGCATGAAATACCCCGGTGCCTACACGCCCGGAAAGGGTAGGGCGGTGGTATGGAGCGAGTACAAGATCCTCGACCGCCCTGTCGATAAGCGCGAAAACTACGTGAAACGTTGTATCGGAACGCCTGGCGACAAACTGCAAATTATTGACCGTCAGGTTTATATCAACGGTCAGGCGGTCACTAACCCCGATCGTATCCAATATGCCTGCCTGATTTCGCATCCTTCTGGATTGCAGCTTTCCAAGAAAGAGCGCAAGAATCTGAATCTCAACGAAGAGGACTTCCAGCAGATCGATATCAACCGTTTTGTGGCCATGTTGAACAGCGAACAGCGACAGGCAATCGAGAAGAAAGGCTACGAAGTGCAGATTTTGGGTGAGGAAGAGGGCGTTTACAGTCCCGATATTTTCCCGCACGACAGCAACTACAAGTGGAACAAGGATTTCTTCGGACCGCTCACCATCCCGCAGAAGGGTATGACAGTGGAGATTTCGCCTGAAAACATCGCGTTATACGACAAGATCATCCACAACTACGAAGGTCACGATTTGCAGGTGAAAGACGGCAAAGTGTTGATTGACGGTCAGGTGGCCACCAAATACACCTTCGCGATGGACTACTACTTCATGATGGGCGACAACCGCCACAACAGTGCCGACTCCCGTTTTTGGGGCTTTGTCCCTGAGGACCACATCGTAGGCAAAGCCTCTATCGTTTGGCTCTCCCTCGACAAGTTCAAGACTTGGAGCGACAAGGGCAAGGTGCGGTGGAACCGGATGTTCAAGAAGATTAGGATGTAGGGGAAGAGGAATCGATGAAGGACGATGAATGGGCGATGAAAAACGATGAATGATCTAAGATTTGGGTGGAAACGATGGTTGGTGGAACGGAGATCAAAGGTTGGTATCTGATGGACACGGGAAGCGGATAGCGTTAGAAGCGAAAGAAATGTGGTAGAATGAAAATCACACCTCTCAAACCGATTTACTTCCTTTTTTTCACCCTCATCCAGTGGACTTGGGGCGTGCTGCAAAACCTCCTGGGACTCGTCATCTTCCTGATTTGTATCAGAAGGCCGCATAAGATCTTTCGGACGGCGGTGGTGACGCTTTGGAATAGACCCGACAGCTTGGGATGCGGCATGTTTGTGTTTGTCGCGAACCAGAAACCAACAGGACGCTCCGAAGACGTGAAGATGAACCCATTCCAACAAAAAATCCTGCTTCACGAATACGGGCACACCATCCAGTCGCTAATGCTCGGTCCGCTGTTCCTGCTCGTCATCGGGATTCCCTCTTTTATCTGGGCATCATTGCCGTTTTTCGATAGACTTAGAGAGCGCCGCGGATTGTCATATTATTGGCTCTATTGCGAGAAATGGGCAACGAACCTGGGAAACAGAATCGCCAAATCCTATGACGGTAGTCGTTCTGGTCCAAAGGCCGAAAAGTAACGCTTCTGTGTTTTCCTGTGCGACAAAAAAAAGAGACGCAAATTTTGCGTCTCTACATGTTTGTGGGAACTACTAGATTCGAACTAGTGACCCTCTGCTTGTAAGGCAGATGCTCTAAACCAACTGAGCTAAGCTCCCTGTCAAAATGACGCTGCAAAAATACACTTTTTTTTGATTTCTCCTATAGAAAAAGTGTGATTGCTTAGTGTTCTGTGAATAAGACAGTTAGAATATGACGCCGACATTGAATCCGATGAATTGGGGCAGACGACCTTCTTTGTTTTGGAAGAAATGTTGGAAAGAAAGACGATAATCGATACCTACCGTCACGAATTTCAACCGGAAATCGAAGCCCGTGGTGAACTGCGTCCAGTGATTCTCGATGTTCTCCTTACTGTATCCCAACGTGTTGTCAGTAACCTTCAATAAGGGGTTGTACAAAACGCCGATGTAGGGCAAAAACGAGAAGGTTTTGTTGATGGGCACGTCGCCGACCGCTTTGATGGGGATGACCAGGTACCGACACTCCACCAAATCCTCCATCGTTTCGTTGTCGGGGGTGGTGTGGATGTAGTTGCCCTTGAAATATTCGTATCCAATGCCGACTTCACCATAGACGTACTTGCCAGCCCGGAAAAATCCGCCAAACTGCAACGACCGTATCGATGAAGCATAGTCTATGTCCGAATAACTGCGCACCAAAGGTACCTTCGAGGAAATCTTGAACCCGATTTGGTACCAGTTCTGCGCCTTCAATGCAAAAGTACTTAAAAGTATCCAGGTGAAAATCAATGTTTTACGCATGTTTAGAATGGTTTACGGTTTACGGTTTACAGTTTATGTTTTAAGTTTAAGTCTATGTCTATGTCTAAGTTTCAAGTTTCAGGTTCCAAGTTCCAAGTCGTTACGAAGCTTCCGTTCCTCGCCAGTGCACGACCCAAAGCCAACAGCCAATAGCTAACAGCCAACAGCTAAACATCCTCCGCTTCCAACGTCTTCGCCAACGCTGTCTCCTTCGTGTTGAACTGGTTCATGGTGAGTTGCATGCCCACGGTGACGAAGGATTTGACGGCACTGACGGCGCGTTTGATGCAGGGCTCCACCAGCTTCAGTTCCTCGGAGGAGAAGCGTCCTAACACATAATCTACCTGGTAACCCTGGGCGTAGTCTTTGCCGATACCGCAACGCATACGCGGGATGTCGGTGCGCTCTAACGTCTCAATGATGTTGCCGATACCGTTGTGGGTGCCGCCTCCACCTTTGGGCTTCATCTTGAAGATGCCCAAAGGCAAGTCGATGTCGTCGTAGATGACCAGACAATGGTCAACGGAAACGTTTTCTTCTGCCAGCCAGTATTTTACAGCCTTTCCACTGAGGTTCATGTAGGTGGTGGGCATGATGATCACCAGCTCCCGTCCTTTGAAAGTGGCGCGTGCTACGTAGGCCAAACGGTCGCTCTTGAAGGTGGTTTTGAATTCAGCGGCTACAGCATTGGCTACCTCGAAACCGTAATTGTGGCGCGTGCCGGCATATTGCTGCTCAGCATTTCCCAATCCTACAATCAGATAGCGTTTCTCATTCTCCATCCGTCTCCTCGCTTTCTTCTTCAGACATGTTCACGAAAAAGGAGAAATGCAGCTTTCCGTAGCGACGATGGTCGTAAAATTTAGGATGTTGGGAGAAATCGTGCGCGATGGAATGTTCCATCACCAACCAACCGTCAGGAAGTAACAGCTCATGTTCAAACACATTGTCAATAATCTTCTCAATATCAGGCAAATCGTACGGCGGATCGGCGAAGATGATGTTGAATTTCTGTCTGCATGCGGCGGTATAGGCAAAGGCGTCCTGCCGAATCACAGTCACTTGGTCGTTGTATTTCAGCATGTCGATGGTCTTCTGTATAAACTTGGTACACAGCAGATTCTCATCTACAGCCACTACGGAAATCGCCCCTCTGGAGGCGAATTCGTAGGTGATGTTGCCTGTACCGGAGAAGAGGTCCAGCACCCGCACATTGTCCAAATAGAAGTAGTTGTTCAGGATATTGAAGAGGCTCTCCTTGCCCATGTCCATGGTCGGGCGCACCGGCAGATTGCTCGGCGCCACGATGTGTCGGCCTCGGTTTTTTCCACTGATAATTCTCATTCCTACAGGATGTTAGTCTTAAATGAATATTGTTTGAGCAACTGGATAAGCTTCTTGTCCTCCTCGGCGAAGAAATGCAGGTAGAGTTCCGGCTGCCGCAGGTTGAACTGCTTCATTATATTATATAGGTAGCACAGCGTGTCGGACGGCTCGACCAGATGGAAGCGGTTCATAAAGACGATTTCGCTCTTCTGAACAGCCAAAATATCGATGAATTCCTGGTTCACAGACACGAACATCGACGGTTCAGTGGTGTTTTCTGACAAGAATCGGTAGAGTAGGGAGGTCTCCGCCACCACTTGGCAGCGGAAAGGCAGCCGACCGATCGTGTCGTTCTCATTCTTCGTGAGGAAATATACGGAACGGTACTGTCCCGTGGTGTCCGTGAAGGTTGCGCCCAACTGCGAAGTGTCGAATTGCAGCTGCAGATAGGCGGAATTCTTCTCGGGATCGTGAATTTCGCTCGGAATCAGCATCGGTATATGATGCGCCGCAATGACCGTCACCGTATCTTCAGTCCCGAAAAAGGCGGGTGCTTCGGTAGAGAGGAGCGCATCCGATGAACGCGGGAAGGATTTGCAAATCAATCGCTTACCGTCTTGCTTAAAAAACGAAAATCCATCCGGCGCAATGCGAATGGATTTCTCGTAATATTGTTGAAAAACAGTGTTCATAGGCAGGATTATTCCCAGCTGCCGGCAGTGTTGGCCTCCGTCAGAGAACCCATGTAGATGGGCTCATATTGGGAGCGGTACTGGGTTTCGGATTCCAGGTCGTTGTAGAAAATCTTGTTCCAGAGACGGGTCAGAGGACCGGCGTTCTCGGGATTGATGGATTTGTCCATGTTGCAAAGCAGCTCGTCCATGCTTACATCGATACGGTAAACCGGAATGGTGTAGGTCTTGCTGGAGAGAGAGTCAACTTGGATTTGGTATTTCATTTCCTTGTTTGAGAAAGGAATGTACTGGAAATGCTTGAAGTTTTCCGCAGGGATCTTCTTGTCGATGTCAAGAATCTTCTCAATAGCGGGCACTGTCACGATTTCCTTGTGGATGAGACCCAACTTGAAAGCCTCAGCTTCACTCATGGTATCGGGGAAGTTACCCACGTTTTTCTCAATTTGCACAGTACCGTTCTTGACGAATTCCATCAAGGTGTCAATGTTTGAAGCATAGACTTTATGGACATTCTTGTAAACAGCCTGCGCACTGCGGATGGCGAGCAGATTCTGCACGTTCGCTTCCTTACGGAGTTCGTAAACGGTTTTAAATTTTTCGGGGCGCATGATACTACGCGCGGCGAAGATAGCCAGAATGACCACCACAATCGCCATCAGGATAGAAAATAACCTTCTAATTTTCATACTGTTATATAACTTTTTTGTTTATTATTCCAATTCTAAAATTACGTGCAAAAGTAGTAAAAAAATGACAACAAATCTCTCTTTTTGAAAATAATTTTCAAGAAAAAAATGTGAATTAAAATAGTATCCGGTGAATACCCGCCTCGAACTGAGTGTTAATCAGTTCTTTAAAACGTTGATAATCAAGATTGTTCTCAACAAAATCCACGTTTTCCGTATCTACAAGAAGAATGGGAATTTGTTGATTTTCGCGGAAATAGGTGAGATATTTTTCTTGTATGTCTGTGAGATATTCTGCCGTGATGTCCTTTTCGAAGGAACGATTCCGCTTGGCAATCTGTTTGAGCAGTCTGTCGGGTTTCGTGTAAAGATAGAGGATCAAGTCAGGTTTGGGCAAAAATCCGGATATCGTGTCGAAAACGGTTTTGAAAAGCGAAAATTCGTCTTTGGAAAGGTTGTTTTTGGAGAAAAGCAGACATTTGTCGATGAAATAGTCCCCGATGACGAAGTCGGTGAAGAGGTCGCGGGCGGTGAGCAAGTTCTTGAGCTGTTGGTAGCGGTCCATGAGGAAGGTCATCTCCACGGGGAAAGCATAATGCTCGGGATCTTTGTAGAATTTCTCCAAGAAAGGGTTGTCGGCGAAACGCTCCAGCACCAATTCGGCGTTGAAGTCGTTGGCGAGCATCGTGGAGAGGGTCGTCTTGCCCGCCCCGATACTGCCTTCCACCACCACATAATTATATGGTATCTTCATGATTATCTGTCAGGTTAATGTTTAGTTCGCGCAAGGGGGCCAACACAAATTCGCGCTCGGCAATGTGCGGGTGCGGAAGTGTGAGTCGGTCGTCATGATAGGGCATGCGGTCGTAGTCCAGAATGTCCAGATCGATGGTGCGGTCGTGATAGACAGGCTTTCCGTCCACCACGGTGCTCTTCTGCGTGCGCCCCAACTTACGTTCGATGGCTTGCAGTGCATCCAGCAACTCCAGCGGCGACATAGCCGTCTCCACCACCACCACCTGGTTCAGGAAGGGGGCAGACTCGAACCCCCAAGAGGGCGTCTCTATCACGGAAGAGGCTTGCACAACACGTCCCGCCTCCCATTCAATCAGGCGAATGGAAAACTGAAGGTAGAACGCCCGGTTCCCCTTGTTACTGCCCAAACCGATTACGGCACGGTGCTGCATGAAATCCCCGTTCTCTTCTGTTTAGTTGTTGATGAACAGGAAAGGTTGCGCCGCAAGTCCGGCAATGACACTCAACGATTGGGAATAATTGAGGATATTTTTGATGATTTTCCTCGATGGTTTTTCCTTTTTGGTCGTTTTCTTGATAACAGGTGTAGAATATTTATTCATCGGCAATACGCTTTTATGAAACAATCTTAATATGTATCATTAACGAAACATAGTTAAGAATATTGTTCAGGAAGACAGTTTTTGCCGTAAAAAAATGAATTCAGATGTAAGGGTTTGCTAATCAGTGGATTGAGGTGTTTTCAGGTGGTAAGTGGTTGAGGGTTTAGGGTTTAGAGTTTAGGGTTTAGAGTTTAGAGTTTAGGGTTTAGAGTTTAGGGTTTAGAGTTTAGGGTTTAGAGTTTAGGGTTTAGAGTTTAGGGTTTAGAGTTTAGGGTTTAGGGTTTAGGGTTTAGAGGTTAAAGGAGTTCAAAGTTCAAGGTTCAAAGTTTCAGGTTAAAGGGGTAGAAGGTTAAAGGAGTTCAAAGTTCAAGGTTCAAAGTTCAAAGTTTCAAGTTTCAAGTTTCAGGTTAAAAGTAAAGGGTTGTTCTTCATTTCAGCATCAGTCACACGTCACACGTCATAAATCACAAATCATCTCCTCATCTCACCCCATCATCGTTTCTTTATCGCCCCTTCTACTTCTTAAAGATAAAATACACCGCCAGCACCAAAAAGCAGAATCCGATGAAATGATTCACCGTGAAGGTTTGGTCTTTGAAGAAGATGAGCATGAAGACAGTGAAGATGGTCAGCGAGAGGAACTCCTGAATCACCTTGAGCTGCCAGAGATTGAAAGGTCCGCCGTTGTCGATGAAGCCAATGCGGTTGGCGGGCACCATGAAACAGTATTCGATCAGCGCGATGCCCCAGCTGAAAAGAATGACCAACGGCAACGACAGCTTGCTGAACCAAGGAATGCTTTGCAACTTCAAATGGCTGTACCACGCAAACGTCATGAACACGTTCGAACAAATCAATAATAATACGGTATAGATTCCTTTCATCTCATTAAATATTTATCAATCAAAAGGGTAGGGGAGGGCCTATCCGAAATCGGCGGCAAAAATAGCTTTTTATCGCGTTCAGAATTCAATATTCGGAAAGTTTTTTATCCCAGACTGGAAATATTGGATTTTTGAAGATGTGGGTTTTTGACCGAATGGTTCACTGTGATAGATGTTATAGTGTACACAAATATACAATATGCGGTATTAGTACAAATGTATCAAATAATACTTAACAAATACGAAGTAGATACAAATATACAAACTTCACAACAGTTCATAACAACAAAAATGATACAATTGTATTAAGTCACAAGTAATAGAGTGTTTACGTTTGTTTTATTTTACAGATGGAAAGTCAGTTTCACACCTAAATGGTAGTAATCAGCCCAGTTATCCATATATGGTAGAATTAATTATATTTATATATGATAAATAACTGATTCCCATGTATTTTATATAATATATTTATAGTAGAAATTAAAATAGGTAACCATAGTTTTCAACAATTGATTTCAATTTTATGATAATAATCTCAATGATATTGTAATCAAATATTTACAATTAATACTTAATTTTTAGATATAAGTAGTTATGAACAATTTTTACACATATAAAAACAGTATTCTTTTTGGATAATATACCGTTTATATTTGTGAAATATTGTCGTCTGTTTGGATAAAAATAGAAATTCTAAATGTGAAACAAAGTGATGTGAAAAATTTTTGTATTTTTGCCGATGATTTATTTTTGTAGAATAGTTTGTATCTAAATGTATAAATATGATAGATAGAATTAAACAAGTGATGGATTATTCACAATTGTCAACCACTACTTTCGCGGACACAATTGGAATCAGCCGTTCAGGGTTGACACATTTGTTAACAGGTAGGAATCAGCCGAGTTTAGATGTGGCTCGTAAGATTCTTGCGAAATTTCCAGAAATATCAACGGAATGGTTGATTATGGGTATGGGTGATATGTTCCGTACTGATAATCAAGAAGTTCAGCCTTCACAACCTTCTTCTGAAGAGGCTGTTAACGCTCAACATCCCGCTGAGAATTCAAAAATTATGCAGCAGGCTGATCTGTTTGGCGAATACGTTCCTCAGGACGATTCTGAGGAAGATGTGGTTGCGCCTCGTTACGAACAGACCGAGGAACCTTCTGTGATGAATGCCGCAGCTGAAACGGTAGTGAGTCCGCAACCGATGCCTACCCCTGAGCCAGTGACAGCGCCGGTGCAGCAACAGGTTTCCCGCGTCCGCACGAAACCCGCCCCCGCCCCGATGAAGCGTGATAAGAATATGAATGCTGTTCAGGAAAGAAAACTGCAGAAAATCATCTTCTTCTACGACGACCATTCATTCGAAATCTATAATGCTTAAAGACTTGCCTCCTAATCGCCCCCTCAACTGCTAACTACTAACTGCTAACTGTTAACTATCTCAGCTCCCAGTCCGCCAACTTCATGTCGTCCGCCTCCAATATGGCGATGTAGTTGAGATAGCGCGAGAGGGCAATTTCGCCGTTTTCCACAGCCTCCTGCACGAGGCAGCCGGGCTCGTGGGTGTGACTGCAGTCGTCGAACTTGCAGCGGTTGTTGTAGGCCCGGATTTCCGGGAAATAGTCGCGGATTTCCTCTTTGGAGTATTGTATCAGCCCGAACTCTTTGATGCCGGGCGTGTCCACCATGTAGCCGCCGGCCAGCGGGAACATCTCCGCGAAGGTGGTGGTGTGCTTTCCCTTGTTATGTACTTTTGAGATGTCGCCGGTGCGCAGGTTCAACGTCGGGTCTATCGCGCTGATGATCGCGGATTTGCCCGTGCCCGAGTGACCGCTGAAGAGGCAGACTTTGCCGCTGATCTTCTCCCGAAGCTCGTCAATGCCCATGCCCGTCACCACGGAGGTGTGCAGCACCTGATAGCCGATGTGCGAATAGAGTTCCGACAGCTCCTCCACCACGGCCTTCTCCGCCTCGTTGTAAAGGTCCATCTTGTTGAATACCAAGCATACAGGGATGCGGAAACCTTCTGCCGCCACCAGGAAACGGTCGATGAAACCTAACGACGTGCGGGGTTCCCGAAGCGTGATGACCAGAAAGGCCAAGTCGATATTGGCGGCAATCAAGTGTCTGATTTTCGATAGGTTAGTGGATTTCCGCTCGATGTAGTTCTGGCGCGGTGCGATTTGCGTGATCACCCCGGTGCCGTCCTTCTCGATGTCGTACTCCACACGGTCGCCCACGATGACAGGGTTGGTGTTTTTGATGCCGTGAATGCGGAATTGTCCGCGCAACCGGCAATCCAACCGCTCGCCCGTGGACTCGTTAAGCACTGAGTACCAACTTCCTGTGGATTTCGTCACTAAACCTTGCATGATATTCTGACTTAGACGTAGACTAATGAGTTATACTTTGGCGGCAAAAGTACGATTATTTTCGACAAAATAATGTATTTTTGCTGCATATTTTTTTAATCAATAAATCCCTTGATTATGAAGAATTTGATCATGATATTGCTGGCTTGCGTGACGGGGCTGATGCCTGCCGTTGCCTGCACCAACCTCATCGTCGGCAAGAAAGCCTCGAAGGACGGCAGCGTGATGTGCACCTACAACTGCGACGGTTTCGGATTCTCCGGCTCGCTGTTCCATAGTCCGGCGGGAAGGCATGCGCCAGGCGAGCAAATCGCCATCCACGGCTGGGGACCCCAGCACGAGGGACAGTTCGTGACGCAGGTGGAGTACACCTACAATATCGTCGGGCTGATGAACGAGCGGCAGGTGACCATCGTGGAAACCACCTTCGACGGGCGGCTTGAGCTTCAGAACCGCGAAGGACTGCTTGACTACTTCTCCCTGATGGGGCTTGCGCTACAACGCTCCTCCACGGCCCGCGAAGCCATTAAATGCATGGCGGAGTTAGTGGCGGAATATGGATACAACAGCACCGGCGAGAGCATTACCATCTGCGACCCCAACGAGGCGTGGATCATGGAGATCATCGGCAAGGGAAAGGGTAGGAAAGGGGCCGTCTGGGTCGCCCTGCGTATTCCCGACGACTGCATCTGCGCCCACGCCAACCTCAGCCGCATCCGCCAATTTCCGCAAGAAAACGGGGTAGGGGCGAATAATCATTCGCCCAAAACCTCGTCAAAAAAATCTTATAGATCCATTAGCAGCAAACACCTTCAGTTCATCACCCGTCCTGAGGTTGAGTGCGTTTATGCCGAAGATGTCGTCAGTTTCGCCCGCGAAATGGGATACTTTAGCGGCAAGGATGCGGACTTCTCCTTCCGCGATGCCTACTGTCCCATCGATTTCGAGAATGTGCGCTATGCTGATGCCCGCGTGTGGAGCTTCTTCCGCCACCACTACGACGAGGCCGAGATGGACAAGTACCTGCCGTATCTCAACGGCGAGTTCGACAAGTGCGATCATCTGCCGCTGTGGATCAAGCCCGACGCGCCGCTCACCCTGCGCGATTTGCAGGAGGATATGCGTGACCATTTCGAGAACACCCCGTTGGACATGACCGCCGACATGACCGCCGGTCCGTGGGGAATGCCGATCCGTCCGCTCCCCATGCATTTCCGCGATACTGCTGGTGTGAGCTACTTCCGCGAGCGGCCTATCGCCACGCAGCAGAGCGGATTTACGATGACCTGTCAGATGCGTTCGTGGCTGCCTGACGATGTGGGTGGTGTTACCTGGTTCAACTGTGATGATGCCGATATGGTGGCCTACGTGCCGCTCTACTGCTGCATCACGCAGGTGCCCGACTGCTTCCGTCCGGAGAACAACCCCCGCACGGAATTTTTCTTCGAGTCGGCTTTCTGGATGAACAATTGGGTGGCGAATATGGTCTATCCGCGCTATTCGATGATGATCGAAGACCTCCGCAAGGCCCAGCGCGAGTTGGAGGACTACTATTTCGCCGACCAAGACAGCGTGCTGAAGGCGGTGGAGAAGATGACCCCCACAGACCGTCGCGACTACCTCAACAAGAAGAGCATCGCCTACGCTGACAAGATGATGAAGCGTTGGGATAAATTGGCCAAATACCTGATTGTCAAATATAACGACCAAGTGGTGAAAAAGGTGGACAAGAACGGCGAATTCCAGCGTTGGGGTTCCGAAACACCCGGCTACGATATCCAATTCATCAACGCCATCGGTCCCGCCACCGGAGATCGGTATAAATTAAAAGAGGTGATTGAGAGAAGGGAACGATAACCCATGGTGTAGAGACGCAAAATTTTGCGTTTCAGCGCGCCACATCGTATCTCATCATCACAACAGAATCAGACACGCAATCTGCCACATCGTGGGTACGAAGTCGAAATAATAGACTGGCGCGCCCCAGCGGTCTTTTTGCCGCAAGGTTTGTCCGTCAAGGTAGTAGAGCGGCGTACCCCAACGGTTCTTTTGTCGGATGGTTTGTCCATCGAAGTAGAGTAGGGGTTCGCCCCAGCGGTCCTTCTGTCGCACCGTCTGTCCGTCGATATAGAGCAGCGGTTGTCCCCAACGGTCCTTCTGCCGCACCTGTCGGGAGGCCACGTCGTACCATAGCAGTTGCTCTCCCCATCGGTCTCTTTGCCGGATGGTGTTCTCCTGCATGAAATACAGTTTCGCGCCCCACCGGTCCTTCTGATAGACGGTTTGGGCGTGGGCTGTGGCGGCGAGAAGCGCGACGACAGCGATGATGATGGGCAATCGTTTCTTCATGCGGCAAAGATACAATTTTTTGGACGACAAGTGGGGCAACGGAGGACAACATTAAATTGTTTTGAAAACAATCAAATGCAACGATCAAAAACGAATCCCATATTTTCATTTTTCCTATTTTGAAGCGTTAAGTAATTCATTCATCATACTTGTCTTTCAAAGTTTTTTTGTGTTTTTGCACGGTTGCTGTTCGAGATTCGCGAACAGCGAATGTTTGAATATAAATGATTGATATATAATATTATGAAACCACAAGATATTGTTATTTTATTGAAGAAAATGACATCGTCAGGACAACATTTGTCTTGTAGAAAGCTGGCAGAATCATTAAGAATGAGCGCTTCAAGTGTGAGTGAGGGGTTGGAGCGTTGCAAGAAAGTTCAACTCGTCGACCGCAACAAAAAACATGTCAACACAATGGCTTTGCAAGAATTTTTGATTCATGGTTTGCAATATGTCTTGTTTATGTTGGTGGTGCAATGGCCGGAGCGTATGCTACTGATCCAGCTGCTACGGAACCTCGTACCACCATTGATGTGGATTGTGTAGTGAATTCCACTTCCTACTCTGAACATGCCGCTTTTGAAGAATTACTTCGCCAAAAACATTTCCAAAACGACCAAACACCGGACGCCCCCATCTGCCGCTGGATTTATAATGGCGAGAAAGTGAATGTGATGTCGATGGACGAAAAGAGCCAGTCGTTTGGCAACAGATGGTACCGTCCCGGATTTGGCAAGCGTGAACGGTTCGTTTTGGAGTCGGGCAGATCCATCTACCGATTACCGGCAACCTATTATATCGCCACAAAGATAGAGGCGCTGCTTTATATATCAGAAGAACTGGAATGTGCATTACCTTCGGATGAAATAGAGCGTGCGGACATGATTCTTGAATTAATGAGGCAAATGGCAACATACAAGCCGATGCTACCGAGCCCGGCAGACCCGACGACCTGCCAACCTTCGCGACAGTCTCCTTTGTCTATGACACCCCCACCGCACAGGTCTATACCGGCGTGATGGACTCCCTCATCGGCCAGTCCACCAACCTTGACGACCAAGTGACCCCATAACCCAAAATCGCATTTTCGGTTGTTTGATCCGTTTTTGAAAGCCGTTGCAGTTTGTGACGGCTTTTTTATTGCCACGTGTTTGAAAAAAATGTACTTTTGCAGCCACATTAATCAATTTATGTTTCTATAATTAAAAAAATCAAATTATGAAAAATAAAACCTTCTTAATAACATTCACATGCATAATTATGTGTGTAAATGTATCTTGTAATAAAGAAAACGATGCAGACTATGTTCTTAAAGTTGGTGATAGTTTCTGTTTGAACTTAGTGGAAAATCCATCCGCGAATATGACTTGGGAATGGAACAATTCAGATAAAATAGAAATAATCAGTATGACAAGAAATGTTTGTCTTGAAAATTCACCGTGTTCCGACACATCCATGAGCATTTCTGATACCTCTATTACCCTTGGCGGATTATCCACTTATAGCTACTGCTTTAAAGCTGAAAATGTAGGATACTGTCTTGTTCAAATGGTATATGCAAAAGATGCCCCAAAAGAGTATCAGCGAAAAATTCATTTTTCAATACGTGTAATTGATTAATTTTTGAAAGCCGTTGCAGTTTGTGACGGCTTTTTGTTTGTCCCGAATATAATAATTTCCTCTACGAAGCGTTAGAGTAAAGTATGGTCGCAACAATGGCCGGAACAAACAGTTAACCAAAAACAACAGACAATGGAACAGTTAGAAACACCTGCCAACAAAACAAAATCGTTCTACGGAACATTCGCACTAATCTATGTGGTGCTCAACATCTTTGCATTCCTTATAATGCTGCTGACAACCAAATGGAGCATTATGGATGGTGGTGAAAAGAGCAATGTTTTTGCCGCTGGTAGTACATTTATGGTTGTTGGTGTCATAGCAGCACTGATATGTGGCATCGGTCCGGCATTGGTACTGCACAAAGGATGGAAAAGCGGCTGGATATATGCTTTTCCTGTCGCATTGTTCCTGATAGGTGTATCGGGTGCACTGCTCTGGAAGTTCACAAATCTGTCGGTTTTCTCTTATGCTGTATTAGTATGCACTTTGCCCGCTGCCCCAATATATAACTGTTTGGTGTTTAACCATTCTCCTTTTTTCGATTATATGGCTAATGCATTAGTGGGCATCGCTCCTCTTCTTTACGCTTTGGTCATATATTTCACATTCCTTATTTCACGTAAACGCGCTCTGCGGACAGTTTTATCATAGTTCTTTCTGTAGAAAGCAGCAATAAATAGAAAAACGCGGTCAAACAGCACGACCGCGTTTTTCTTTGTCCTATATCTTCCGTTGATAAACGCCTATCTTTGCCTCAAAAGACGAAGATATGGACGATATACTACAATGGCTCACCAACGGGAAAGACTACCAAACAGGCATCGCACTGCTTGAGAAACACCAGCGCAACCGTATGCTGGTGCAGCACTTCCGGCACTCAACACCGAATTTCGCCGCCGCAAAACTGGAGTACGAGCTGCGCAAACTCCTCAAAGGCAAAGTCGCTGCGGCGGTAAAGTACAAAAAGATTGCATTTTTCAAAGTGATAATTTACTATCTTTGCAAACTCAAAAAACAAGCGATATGAATAAGGTGTTAACATTCACTCATCAACATGAAATAACTAACATGAAATAACTAACACGAAGTCATCAACATTCACTCACCAACACTTTCTTATGGAAGAACAAAACATCCTTGACATACGTACCCGGAACGAGTTTCGCACGTGGCTTGAAACCCACCATGCGACAGAGAAAGCATGTTGGGTGTGTGTGAAACGCGGTCGCCCCACCGACGATGATACCTTCTGGTATCTCGACGCGGTGGAGGAGGCGCTCTGCTTCGGGTGGATCGACAGCCGCCAGAAGCCCATCAACGGGGTGCTGATGCAGTGTTTCACGCCACGAAAGCGGAACAGTCCCTGGTCGGAGCTGAACAAGGAACGTGCGCGGCGGTTGGAGAAGCTGGGCCGGATGACCGATGCCGGGCGGCGGGTGCTGCCCCCGATGGGCGCGCGCAGCTTCCGCATAGACGAGGACGTGGAAGCTGCGTTGAAGGCCGCGCGGGCGTGGACGAAGTTCAAGTCCTTCCCGTCCCTGTATCAGCGCATCCGCGCCTACAACGTGGCCTTCTATAAGAAACGAGACACACAGATGTACCAGCAAGCCCTCGCCCACCTTGTCGAAGAGACGAAAAAGGGAAAGATGTTCGGCGAATGGAACGATTACGGTCGGCTGTTGGACTATTAGTTTCCCATTTTTCCAACGAATAAAAACGACAATAAAACAAGTTCAAGATATGAAATACTACATCGTTGACGCTTTCACCGACCAGCCCTTCGGCGGGAACCCCGCCGGGGTGGTGCTCCTCGACGGGAACAGTTTCCCGAACGAGACGCTGATGCTGCAAATCGCCGCCGAGCTGCGCTATTCGGAGACGGCCTTTGTGAGACGGGATTCCGAGAAGGAGTTCACCATCCGCTACTTCACCCCGATGGCCGAGGTGGAGCTGTGCGGACACGCCACTATCGCCTCGTTTGCCCTGATGCATCGGGTGCTCGGCATCACGGGCCGATACCTCTGTCACGCAAAAGCCGGCGACATCTCTGTCGAGGCGGGACCGCGGGTGTTGATGCAGATGACCCCGTCTGAAGTTCTGAAAACCATTGAGGACACAGAGGAGGTTTATCGTGCGCTTGGTATTTGCGACTATACGCCGGCATTACCGGTGATGATTGTCTCGACCGGCTTGCCCGACTTCATGATTCAGGTTGAAGATGTTGAAACGCTCAACCGTCTTCCCCTTGACATGAACGCCATCAGCGCGGTGACGGAAAAACACAACGCCGTCAGCTTCCACGTCTTCGCTTTCGGCAACGACGGCCACACCGCCCACGTGCGCGATTTCGGACCGCTGTATGGCGTTCCCGAGGAGTCGGCCACCGGCACCGCCAATGCTTCGTTGACCCATTATCTCCAGCAGAACGGGTGCATCCCCCCGACGGGCGACTTCTCCTTCCTGCAAGGCGAGGCGATGGGGCGGCCTTCAGTGGTCGCCACGCGCGTCACTACTGACGGAACAATCTATGTCGGCGGCACTGCAACGGTGGTGGCGGAGGGGGAATTGTTGACGGAATAACAAAAACGGTAATTAATCAAAAAATATAAACAAATGGAAATCAAAACAGTAAAATTCAGAAAAGAGGGTTTCTACACCCAGCCTTTTGTCATGGGCGGCGAAGAAGGCCCCGACAAGTTCGACCGCAACATCCGCTATCGCGGCAGCTTGCAAAACTACCTCATCGACACCGGCAGCGAGGTGATTCTGGTGGATACAGGACTTCCCGCCGGCACGCCCGAGGAGGCGCCCGATGAAAACTCATTGGCCTTCACCGGCAAGGACATCTGCAGCTATATGGAGGCCTTCGCGGCCCTCGGCTACAAGCCCGAGCAGGTGACCAAGAT
>ONHS01000034.1 GCA_900317715.1 uncultured Bacteroidales bacterium | reverse complement strand
CGGGTGAAGACGCGGTTGTCGGGGAGCTTGTATGGCAGTTTGGAGGCCGCGATGCTGTCGAACGGGACAGTAGGCAGAAACCTGACAATCAGTTCGTTGCCTTTTTTTTTCAGGTTATCTGGCAGTAGAAATCGCCAGGTTCGAAACATGTTGACGGTTAGCGAGTCGCCTGAGACCGCCGTCAGCCTTTTGCCGTTGAGATAGACCTCCGCGTAAGTATCCAATCCCTCGAAAACCAGCTCGTTATGCGGGAAAGGTCCCTCACTGCCGCAGCTGCCATCAAACAGCAGCCGGTATTCCCAGACGCTGTCGGCGACCCACTGCACCTTCTGTTCGTTGTCGCCGTAGAACGGGTCGGGAATCAGCTTGTTGGCAAGCAGGTCGTCGTGGATGTTGCCCGGCACGGTGGCGGCGTACCATTGGCCGCCGTAGCGGAACTGCCAAGCGTTATGCACGCACCCGAACTCGGAGTTGAGATAGACCCGGTCGGATTTCCAAAGGGTAGTCTGGTCGGTGCGGCAGGCCACCAGCAGGATGGCGGCGATAAGGGCGGAGAGGATGAGACGGTTCATTATGAATTAAGAATTATGAATTAAGAATTATGAATTAAGAATTATGAATTAAACGGTGGAGCAAAAGTACAATTTTTTTGATTTGGGGAACTCGGGACTGGTAACCGTAAGCGCCACCCGACTGGCGTAGGCACGTTTTTTAATCCTTTAAGCATCCCAGCGGAATAATCTTAACCCCATCGGGGCGTGAATATGCCATTTTGCCCCCTGTGAGAACTATCATCAAGTCGGGTTCGCGTATGGGAACTTGCTGCTCTTGTTTGTTATGCTCGCGAATCAGATTTTTTATTTCTACAAGATGCCTGGCCCCATCTTCTATTTCTTTGCTCCCGAGCTTGCATTCTATCAGCGCATAGCGCCCGTCTCCCAAATGCAACACCCAGTCAGCCTCTAAATTGTACCTGTCGCGGTAATAGGACAGGTGTGTTTCAAAATCAAGTGTGTAAGCCTTTAGATCGCGGATGCACATCTGTTCGAAAATGAATCCGAAAGTGTTCAGTTGCACCATCAGTGCCTCTGGCGTCAATCCTAAAGCGGCCACAGCAATCGACGGGTCAACAAACGCACGCTTCAATCCGCTGCGAATGGCCGTCTTGCTGCGAATGGCTGGACACCAAGCTTCTACATCACATATAACAAAAAGTTTCCGTAGTGCAGTAACATAGTCATCAAATGTGGGTTCCGAGCAGGAAGTCTCGCCCGAAGCTGCCACATCCGCTATCATTGACGTTTTTTTTGCCACTGTTGAGATGTTCCTGGCATACGAGCGAAGTATCGTTCGAGCCAACAACTCGTTGCGAAGTACACCATCCACCCTACTTATATCTTCTGAGCAAACCGTTTTGACATAGTTTCTCGCTATCAGAAGTCTTGCCCGATCTGTTTTGATATTCATCGTCCCTGGCCAACCTCCACGGCAAGCACAGAATATCAAATGTTCGACAGTCATATCCGATTCGATACCATCGATGTCGGAGTCAGGATTGTCGAACAGATCCTTTAAAGAGATTTTGCCGTTCGACTCGCAAGACTCCCAAAGGCTCATCGGAATCATCTGCATTTTTGAGATTCTGCTGTTTCCCGAGTGCAGAATCTTTGATTTATCCACGGCGTTCGAGCCTGTCAGGATGAATTGACCCTGTTCCTGGCGTTTGTCCACCATTGTTCTAACTGTATCCCACAACACTGGAGCATCCTGCCATTCGTCAATCAGCCGAGGTGTGGCCCCTTTAAGCAGTAGAGAGGGTTTTGCCTCAGCCGTTGCAAGATATTCATCGCGCATATCTGGATCTTGCAGCTTGATGACACTTTTTGCATACTGTTCGGCAGTAGTGGTTTTACCACACCATTTAGGACCTTCAATCAAGATTGCCCCGAAGGCTTCAAGCCGTTCCTCCAATAAAACATCTGCAGTTCTCTTTAAATATGCCATATAACACTGTCTTAAAATTGGCTGCAAAGATACTTAAAATTCTTGAATCAACCAAAATATTTTTTGTTTTTTGTGGCATTTTACTTTTGTTTTTTGTGATATTTTACTTTTGTTTTTTGTGTTTTGTACACCGAAACCCCGTTCTCTCAAATAGCGCTATCATACGCAAGCTTCCTTGACACGGGCGAATATGTGGACACCACCGACGTGGCGAAGGTGAACCTTTCGCCTGAAAAATCGCCCGCCAGCGCAACTGCTAACCGTTAACTCCTCACTCCTCACCGTTTCACCACCTTTCTCACCGCAACTACATTCCCTTCCGCCACGGCCTTTACGAAATAGATGCCGGGCGCAAAGGACGAGAGGTCGATTTGGGTTTGTCCGGATAAACCATCTGCGTCCGTTTGTAGGGGAGAAGGATTATTCGCCTCTACACCGTCGGTGATCCGTAGCAACCGCCCGAACGCGTCATACACATGAAGTTCCAACGCCCTCGCCTGTACATTGTTCATTTGTACATTGACAACGCCGGTGGTTGGGTTAGGCCAGACGTTGACGGGGGACACCGCATAATCGGAAATTCCTACGGGTTCTGTCACTTGGAGGATTTTCATCACATTCGGGGCGGCCATGTATTGGTCGTTGCCGGGCTGCGTGGCGGTAATGATGGCTAAACCGATGTTATGCATCGTCAGAATGCTGCCATTGATGGTGGCTACGCTCTCGTCGCTGCAGGTGAACTGCACGGGCAGACCGGAGGTTGCGGCACCGGCGAGCACGACGGGATTGTCACTCAGCGGGAAGGAAAGCTCTTGCTCCCATAGGATGCTCTGTTCTTGGAGCTCGGGGATGATGGCCGTCACGGTGAGGATTTTAGAGACGGGCGCGGCGGCGTTCCAGGTGGCGTTGCCGGCTTGCGCGGCGGTGATGATGGCGTAGCCTGGTGCATGCAGGGTGAGTACGTTGCCGTTCACCGTGGCGATGTTTTCGTCGTTACTGGTGTAAGTCACGGGAAGCCCGGATGTGGCTGTGGCATTGAGTGTAAGCGTGCCGTCGGTGAGGTCGGCGGACAGCTCCTGGTTCCATGTGATGGATTGGTTAAAGGTGGTGTTGGCCGACTCGAAAGCCCCGATGTCGGCGATGTTGTTGCCGATGCGCGGGTTGCCGGCCATGTCCGTGGCGGGCAGGTAGGTGATGAACGCCGTGTTGGGGTCGCCGGCGTCAATCAGCGGCGAGTTGGGCAGCACGTGCCAGTCGGCGACGAGGTTCGAAAGGTCCGTGGCAATGGTCGTGGCACCCACCATAGACGAAGGTGCGACAAACAAGGGTTGCGTCAGTGAATCCAGCACGATGTTGGTGCTGTCTGCAGCGAAATCGCTGGTCGGATTTGTTTCGCTGGCACAATAGGTGTATGGCATAGCGTAACTGGTGGACCATCTGCTGTTGGAGACCGTACTGCCGCGCTTGTTGTTCCAGGCCACCGTGTTCTTGACCGTCGCCGTCTTGACTGTTCGGATGCCCCCAGTGCCGTTGGTATAGGCGGTCTGCGCGAGGTTGTTGGCCACCACGCAGTTGGTCATAAATAATCGTCCCACAGGATCACCGGTGTTGCTGGAGGATGAAGAAGTTCCATTGGCGTACGAGGCCACACCGCCGGTTAAATCGATGTCCTCGGTGGAGATGGCGCTGTTGTTGGCAATCACACAGCCCAGAATATGCGTGGTATGTGTATATGCGCTGACACCGCCGGCGATATATGGCCAACTGTTATCATCGCTGGGAACGGTGGCGGTGGTATAGACGGTGTTGTCGATGATGCGCGAGTTGAGGATCCTCCACTCGCATTTTGTCTTGGCATAGTCAAAATCATTGCTCTGCGTGAGGATGCCGCCAGCCTTGGCCGTCAGCCCGGAAGCAACATTCTTCACAACGTCACAATTGTTTACAATAATATAATTGGTTGTAGTATAAGCATACGTGTTGAACATCATCCCGCCGAACTGGCTGCCGGTGTTTTCCGCAATCACACAGTTGTCGAATTCAAACGTGGCACCATAGGTCTGGCTGCCGTTGTACATTTGCACACCTCCGTTGGTCGTGTTTCCATTTATCTTGCAGTCTGAAACTTGAAAGGTGGAACTATAGTACGAGTTGGAATACTCCATTCCCAAATACATACCACAAGCATTATCTGTCATGGTGCAGTTCGAAATCGTGTGTGTGTTGTTGGCTACGTCACGGATACCGTACTGATTACCCCCTGTCACATAAAAACCGTCAAAATCGACGGGTCGGCAATGATAGGTGCCGTTATAGGAAAAGTAACTGTTGATTTGGACAGCGTAATTGCTGTTGTGCTGGGCATCGATGATGGAGCAGGAACTGTCGGGGGCGATGCCGTAGGTGAGCGGTTGCCGCTGATACAGGTGAGTTTCCGTGCCCGCAAAACCACCATACACGTGCGTGCCGTTCTTCACGGTGCAGGCCGGATAGGTGCCTGCCGCCACAAACACTGAGTCGTCGTTGGGCGAGGTGATGAGTGCCATCGCCCCGTTGATGGTGGCCTTGGCGGTCGCCCACGAAAGGCCGTTGTTGTTGTCATCCCCTTGGTTTGAAACGAAATAGGTGGTCTGTGCCTCCAATAAACCGAAAAACAACATTACGGTTGTGAATACAATTGCACGTTCAAAAGCATTATTTCTCATCTTTATTAACATATCTGTAAAAAAATTATGGACTTCTGTTATTCGTACTTGAGGTGACTTCTGTTTTTTTAATTCTTAATTCTTAATTCTTAATTCACATCGCAAACCCTTGCCGCTCCAGCGTCTCCTTCAGCACCTGCGCGAAGTGCTCATTGTCCGGCTGGGTGTAGCGGTGTTTCGTAAATACCTGCGCGAGGTTGTCGCAGTCGGGGTTCTCTTTGAGAATGTTGGCCGTTTCTTCGGAGTTCTCCTTCTCATGGTAGAACTCGTCAATGCGCTGTTCGTCGTAGTCGTGGTAAACCTCCTGATGGACAAAAGTTTCCACGGGCAGTTTCTGCGTCAGGGCGGGCTTCTTCACAGGATAGCCCATCGGAATGCAGGCCACGGGGATGACGTGCTGGGGCAGCTGCAGCGTCTCCACAAACTTATCGACGTTGTAGGTGATGGTGCCGAGCCAGCAGAAACCGAGTCCGAGGGATTCGGCGGCCACGCAGGCGTTCTGAGCCGCGATAATCGCATCGGTAACGGCCCATTGGTAGGCTTGTAAATTGCTGTATGCCTCCGTGTTGGCGTTGCGGAAGCGACAGTATTGGTTGAAACGGCGGAAGTCGGCGCAGAAGGTGAGAATCACCGGCGCGGAGGTTGCCATCGGTTGGTTGAAGTGTAGCGGTGCAAGCTTGGCCTTCATCTCCGCATCGCGCGTCACGATGATGCTGAAAAGCTGCATGTTGCCCATCGTGGAGCCACAACACGCCGCCTTCGTAATCAGGTTCAAAGTTTCGTCACTCACGGGCTGGTCGGTGTATTCGCGCACGCTCACGTGGTTGAAAAGGGTTTCTAATGTGGGATTTATGTTCATAATAATATTTTTTTCGCGGTGCAAAAATACCAAAAATACACGAATAACACGTATCAGACCACAAAAGATTATCATTCGTTTGTATTTATTTTTTTTGTATTTTTGCAGCCGATTTTTAAAACCCATAATTAATTAATAAACAGTATGAAATCAGTATCTATTAGCGGTTCTCTCAGAGAGAACGTAGGGAAAAAAGATGCGAAAGCGCAACGCAGCCAGGGCATGATCCCGTGTGTGATTTATGGTGGCAAAGACCAGAAAATGTTCGTCGTGGACGAAAGACAATTCAAAAACCTGCTCTACACCCCCGAGGTAAAGTATGCTGAGGTGAACATCAACGGCGACGTCCGCAAGGCCATCGTCCAAGAGACCCAGTTCCACGCCATCACCGACAGACTTCTGCACGTTGACTTCCTGGAAGTTGTTGACGGCAAGCCTATCACCATCGACCTGCCCCTCAAAGTGGCCGGCACTTCTCCTGGTGTCTTGAAAGGCGGTCTGCTCAAGAAACGCGTCCGCAAACTCAAAGTGCGCGGTCTGCTCGAAAACATCCCCGAAGAAATCACCGCTGACATTTCCAACTTGGACATCAACGACATGACCAAGGTCAGCGACATCCATATTCCCAACCTCGACATCGTGGACAACCCCAACAAGGTGATCCTGCAAGTGGTTCCGACCCGCGGTTCCGCTGCTGCCACGACCGAGGAAACCGAAGAGGAAGCATAATCTATCGGATTTTCCCGAAACAAAAACGCCGGCCCGTTTGGACCGGCGTTTTTTTTGGCTGTTGGCTATTGGCTATTGGCTTTTAGCTATTGGCTTGGAACTTTGAACCTTGAACTTTGAACTTTGACTTTTGACGTATGACTATTGCCTGTTCCCTATTGCCTATTGCCTTAACTCTAAAGCACAAACATAGAAAGAGGCCCCGAAGGGCCTCTTTCGCACATAACACAACACATGAAAAAAAACGGGCCTTATCTTGGGGAAAGACTCAACGACCCGTTTGTCGTTACTGATGATCTGCAAATATCCCCTCGATCACATCAGCATATCTCTTTGAGATTTTATTCCTTTTCACTTTCAACGTCGGAGTCAACAAACCGTTCTCTTGAGTCCATTCATCGGCAAGCAATTCGAATTTCATTACATTTTCCGTTTTGCTTAACTCCTGGTTGAATTTGTTTATCTCGCTCTTAATGAGGTTCTTAACGTTAAGATTCTCGATCATCTCTTTCGGGTGCGAATATACAATTTTTTCTGATTCACACCAATCTTTTATTGCAGAAAAATCAGGAATAATTAACGCGGCCACAAATTTCTGGTTTTCACCCACCACCACAATCTGGTCGATATACTTGGATTGTGACATCTTTTCTTCGATGATTTGCGGGTTAACGTACTTACCCATAGAGGTTTTGAAGATATTCTTGAGGCGGCCTGTGATGACCAGCTGCCCCCGTTCGGTGAAACGACCCATGTCGCCGGTGTGCAACCAACCACTCTCGTCGATGATCTCCTTGGTCTGCTCCTCATTCTTGTAGTAACCCATCATCAAGTTGTGACCACGGCAGATGATTTCGCCCTCTTTGGTAATGGCCACATCCACACCTCCCAACGGGAAACCCACCGTGTTGGCCTCGCGACCGTACTTTTCGCGGCAGGAGACGGCAATGACAGGAGAGGTCTCCGTCATACCATAACCTTCGAACACCGGCATACCGATAGCAGAGAAGAATGAGCAAAGCTGAGGTTTCAGGGATGCGGCACCCGAGACAAGAATATCGAAGTGTTCGGCGCCCAAACCTTTACGTATCTTACTGTAGACCAGCTTGTCTGCCAATTTATGCTGTGCGTTATACAAAGCGGTGCGGTCTTCGTCTTCAATATTATATTTAAGGGCAAGATTAACAGCCCAGTCGAAAATGTTGCGGGCGACACCGGTTTTGGCTTTGCCCGAAGCCTCGATCTTCTCGTAGAATTTCTCCAACACGCGCGGAACGGCGGTCATCATCGTCGGGTGCACCTCGCGCATTGCCTCCGCAATCGTCGCCAAATTAGAGACATAGAAGACCGTCATACCCAAATATTGATACAACAGCACAATCATGTTCTCGTACGCGTGGCACAACGGCAGGAAGCTGAGGCCGCGCTTGGAGGTGCGTGACGGAATATGCTTCAAATTCTCCAGTTGAGACATCAAATTGTAGTGTGAAAGCATCACGCCTTTAGGGGTCCCCGTGGTACCGGAGGTGTAAATGATCATCGCGCAGTCCTTTTCGTTGTTGGCAGCGCGCAATTCGTTCAATTTCTGCAGATCGAAATTCTCTCTACCTAAGGCGATTAACTGATCCCAATAGGGATATTCCTTCCGGTCGGCAAAGGTGTAGATGTCTTTCAGCGCAGGCAGATTGGCAGCCACCGACTGAATCTTGCGCATCACGATTTCACCTTCCATGATGACCAGCTTGGCCTCACAGTGTTGCAATATATATTGGTAATCTTCCGCCGTGATGGTCGGATAAATCGGCACCAGCACAGCACCGATTTGTGTCACAGCCATTTGCGTGATGGTCCATTCTGGACGGTTGGTGGAGATAAGAGCCACCTTGTCGCCTTTACAGATGCCCTTGGCCAACAATGCACAACTCAACTCGTTGGCCGTCTTGAGGTAAAGATCCGGGGTGTATTGACTCCATTTGTTCTTTCCAATTTTGCCGCACAGCGCTAATTTCTGTTCGGGATGACGCTCGCTATAATGGAGCATGATGTCATAAATTCTCTTTAATTCCATTGCCATTTGTTAAGATTTTTCAGGGTGCAAAAGAGCCATTTTCCCGTTAAAAAACCTTAAAAAAGTGATAATCAACCCACATGCAGGGACGAAATCAGATGCTCAGGGACGAAATCACTCGTCAAGGGGTTATTTTGAGCATTGCTAAAGAAGGTATGTGAAAAAATCGTATCTTTGCCGAATCTAAATTTGGACGAATGATCAACGACAAGATACCCAAATACTATGTCACGAAGGACAACATCACCATCTATTTGGTGTTTTTGTTCTTCTACTCGCTGCTGTTTGTCAACATCTTCACACCTTTTCAAGGGGCATGGTACAATATTCAACATTACACACGCGCCCAACTCTTCACCGACACCCTCGTCATCGTCAGCGGCGGAATTCTGATCATGTTGATCAGCCGGCTCGTGATGTACAATGTTCATAAACGAAACCATCTCAGCTATTTACAATACTTCTCGTGGTTATTACTGGAAGTTCTTTTAATCGCGTTCCTCTATGCGGTGATTGTCCATTTTGCCGTGCGCGACACGCGTGATTTCTCCGATATTTTCACCCGAGCCGTCATTTTTGTACCCACTATTCTGGTCATTCCCGCCATCATCTCGCACCTCTACTTCAGTTCTCGCTATAAAGACGAAAAGATTTCAGAGCTGGAATCCTCTCAAAACCAAACTATTACGACTACATCACCGTCCGCTGCAGAAGAGATGTCCTTCACCAATGAGTTTGTAGGGGAAGAATTCATCCTCGACAACCACGTGACGGCCTCCACAAATCCAGAACCCACTGAAAAACAACCTATTGAGGAGCCAAATAACGATATGGCTGTGGAACCACCTGTTTCCAACAATAAAATCGTCAATTTCTTTGACGAAAAAGGCGAATTGCAGCTTTCCTTGCGCATTGACAATATCTATTATATTGAATCGGCGGAGAATTACGTCAACATCTACTACAAGAACAAGGAGAAGACCGAACGGTTCACCCTGCGCAGTTCATTGAAAAAGCAACAGGAAAAGCTGGAAAAATACGGTTTCATCCGCTGTCACCGCAGCTATTTGGTCAACTTTTCCAACATCTTGCTGCTGCGCAAAGACAAAGACGGGCCCTACTTGGACTTCGGCGAGAGCGGCCTGCAAGCCATCCCCGTCTCCAAGACCTACCTGGATGCGGTGACGGCGTACTTTATCAGTAGTGAAGAATAGGGAAAAGTTAAGTTAGTAGTTAGTAGTTAGCAGTTATTCCAAAAGGGCTGCAGGCCCGACACATGTCAGCCCAGGGTGAGCGATAGCGAGCCCTGGGATAAAAGCCCACAGCCAAAACATATTAATAAATCCAAAAGAAGTGACAAAAAAACCAACCAAATACAATTTCATCATCGACTATTTCTCGGAGGCGCAGCCGGATGTGGCCTCCGAGTTGAACTACAGTAGTCCCTACGAGCTGCTGGTGGCCACGATGTTAGCGGCGCAATGCACAGACAAGCGCGTGAACATGGTCACGCCTGCGCTGTTCGCCGCCTACCCCACTGCCACAGCTCTCTCCAAGGCCACGGAAGAGGAGGTCTTAACCCACATCAAATCAGTGTCTTATCCTAACAGCAAAGCGAAACATCTAGTAGCCATGGCGCAGATGGCCGTCAGCGATTTTGGCGGCGAAATCCCTTGCACCATTGACGAACTCACGAAACTGCCCGGCGTGGGTCGCAAAACCGCCAACGTGGTGTTGGCCTTTGCCTTCGACCAAGCCGCGATGCCCGTTGACACGCACGTTTTCCGCGTCTCTCATCGCCTCGGGCTGGTCCCCGAAAGCGCCAAAACCCCAGAGGCAGTGGAAAAAGAACTGGTTAAGCATTTCCCGAAGGAGTATATCTCTCGTGCCCACCACTGGCTCCTCCTCCACGGCCGCTACGTCTGCACCGCTCGCAAACCGCACTGCGAGGGTTGCCCCCTTGCGGAAATCTGCGAATCAGCGGCGGGATGTTAGCAGTTAGCTGTTAGCTATTGGCTGTTGGCTATTGGCTATTGGCTGTTGGCTATTGGCTCGTTGACTTAAACTTAAACTTAAACTTAGACTATGAACTATTGCCGACCAACTGCTAACTACTAACTGCTAACTACTAACTACTAACTGCTAACTACTAACTACTAACTGCTAACTACTAACTACTAACTGCTAACTAATCCTATCCCCTAACCCCATATCCCCAAAAGAACAATGCCCCTCGACGACACCTATTTCATGCGAATCGCCTTGCAGGAGGCGGAAGATGCCTACGCGGAGGATGAAATTCCCGTGGGTGCGGTGGTTGTGCTCGACAATCGAGTGATTGCGAAAGGACACAACCTCACGGAAACGTTAAAAGATGTTACGGCCCATGCGGAGATGATGGCCATCACCGGAGCGGCCAACGCATTAGGCGCCAAATATTTGCAAGATTGCACACTATACGTGACCTTGGAGCCGTGCCTCATGTGCGCGGGAGCGATTGCGCACGCACAGGTAAAAACGCTCGTGTATGGCGCGAGCGACCCCAAACGAGGTTTCTCCACCTACACCGACGGTAAGTTCCCCTCCAAAGCGGAGATACGCACAGGGGTGCTGGCGGAGGAATCCACCGCACTGCTAAAAAAATTCTTCGCGGAAAGGAGAAAATAACGTCCTACCCTACCGATTCCCGAGCTTTCTAAAGCCTCGCAAGAGAATCGACAAATCATTGTAAACGTTGTAGTTACGCGCATACAATTCCTCTGTACGCGCCACCATCTCGGGAGAGAAATGTCCGTCGGGATAAGCATCGATGGGATGCAGTACCCCAGGGAGGAGCGATTGCTCAGACTGCCCATCGTGGCGCACCCCCACCCAACTCTTCCGACCGCACAAGACATCAAAAATGTTCTTCACAAACTGACCTTTATCCTCTACGAACCAAATGTCCACAACAAGGAAAAGCAGTAACAGCAAAGCACTTAGCACATCAAAGCAACGTTTCTGACGACGATGCTTTTTCTGGTAAATCGATTGAATCGGAATCGTGTATAAATCCTCCGTGGTGAAAATGGAATTGCTGCCGATAAGCGAAAGGCTGTCCTCGGGGGCAATCTTGTAATCCAACTGTCTGTCTTGCAGACGGTTCATCCAATCAATAATCTGATCGGCGGGAATATCACGACCGCTGAAAATGACCTCGTTGATTTGGTATATATCCACCAATTCCGGCAAGTCAACGATCTGTCCGACCGTAAGCGGATGCGGATTGTCGGAGTGTTCCGTGGTGACCAGCCCGACGAACTCGCGCGGCGTGTTCATGGACTGCACGAGATGGAGTATGCGCGCGCACTCCTCCTCACCGCCCACAATGGCAATTCGCTGATTCCGACTGCGGTTGGTAACATCGATCACCCCCCATCGGGCCAAGAGGTAGCGCAGCGCATTGACCGCAATGAGCGACCAGGCAGCCCCAATCACCACCACCGCTCTTGAGAAGCGCATGGTTTCAGGTAACAGTGCGTATATCAGCAAGATAACGACAGCACCCACCACAATGCCACGATTGAGCAAGGAGCGGTTGACTGGTTTTCGGTACCCCCCGTTAAGCCACACCGACACCACCCAAAGCAATGCGTATGAGGGCAAAATGAGGCTGAAATAGAAATCCGGGAAAGACGAGTTGCGCTGATAGAGCACATTATGGTCCCAATATTTGGAAAGCGCGAGCAGACCGGCAAAAATCAGGGCGAAATCAAGCAGCGGCAGCGCCAATTTGCCGAGAATGCGCTTGAGGGCCGCCAACGCCGCCCGGAACCAGATGGCCGCATCAATGGCAACATTGAAAATCTTGGCATTGTTGGCGGAGAAATGCTTCCGCGCGAAAATCTGCATCGCGTTGTAGAAGATATAGACGTAGTTCAGACTCCCCTTCTTGGTGCTCTCACCTTTGTAGTGAATGATGCGCGTCTGCGGGAAATAGTAGTTCTTGTAACCACCCTTCAAGATCCTGTAAGACAGGTCGATATCCTCACCGTACATAAAGTAGTCCTCGTCCAGAAGCCCCACCTCATCCAGCACCGATTTGCGCAGCATCATGAATGCGCCCGCGAGCACCTCTACCTCGTGGGTCTCGTCCTCACCGATGTAGGTGGCATGATAGGAACCGAATTTCTTCGATTTCGGGAAAAGTTTGGAGAGGCCGAAAAGCTTGTAGAAAGAGGCTTTCGGATAGGGAATGCCGCGTTTCGACTCGGGCAGGAAACGTCCCTGACCATCCACCATCTTCACCCCCAGACCGCCGCAATCGGGGGTCTCATCCATAAAACGGATACACTTCTCGAAAGTGTCCTCCTCCACAACTGTATCGGGATTGAGCAGCAGCACGTATTCGCCGGAAGAGATGCGGATGGCCTGGTTATTGGCCTTCGCAAAACCCACATTCTCTTGGTTGTCAATCAGTTTCACCTGCGGAAACTTGGTTCTCACCATCTCCACAGAGTTATCCACTGAATGGTTGTCCACCACAAAAATCTCGCCATCAATGCCACGCATCGCCTTCAGCGCAGACACCAGCGCCTGCTCCAAAAACGCCGAAACGTTGTAGTTGACTATGATAACGGAAAGCTTCAATTGGGTTTAGGGTTTTGGTTATAGGGTCGAGGGAATAGGGTCGAGGGAATAGGGTCGAGGGTCAAGGGATTAGGGTCAAGGGAATAGTTTAGGGTTTAAGGTTTAAGGTTTAAGGTTTAAGGTTCAAGGTTCAAGGTTCAAAGGTCAAAGTCAAAGGTCAAAGTCACACGTCATAAGTCACAAGTCATAGTACTAAGCCATTTGTTCCTCGCAAGAGAAAGGCTAAGAGCCAAAAGCCAAAAGCAAAAGCTAAACATATGCCAGCACCGTCTTCTTCGACACAACCTTGTCGCCTTTGCGGACGGCGACGATGGCGGATTTGGGAAGGAAGACATCGACGCGAGAGCCGAACTTGATCATACCGACCTCATCGCCTTGCTCCACTTGGTCGCCCACCTCGGGATAGCTGATGATGCGGCGCGCCACGAAACCGGCGATCTGGCGAAAGAGCACTTCTGTCTCGGAATTGCGCACCACGATGGTGTTGTGCTCATTATCGACTGAGGATTTCGGCAGTTTCGCCAAAGCGTATTTACCTGGGTGATAGGCCGTATAGGAAATCATACCCGTGATGGGATAACTGTTCACATGCACATTGTTGATGGACATGAAAACGGAAATCTTCAGTCGCTCGTCCTTGAAATACTCATGCTCGAAGGCGTTGCCCACATACACAATCGTGCCGTCCGCAGGGGAAAGCACACCGTCCTCCACCTTGTTGATGACGCGTGTGGGCACACGGAAGAAACGCACAATCAACACCCCGACAATCAACATCAGCGAGAAGAAAATCAGGTTCACCCACCAAAGGTTAGCCAAAAAGAGAACATAGCAAAGCGATGCCAGAAAAATAGTAAAGAGACTGACAAAAATAATGAGTTTTCCCGCTTGATGGAACTTCATCATCGATTCTACTTCTTATATAAAATATATGTGTATCTGGGGATATTATTGGTTCCCGTGGAACGTGTCACAAACTGACGAGGATAACCCTTGTCATTCATATAGTGCATTCCACTGTAATCGTATGTTATATCCGTCACTTTGGGGGCAGAGCCAGCCACAACTTCTTCAATATGCTCCGCCACTTTGAGATTCTTATAGTAACCTGCTATATCGGCATAAGCAAATGGCAAACCATAGAACGGGTTATAAGCATTCAAATCATATTGGTAAGTATGCGTGATAGTAGTCTTTTCTCTAGGAAATTCTTCCACATATTGAGAGAGGTTCTCGTATTTTTTATGTTTACCCGGATCATAGGTGAAACGCTTCACAGAGTACATCACGAGGTCTTTGGTTTGTCTCGCTGCAACAATCTTTGCAATTTGTTCATAGTCACCGATGATTTTATCGTAAAGCGGATGTCTCTTGATTTTATTCGAAATATCATCGAAATATTGCTCATAAAATGCGACATCATACATCACATCGATGGATTCGATGCGTTGGTAAGCTTTGTCTTTCTTGTTCTCATTGCGGTGGAAAGTATATTCCAAACGGACCTCGCCATCAATGGAGTAGGTCATCTTATCCACCAATCGGTCAGTGGTTTGGAAATCAATCTGCTCGGTATAATTCTTACCCACATGGACAATCTGCTTGATCGAATGGTCCTTCTCGTAGGTGAAGTCGAAGGAATAGACACTATCGACGATAATTTTGTCCAAATCCTTGGTTTTCTCATCATAGATATAGACCTCATTGGGCTCTCCTACATCGCTGAGATACCAAATCTTGCTGATTTTGCAAGTGGGGTTATAGATTTCTTCATCGGGCTTGCAGGAAGAGAAACCCACTGCCAGCAAAGCCATTACGAACAAGGGTAAGAAATATTTTTTCATACGATACAGTTTTTCTAAAATACGGCGGCAAATATATAAAATCCTTGGATATGGCGGGATTTTTTTTGATATATGATTTTTGACGTGTGACTTATGACTTATGATTTATGTTCATAAACTTATCACACGTCACACGTCACACGTCACACATCACACGTCACACGTCTCAACAGCTAATAGCTGAACGCTTCAAACCCTTCGGTGCGCAGTTTCTCGACAATGCCTTCCAAAACCTCCTTCCCATATTTGTGCAAAGCCAACGCGGGGGTTTCGCGGTCGAGGGAATAGATGACGATGCGTTTGGGGCGGATGCGGCGGATGCGGGCAAGCCACTGCGACCACGAGGGATCCTGGGTATTGTCGAAGGGTTTGCCGTCGTGTTCGCCGCTGAAAAAGAGCGTCTGGATGATGAGATTGCCGTTGAAGGTGCAGAGTTGGTCGGTAACCTGCTCAATATCAACAGGCACGATGGGCGCATTGATGATGTCGAGCATCTCCTGCGTGCCTGCGTCGAGCTTCAGCATCGGGTTCTCGATGCGCTGCAGCGCGCGCACAATCTCCGGACGGTAGAGCTGCGTGGCGTTCGACAGGCAGGTGATGACCGCCTGCGGGTAGTATTTGTCGCGCAGAACCAGCAGTCTGTCAATGACTTGGTCGAACCAAGGATACAAGGTCGGCTCGCCGTTGCCCGAGAAGGTGATGCTATCGACAGGCGTATGGACGCTGGCACATTCGGCCAGCTTGCGTTCAATAGCCTCCATCACGATTTCCAACGGATAGGGTTCGCGCGCGTTCAAATTCTTTTCCAGCGTCCAACCGCACTCGCAATAGAGACAGTTGAACGAACAGATTTTCTCATCCACGGGCATAAGGTTGATGCCCAGGGAGTGGCCCAGTCGTCTGCTGTGTATCGGGCCGAAAGCGATGGATTCCCAGAGAAATGTCATTGTTTTTGGGGTTTATATTTGTTTGACGTGTGATGTATGACTTATGACGTGTGACGTGTGACGTATGACTTATGACGTGTGACGTGTGACGTATGACTTATGACGTGTGACTTATGATACGTCATACGTCTCACGTCATACGTCATACGTCACTGCTTGTCATATTTCACGACTTCGTCGGAGAAGAACTCCAGCTGGACGCCGGCGGCTTTGAACATCTCTTCGGATTCGGCGCCAGCGTGGTATTTGTTGGCGCAGACCACGCGGGTGATGCCGCAGTTGATGATGAGCATGGCGCAGGTGCGGCAGGGGGTCATCCGGCAGTAGAGGGTGGCGCCGTTGAGGGAGATACCCAGCTTGGCGGCCTGGCAGATAGCGTTCTGCTCGGCATGGACGGTGCGCACGCAGTGTTGGGTGACCGTGCCGTCCTCATGGACCATCTGTTTGAGTTGGTGGCCGACCTCGTCGCAGTGCGGCAATCCTTTGGGGGCACCCACGTATCCCGTGACCAGAATCTGGCGGTCGCGCACGACCACGCAGCCGCTACGCCCGCGGTCGCAGGTGGCGCGTTTGCTCACTGTGTCAGCAATTTCCATGAAATACTCGTCCCAAGAAGGACGAACATAGGGCTTGTTTTCCATATTATAATGACGTATTTTTTCGCGGCGCAAAGGTACATAAAATTTGAATATGCGGAAATCTTATCGAAAATCTTCCAAAACAAGATTTCTTTTCGCAAAAGAAATCAACAATCAATGGTGAATTTCCCATCTCGGCAAAACATCAAATCATTAACACACAAAACATTAAGTTGTTGATAATTTGTTAATAATTTTTCAACGCTATCACAAAGAATATATGTGATTAAAAGCTAATTTTGGTGTTTAATTTTATAAACACCGAAAATTTAAAATTCAGAATAAAGAAAAAAACAATTCATCTTATTATTAACCAAATTAACAGTTATGAAAAAAATCTTATCTATTTGGCTATTGCTATTGGCATTCTGTCTGCCAGTAGCATTGAATGCCCAGAGTTCTGTAGAGGTAATAGTCGGCGACAGCACGAGCTCTTTCTCGTATCTGCCGAGCTACTCCTTCTACAATTACTCTCTGACTCAACAGATTTATACAGATGTTGAGATCGGAATGCCTGGCACTATCGAAAGCATTGCTTTCTTTAATACAGGTACGTCACAAACCCGTACTTACGATGTTTACATGGTTGAAACCACCAAAGACCAGTTTAACAGCACTACAGACTGGATTACGGTTTCTGCCTCTGATCTCGTCTTCAGTGGATCTGTAACAATGACACCTGGCACATGGACAGTTCTTGATTTGAACACGCCTTTCGTATATAGTGGTGCCAGCAACCTCGCAGTCATCGTAGATGACAATACGGGTTCTTGGTCCAGTGGCATGACCTGCGCTGCTTATGACGCTCCAGGCATGGGTATCTATAAATACAGCGATGACACCAACTACAATCCCTTTACTCCTAGCAGTTATACCGCATCTGCTGTAACGAATGTCAAAAACAGAATCAAGCTTAGCATCATTCCTTCCGGCGAGGTCACATGCTTCAGACCTGCCAGCATGACGTTAGGCGATGTTGACCAGACTTCCGCTTCTATTTCTTGGGTGCCCTTCAGCGGCACTGACACATGGCAAGTCTTTTGTGGAACAGAAGATGACGATATCGATTTGGCTACCTGGACTACCACCACCGATACTTTCTACACTTTCAGCAACCTTGACCCCAATGTCGTTTATACAGCATACGTACGCACCGTTTGTTCGGGTGGTGAGAGCAGTTCACCTCGTAGCTTGAGTTTCCGCACCCCGCAAACCCCGACTTTTTTGCCATACAGCTGCGACTTCACGAACGACACCGAGAATTCACAATGGCTGATGACCCAAACAGGTCTCAACCACTTCGTCATCGGTGACGGCACTTCCTACGATGAAGGCTCTGACATGTCTATGTATATCAGCAATGATGATTTGGGCACCTACGATGCCAACGCTGAAGCATCCTACATTTATGCAGAACGCATCATCGATTTCGGTGAAACACCTATCTCCATTAATATTTCTGTGGACTGGAAAGCATCCGGCAACATCAACGGCACCAGCATGAACAGTGCCCTTATCGTTTATTTAAGAGATGCCGACGAAGCAACTCCTACTGGATTCCCCTCATACGTAAACAATTATCTACAATATAGCAATTCAAACTACGAATGGACTCATCAAGATATTCAAGTAGATGAAGTTTCTGGCTTGAAGAAGATTCAGTTCTTCACATGGGGTTATGACCAAGGCACTGCCACGCAAGTTCCCGCCGCCATCGACAACATTTCTATTGTCGAGGCTACATGTATCACCCCTTCTTTCACAGTTGTTCCTGAAGCATTTTCAGCTACTGTTTCATGGGATGGCGATCCTTCCGGTTCTTATCTGGTTGTTTATCGCCCTCAAGGTACCTCCTCAAGTGAGAACTTGTACGAGAACGTTGTCGGCGACAGCGTTGTTCTCACAGACCTCACTCCTGCCACCAACTATTACGTTTGGGTAGCTCAACTTTGTGGTAGCGACACCTCCGTTATGGGTTTTGCCCATACGTTTACCACCGAATGTGCAACCATCACCGTTACGGACGACCATGCTTTTGTTGAGGGCTTCGACGGCATCACTTCTGGCATTCCCTACTGCTGGGATAACGCTGAAGGCACCACCACCTCTGACTCTTACAAATGGACCTCTTATACTCCCGGTGAAACTGGAGCAGGTTTGAGATTCAACTCTTATTCGAATTCCTCAGGTAACACCAACTTCTTAAAAACTCCTGTTTTAGATTTGTCACAAACAACAGACCCGCAGGTCACGTTCAGCTACAAAAACCCCACGGGCGGTGATTTCTCCGTATATCTTTCTACCGATGGTGGTCTCACCTACACCACTGCTCTTGGAACAGGTCTGACAGGTACTTCCGTATGGACAAATGTCACCTATCCTCTCAGCAATTTATCAGACGCATCTCAAGTGGTCATCGTTTTCAAGGGCACCAGCAACTACGGTAGCGGCGATGCCTACATCTATCTTGATAATGTGATCGTAGGTGCCACACCTACTTGTCCTACTCCCACCAATATTACGGCAACTTCCACTTCTACCGACACCATCATTCTCTCTTGGACAGATGCTGACGGTGAACTTTGGGACATCATCTACGGTCCTTCAGGTTTTGACATCGAAAGTTCCGAAGATGCCACCACCATCACTGGTGTCATGGAGAATCCTTATCCTATTTCCGAGCTGTCAGGTGGCGTGACCTACGATTTCTACGTACGTAGAGACTGCGGCGGTGAAGTGAGTCCTTGGAGTTTGTTCCCCGCATCAGCCTCTCCGTTCACCATCACTATGGGTGTCACTGGTTCCCGCACCGTTACCGGATGTGGCATGACCATCACCGATGATGGCGGCCAAAACGGCGACTATTCCAGCAACTGTAACTACACGCTGACTATCCTGCCCTCTGATGCCGATTCCATCATTACCATCTCAGGTATCTTCGCTGGTGAAAGTTCCCTTGACTATTTGAAGATTTATGATGGCACTTCAGCCAATGAAGCTAACTTGCTTGCACATATCTATTCTAGCATGAACGGAGGTTCTTCCGGCGCACAAATCAGCTTTGGCCCTATCACCTCTGAAACGGGTTCGTTAACTTTACTGTTCCATTCTGACGGTTCTGTTGTGTATCCTGGTTTCGTGGCCACTACTACGTGTATTCCCGTTCCTACCTGTATAAAGCCCTACAATGTTACTGTGAGCGAGATTGACATTGAAGCTGCTACCATCACTTGGGACGAAAATGAGAGCAGCGTGGGCTACAACATTGTCATTAGCACCGATGCTGATTTCGATCCCGACACTTGCACAGACGTGCTCTACGCCAACACAAACGAATACGAGTTCCTTGATCTGAACAGCAACACCAACTACTACGTGTATGTCCAGACCGATTGTGGCGATGATTTGAGTGCATGGTCTAACGTTCTCAACTTCCTCACTTTGGCCGGTGCTCCTGCAGAGACCCCGTATTTCTGCGACTTCAGCAATGAAGAAGACAACAATGGATGGGTCTTAATCAATGGTACACAAACCAACAAATGGTATATCGGAACGCCCACCAATGAGACAGACACCGTATTGTTCATTTCCTCCAACGGTACCACTGAAAGCTACAGCTCCAGTTCAACTTCCAACGTTTGGGCTTATCGCGATATTCATTTCTCCGAAGCGGCTGAATACCAAATAGATGTCAAATGGAAAGCCAACGGCGAATCTTGCTGTGACTATCTTAAAGTTTATATGGGTCCCACCAGTTCTGTTGAAGCGGGAAGCATCACCGCTCCCGCCAACGCAGTTGAATTAAGTGGCAACTTGAATGTACAAACCAGCTATCAGCACCTCACCTACGCTTTAGACGGCAGCTATGCTAACACCACCAAACGTCTCTATTTCTTGTGGCACAATGATAGTTCTGTAGGAACAGATCCTGCTGCCGTGATTGATGAAATCACCATTTCCGCTACCCAATGTGGCAGACCTTATGGTTTGGCCGTTGAATCTCTCAGTTCCACTACTGCTGACATCTCTTTCCATGGAGCTATGGAGACTGACGGCGAATGGGATTACGCTCTTTGCGAAGGTGACGAGCAACTTGATAGCGCAACGATCACGGGTCAAGCAACTGACACACTTATTTCTTTCATTGACTTAACCCCGAACACCACATATCATTTATATATCAGAACGGCTTGTGGTTCTGAGGAATACTCAGAGTGGGCAACGCCTATCACCTTCACCACGACTTGTGCGTTTACCGATCTTCCTATCGTAGAGAATTTTGACAGCTACACCACCACAGGTAACGCTTCGTTCCCCAGCTGTTGGTCACGTCACAACACCTACTCTACCAGTAGCTATCCATACATTACAAGTAGTTATTCTACTAGCGGAAGCAAATCTTTGTATTTCTATGCAGGCACTTCCACTTACGACATCGCTGTGTTGCCGAGTTTCGACGCCTCTCTCAACCCCATTAACACCTTGCAAATCTCCTTCATGTTGAGATCTGCTTATCTTTCGAATGGTATTATCGTCGGTGTGGTGTCCAATCCTGAAGCTCCCGACACTTTTGTACCTGTGGACACCCTCTACCCCACCGTCATCGATCAATTCGATTACCTGCAAACCAATTTCTCCAGTTACGACGGTTCTTACGAATTTATTGCTTTGAAGAGCATCAATGGTACCTCTGCTTCTATGTATCTCGACGATTTGGTATTGGAGACTATTCCCAACTGTCCGAGACCGATGCATTTGACCAGCACGACCGCCACCACGACCAGCATAACCTTGACATGGGAAGAAAGCGGCGATGCCACAAGCTGGAACATCGAATATGGACCTGCCGGTTTCACACAAGGCGACGGCACCCTGGTTGCTGCCAACACCATTCCTTTCACGGTGGACAATCTGAACCCAACCTCCAGTTATGATTTCTACGTGCAATCTGTTTGTGATCTTGGTGAAGAAAGTCCATGGAGTTTCGTGTGTTCTGCTAACACCGCCATGGAAGCTACAGACATTCCTTACGCCACCGACTTCTCCGATCCTAATGATGCTTGGATCCTGAACAACGGTTCTTGTCCGAACTATTGGATGAGAGGCACTGCAGGCGGAACCAACGCTCTGTTCATCACCAACGATGGAACCAACCCTGGTTATAACAACAGCAGCAACTCTATAGTTTCTGCCCAGAAGCTCTTTACGGTGGGTACTGCAGACAGTATCACTATCCAATTCGACATTCAAGTGGGCGGTGAATCTTCTTGGGACTATTTCAAGATGTTCTTGTCTCCTGCAGGCATTGATTATCCCGCTTCTACCTTGTCGCCTTCGTCAAGTGATTATGCCTACAACGAATACTCCACCTATGCTTATGATTTCTACAGCAATGGTTATGGCACACAAAGCTCCTATCATTACCTCATGAATCTGACAGGAGGAAACACCGTTCATATCATTGCTAAAATGCGGAACCCGAACACCAATCCGGATGACAACTCCACTGCACAGCTTGTACTTGCATGGAAGAATGACGGAAGTGGTGGTACCCAACCCGGCGCCATCATCTCGAATCTGGCCATTGGAGACATCACTTGTCCTCAACCTACCGAGTTGATTGCCACCAACATCGGCACCTCCAGTGCAACCATTTCTTGGACGGCTGGTGGAGAAGAAACCGATTGGAGCTTTGAGTACAAGGAAGCTTCTGACGCCGACTGGACTGTTGTTCCTTTAACCACCAACACCTACCAACTGACAGGTTTGACCAGCAACACAGAGTATCTGGTTCGCGTAAGAGCCAATTGTTCGGCTGATGATCAATCTACCTACACAAGTTCTGAATTCCGCACCTCATCTTGTGAGGTTGCAGACCAATGCGCTTACACTTTCGTATTAGGCGATAGCTATGGCGATGGATGGAACGGTGGTTTCCTCACTGTTGAACAAAATGGTGTAATTGTTACCACTCTTGTAGCTACCAATCATAATGTAAGTAGCACTCAGACTTATGATTCTGTAACTGTCAATTTATGTGACAACGTATCATACTCTCTCGTTTGGCATAGCGGCAGTTACGCTGACGAAGCCAGCATCTCCATTATTGGTCCTGATGGTTCTATTATCTACTCCGTTACAGGTATGGAAGATTACACCACCTATACTCTCCTCACCGACTGTAGCGGTTCCGGTCCTGTCATCACCAACCCGACCGTTGCCACCAATGCTGCTACGGCTGTCGGACAAACGGCTGCTACC
>ONHS01000039.1 GCA_900317715.1 uncultured Bacteroidales bacterium | reverse complement strand
TACATTGACCACGTTGTTGGCGGGATTCGGATATACGATGAACGACCAGTCATAGTCGCGCAGCCCCGTGGTCGTGAAGGCCGTCACAACGGGTGTCCATTCGCTGGTTTGGGCACCACAGACCGATTGTACTTGGATTTGGTATTCAGTATTGGGTTGAAGATCGGTGATCAAGTAGGAGGGAATGTTGGAAATGTCGGAACTCATCTCACCGCTGCCGGTACGATACTGGATGTTCCACTGTTCGGCTTCGCCCATCTCCGTCCACTCGATGGCAATAGTTTCGGCGGTAGTATCCGTAACATGCAGATTCTCAGGCATCAGACAAGGAGGTATTTCCTCTTCCAACGTGGTAAAAACAACATCCTCACCGTAAATGCTGTCTGCCTCCGTCATCACAAACGCACGATAGACGTAAGAGGTTGCGCTTTGCAGGCCAGTAAGGGTGTATGACATACTGTCACCCAAAGCACTCACCGCCGTATAGTCGTTTGCGAAGAGCGGCTTCCACTCAAAACCGCGATTCACGATGGGCAGTTCTCCATAGTCCGCAATATGTCCGTGCAGCACCGCTTCGGTCTGCGTGATGTTGTTCGCACTGTCGGTGACGACCGTGGGCAAAGCGGACAGACAAGTGCCCGTGAAAGTGGTCAGCACCGCGTGAGGAGTTGGCATACTTGAGGCAGTGTAGATGACGACCCCCTCGGGATTGATCACAGTGACACCGCAGGTGTTACAGTTGCTGTTGTAATCCCAAAGAACAGAGACGTCAGCATGATGGCAAATATCCACGAATAGGGTATCGTTGATGGTGACGCTAAATCCATGTTGGCTGGCAGCAAAGGATTCCGTGATGTCTCCGTCTTGAATCACGGCTACGCGGGCATTGGCACTGGAAAAAGAATCCCATTCACCATGCAATATGAAGGTATATGGGCAGAAAACATCGCAGTGTCGGGTGGAAAAAGTGCTGTTTACTGGTATTGAATAGTTGTTGTTGCCGCAGTCGGCTTTCACGCGGACTTCATAATCTCTGGAAGGAGTGAGCCCTGTTAGCGTGTATGCCGGAGTGCCCGATGCCGTCACTTGCGTCCAGGTCGCGGAGGTGGGCTCTCGGTACTCTATAATCCAATCGGTGGCACCGTCTCCCGGAATCCAGGAGAGGTCTGCCGTGGTGGAATGCACGTTCGAAACGGTCAGCTGGCTCACGGGGGCACACGAGTTACTCCGCACCGATACGTTCGTAATGATCGGGGCAGGCTGGTTGCCCATCGAATAGTCGTTTTTCCAAAGGAAGACCACCTTGGCACGAGTATAGTTCGGGTAATTAGCGATAGGATTGGGCATCGTGGCAATAATGTGCACCAAACCGTCCCCACCTGTTCTGTTGAAAACATAGGGTGAGGCATTCACCTGCTCATACATCAAGTTGAAATAAGGAGTGAAGTTGAAAGCATTAGTGGAGTACTCTCTTTTCGCGTATGTCGGATTGTAAGAGTCTGCCGTGGTCGAGGCTGGATATTCCGTGTTTTCAGGTGCCACAAACAACTTGATGTAATCATATAAGCCCTCCCCTCCGATGCGCACATCAAACTCCACTATGATGGAATCAACGCCAGCCACTTCGAAGAGCTTTTCCGCCGTCACCACCGAAGAACTCGTGACATTGTATCCCGGCGTGTTGCCGTCGTTGGTAACAAACATCGCATATATGTTATTAGCGGCATCCCACTCGCCTATGGTCCAATAGTTGGCACACCCGCCGTTGTTGAGCAACCAACCATGGTCGGAATTGGGCGCAAAGTCTGTGAAGTAGGGCAATGTCGCTGCCGACAGCGGCGTGGAGAACTGCGCCGCCATCCAGTTCGGCTCGTCACAGTCGCCCGAAACCTCTACGATGTAGGTATGCGAATCCTGTAATCCATTGATAATGTATGTAGTATCCGTGGAGGCATAGTATGTCCATACCGTGTCAGAAATTTCCCGGCATCGAATCAGATACCCGTTTTCGTGGTTGCCGATCCAGGAGATGGCGACGGCGTTGGCCGTCACATCCTCCACCGTCACACTGACCATGGGCAAACACGAGGGCCCGTTATAGACCGTCACGTCATCCAAATATAAATATCCGTTATTCACAGGATAAAAAGCAATCTGCAACATGTTGGAAAAAGGCAACGGCAGGGAATCGGTGGCGTTTCCATAGAAAGTGGCCAACTCTTGCCACGGGTCCAAAGCACTCGTCCGGCAAGCCACCCGAACACCACCCTGTTCATGTTTGAATTTAAGATAGGGGTTGGATACTGCGGAAATATCCATCATCGGAGCTAGCGCAGGGCACTCTTCCCCCCAATCGTTATTGCCGTGGTTTTGATGGGATAGCGTTTGATTATACATCGCCTTTCCCCAAGAATGCAACGGGTTGACCGTGAGGTTCCAACACTCCGGCGGTGGACCAACATAGTTGAAATCCTCGATATATGGAGTACTGTCCGTCACCACGATGCCACATGAAGTGTTGAATGAGGCATAGCGCCAACCACCCACGCCTAGCGGGTCTCCGCAATCCACCCGCACCCGCACATCGTAGGCTGCGTCGTTCAGCAGATTATGCAAAACCAGATAATTGGAATCCAAGATGATAGTTGTGACACCCTGATCTGTCCAATCCATGGCATGCAGTTTATATTGAAATTCAATAGATGGAGCATTTGCCGGCGGCACCCAGGAGACCAAAGCAGATTGCCCAATGACATCATACACATTGAGCTGCGAGATCACATCGCAGTCAGGCTGCCACACATGCACATTGGTGATAATGGCGGCGGGTTGCACATCGTTATAGTAACTATGGTCGCTATGCCACACGAACACCAACTTCGACTCGCCGTTCGGAGTCGGGTTGGGCATCTCCACGCTGACATGCAGCACGTTGCCTTGCGTTAGATTCAGCTTGTATCGGTAATTCGTATCGCCTGTTTGGCTCAAATAATCTTGGAAATCCACCGCGTATGTTGAGGCAGAGGTGTTCGCGTACGAAAGGTCGTTTTCGGAAGAGGGATATTCTTCAGAAGAGGGGGCAAAAAAGACCTTCAGATAATCTTTCGGCGTATAACCCGAGAGACTGCCGCCGCAAATCACGTCAAACTCGACATTCACCGTGGATATGTCGCTCATATTGAAACTCTTAGAAGCGGTGATAATCGTAAAAAAGTTATCCTGTCCATAACCCGCTGTGATGTCATTGTTGGTCACAAACAGCGCATTGGACATTTGCGGATAATCGCCTGGTTCACCTATCTTCCAATGGTTGAGGCAGGTGCCGTTGTCAAACATCCATCCTTGATCGGCGGTATTGGAAAAGTCTGTGAAATAGGGCAAATTGACTGGTCCGGCTTCGGAGATAAAATCGCAGGAAACCCACACCAACGAGTCACAGTCGGAAGCGACCTCCACCACATAATGGGTGGAGGGCATAAGAGACTCAATGATGGCATTGCCGCCGAGATCGTCGGTATAGGTCCAATCCGCATCCACAGGGGTCTTGTAGCGCACAAAACAACCCGCTGGATTGTTAGATATCCAATGGATGAAGGCTGTGTCACCACTCTGTTCCACAAACGCCACATCCGAAACCACCTCACACTCAGGACCGTCATAGACGTAAATGTCATCCAACGAGATACGGGGATTTTGCGAATTACCATGCATTATAGAGAAAAAGCCAAGCTGCAACGTGGCGGAATACGAAGGGATCGCCAGCGAGTCGGTCTTCCAATCCCATGAAGTCGTCTGCGTGACATAGGTTCCCAAATAGTGCCATTCATCCTCCTCATAATCACGGTAATACAACGCCAAATCTTTATGATTTCCGTTATACACGTTTTGAATTCGGGAGAATTTCAGATAAGGATTAGACAGATTAGAGACATCGATGGCGGGCGAGATAGCTCGCGCCGTGTCTTTATAGCCGTAGTTCGTGCTGAGCGTTGGGGAGACGTAATTCGATGTGTAGATATAGTCTGAAATTTCCGAGAACGACAGATCAAGGGTCCAGCAGTGCTGACTCGTGCCAAAGTGCTCCTCAAACGGGGCGATGTAGGTGCCGCAACCTGTGGTGAAGTGCGTACCTAAAAATATGGCCGAAGTGTCAGTGCCACAAAGTTTTGCCATCCAAGCAATGTACTCCGCATTGGGAATCAGTCCTGACACGGTGGCCGTATTACCCCCAACTAGCTCATACGTATTGTTTTGCGCACTTTCATTTGCCAATCGATAGATAATCAGGAACGAATCGGCATCCGCCCCTTGCCAGTTAAAAATAGCATTCGTACCATCAACCGTCACCGTGAATTGCGGGGCTTCGCACGTTGCGGGCGTGATGGAGATGTTGTCAATGGCCGCCGGCACCAAACGCGCGTTTGCATTGATGTAGCCCCATGAGTAGAACTGCAACGTTTTGATTCCAGAAACATTATGCAAAGGAATATGGATATGGCTCCAAACCGTATCGTTTACCGCAAATTCCAGAAAATCATCTGCGTATGTCTGGCTCTCCTGCGGCATCAGGTAGGAAGTATCACGCAGGAAGACTTTCAACCCACCATAGACGTTTGAGCCGCTCAAATTTCCCGACGCCTTCCAATCCAGTTCCAAATCGAAATTCTGGGGTACTGCGCCGAAATCGAAGATACGTTCTGCAAACAGAAAGCTCGATTCGGCATTTGCCCCATACGCATCAAGACCTGTCATGTCGTTGCTGACATACAGCGAATTATCGACTCCATCCTGCGCGTAGGAAGTGGAGGTCCCGATCGTAAAATGGTTCACGGTGTCCGATGATGACCAAGCAAAATGCGAGAGAATCCACCTCGCATTCTCGCCCGGGTTGTTGAAATCACAGCTGTACGGCACCGTCGCCGGCACCAACTGTTCACTGTCCATTTGCGCCTCCGCGCGACCGAAAAGTCCCAAAAGAACCACGGCCAACATAATGAAATAATGTTTTTTCATTTTTATATGATTTTATAATTATTGGCTGTTGACAACGGACACCATAATATGACGTCCCTACACCTCAACCTATTCCCTACTGCCTTTCCTCTGACAATTCCCTATTCCCTATTGCCTCGACCCTCGACCCTCGACCCTTGACCCTCTAAACCCTCAACCCTAAACCCTAAACTCCACCCCCTACACTAATAAAGTCGCACGGCCCCTCCATTTTGTTACATTGAACAAAAAATTTTTTTCCGTAAAAGGTTTTCATTTTTTTTGTATTTTAGCCGCCTTAAATTTTATTGTGAAAATTAGTGTAATATGAAGAAATATAGTATCATTCTGATTTTGGTAACTATCTTGCTGTCAGGATTTTGTAAGATTTATGCACAAGGAGGCTCTATCTTGCGTCCTGCGGACAATCTGTTCCGGGATTGTCAATATGAGAACGCCTTGGAGGAATACAAGAAAGGTATCAAAAAGTTGAAATCCAACCGCGTGGAGATTCAGCGCGCCACTTTCCAAATTGCCGAATGCTACCGCATCATGGGTGACCTCAAGAAGGCAGAGCAACAATATCTCCGTTTGGAAAAGAAGAACTACCAGAAAGACAACCCCATGATTCTCTTCCACTTAGGTAGCATCTACAATCTGCGCGGCGACTATGACTTAGCTCTGAAATACTATAATAATTATAAGAAACGTGTTGCAGACGATCCGCGCGTGGACGTGCGCATCGACGGCTGTAACAAGGCCAAAATGTGGAACGAGAACCCCACCCGCTACGAGGTGGAGAATCTCAAGAAATTCAATACCAAAGAAGACGAATGGGCACCGCGCTGGGCCAACTACGACAAACGTAACGCCATTATGTTCTCCTCCAACCGCGAGGGTTCCGTCGGCAAAGGCACCGACCAATGGACAAGCGGCTCTTTCTCAGACATTTACATTTCCACAAAGCCCAAGAGCAAAAACACCGACTGGCCGGGCGAATGGTCTCCTGTGACCACCATGGACGACGGCGGTACGCTCAACACCGGTGTGAACGAGGGTGAAGCCTGCGCTAACCGCAAAGGTTCCGTCGTCTATTTCACCAAATGCCCGCAAGACAAGAAGAAAGTGCAAGGCTGCTACATCTACAAGTCCATGAAGAAGGGTAAAGCGTGGGGCGAAGCAGAACTCGTTTTCCTCGGCGACAGCTCTTACAACTACGTTCACCCGTACATTTCTGATGACGAATTGACCATTTGGTTTGCATCCAATATGCCTGGTGGATACGGCGGCTACGACATCTACACGGCCACCCGTACCAAGAAAACCGGCAAATTCACCAATATCACCAACTTAGGACCGAAAATCAACACCGAAGGACAGGAAGTCTTCCCGGTGTGGCGCAACGAAGAGGAGTTCTACTTCTCCAGCGACGGCCACCCCGGTTTGGGCGGTCTTGACCTTTTCGTGTCCCACTACAAGAATGGCGAATTCGGTGATCCCGAAAACCTGATGGTTCCCATCAACTCTTGCGGTGACGAAATCGGCATCATTTTCGACGAAAACGAAGCCATTGACCCGAAGTCCAAGTCACCGTATATGGCGAAAGGTTACTTCTCCTCTAACCGTCAAGGCGGCCGCGGCGGCGACGATATCTACTACTTCCTCCTCCGCCCGCTGGTCTATACGCTCTCCGGCTATATCCGCGACAAGAACAACGGTCAGTACATGGACGGCGTTGAGGTCGAAATTGTCGGCTCCGACGGAACCTCCTACAAGACCACCACGGATGTGAAAGGTTATTACCACTTCGACAAGAGCAAGATTTTGGGTGCTACCACGTACGACATCAAAATTGCCAAGAAGGGTTATTGGGAGCGCGGCAACACCGCTAAGCAAACCACCGTTGGTTTGACCGAGAACACCGACCTCAAGCAAGACTTCATGCTTGAACCCATCCCGAAGGAACCTATCGTATTGCCCGAAATCCTCTACGATTTGGCAAAATGGGATTTGAAACCTCAATATAAGGACTCTTTGATGTTCTTATATAATATAATGATACAGAACCCGACCATCGTGGTTGAGCTGCGTTCCCACACTGACGCGCGTGATACAGAGGAAAAGAACGACATTCTGTCTCAAAAACGTGCCCAATCCTGCGTCGATTTCCTCGTGTTGGAGAAAGGCATCGCCGCTGACCGCATCGTGCCGAAAGGTTACGGTGAGCGTGTGCCGCGCCGCTTGGACAAAGACATGTATTCCTCTTATAATGGCAAACAATACTTCTTCGCAAAGGGTACTTACCTGACCGAGGATTATATCAATTCTTTGTCGTCAAAGGGCGAACAAGAGGCTGCCCACGCTTTGAACCGTCGTACCGAGTTCACCATTCTGCGTGACGACTATGTGCCTACCAATGACACCATTTCGAAGGTGCCCACCAGCATCGCTGTCATCCAAGAGCGCACCGTGCCTGTCACTATCGATGGCGAAACGGTGAAAGGCACTTGCTACGCCAACAGCAAGTCACTGCAGTTCCAGATCGGCAACAACAGCGAGGAAATCTTCATGAACTACGCCGATGCCACCCGATTCTTGAAGGAGTCCTTCATCAGCTTGGAAGACTTCGAAGAGAAGGCCGGCGCCATCAAACAAGAAGACGGTAGCATCATCGAAGGCGCAGTGCTCTACCTTGAGGAGCTGCGTATCGGCGACGACTACTCCGAAAACGTGAAAGTCACGGTGAAGAAAGGTCTGCCCGCCGCTATCGTGGTCGGTGACCAATACATCAAGGAGGAATGGGGCGAGTTCACCATCGACAAATCGCGCAACGTAATCTTGTATCGATAAAAACATAGAGACGCGATAAATCGCGTCTCTTTTTTTATTATGGCCAACATCGACATTTTCACCCCGCATTCGCACCACGACCAGATTCCCGTGGTGGAGGGTATCCATGCCGGATTTCCCTCCCCTGCCGAAGATTACGCGGAACCCGTCTTGGATCTCAACCGTTACGTCGTGCGCAACCAAGCCTCCACGTTTTACGCCCGCATCACGGGCAACAGCATGGAAGGTGTCGGCATCCAGGATGGCGACATCGTGGTCATCGACAAATCCCTGGAGCCTGCCAACGACCAGATTGCCGTCTGTTTCATCGACGGCGAGTTCACCCTCAAGCGCATCCACTTGGAAGACGGCCGTCTCTTCCTGATGCCCCACAACCCCTCGTTCCCGCCCATCGAAATCACCGAAGAGAATAACTTCCAGGTGTGGGGGATTGTGACGTATGTGATTAAGAGGGTTTAGGGGTTAGGGGTTAGGGGTTAGAGGATTAGAGGATTAGAGGGTAAAAAAAATTAGGAGATTAAACACCTAATTATTAGAAGGTTAGCAGAACTAACGCAACAAATAAAAATTTTTTTTTTTCAACAGACTGCAACCATTTCACTTTTTTGCATCCTATAGTAAAACGCCTGCCATTTTGACGGGCTATTTGACAACAATTTGTTGTGGATTTATTATGAAAAGATTAGTTATGAAACTATAGGAATTAGTATATCTTTGCGGCGTTTTTTTTTAATACGCAAGCTTAGATAAGGATGGAAAAACAGATGAAAACGTTCTGGACTAGAGAATATCAGCGGAACATCGGCAAAATGATCGGTATCTGCTACCGTTATGTACCCGATCGTCCCACGGCAGAGGACTTGGCTCACAGTGCTTTTCTGCAAGCCATCGAAAAGGCTGACACCTTCAAGGGCATCGGTCGTTTCGACAAGTGGCTGATGCGCATCACCGTGAACACCGCCCTGATGCACCTTCGGAAGACCCAGAACGAACAACACCTGGGCAAGAACGATGAAGTGGAAGATTATGCCGATCCTTTTGAGACAGAGGAGGACACTTCTGCCGAAGAGATGATGGATACCATTCGCAAGGCCGACTTCACCACGGAGGAAATCCTTCGAGCCATCTCAAAACTGCCGGAGAACCACCGCATTGTTCTGAACATGTACGTGTTCGATCACTACACCCATCAGCAAATCGCGACGGCACTGGGGATTTCTGTGAACACATCCAAATCGCATCTGATGCGTGCCCGCAAAGAGCTACAAAAGATATTGTTCCAAGAATCTAAATCAAAAAAACACCCGCTTATGATGATTTTTCCGCTTTTTGCCGCACCCGAAACAGCTATCGATGTCTTTTGCCGTCGGAAACTGGATGGTTTCTCATTGGCGCCGCTGCACCCGCTGCCAGAATCAAGTTATCCTGCATCAGCCTACAACCAGCTGTCGCTCCGTATGCAACTGCACGCATACCGTTTGCCTATTGCCGCAGGCTTGACCACCGCTGGAGTGGCAGGAGCTGTCATCCTCGCCAACTCGCTGCCTCATGCAACGCCCGTCAGTCCCAAACAGCCCGACAAGCAACCCATTCCTGTCGTCAAGGAGCGCACCGACACTGTTAACCACGTACTTACCGACACCACCGCAAGCATTCCTGTGGCAACGCCGTTGGAACAGACCCGCAAAGGGAGCGCAACCAAACGTTCCACCTCCTCCAGCCACAACAACAGCAACAGTCAAAGTACGGAAAGCTCCGCGCCATCATCCGATACGCATGCCTCCACTGCAGAAAGCGAGCACCCTCCCGTCATCGTGAAAAAGATTCGAAGAACGAACCGAACCATTGTCATCCAAGATTCATTAAACAAATAAAAATGGCAAAGCTATTGAACATCAGAACTTTATTGATTATCGTCTGCTGTTTGGCAGGGTTTAAGACCTTCGCACAAGTGGACAAGCCGAAAACCTCATCGGACACCTTGTACATCTACGACGAGGAAATCATCTACGACACGCTATATCTTCAAGGCCAGCAATTGGACGAGCTGCTTACAAAAGATGAATGGCTGGAAGCGTTTCAGCAGCGCGGACTCGGGCAAATCTACTACAACAAAGGAAACTATTGGCTTACGGGCAACGATGAGGTTTATAAGCTCGACAAATCAGACCTGCAGATGCTATTCACGCCCGCGCAGTATGAAAGGTACCGCAAAGCAAAGACCGGCCAGTATATCAGCATCCCGCTCTATGTGATGGGTGGAGGTGCGGCGGCCATTGCAGGAATCGGCCTCGTGCAATTCGGCATGAGTTTTGTCGAGTTTGCCAAAGCCGGCACTCAATTCAACAGCGACGCCTCATTTAAGTTCTGGGAAACTGCCATGAGAGGCGTTTTCTTGTTCGGCGGCGGGCTTATGGTGGCCACCGGCTTTTTCATTCCCGCTGTTATCCTTTCCGTCAAAGGCAAGGTGCAGCTCAACCGCATTGCCGAAGAATTCAACACTCCCAGTACATCTTTGCGACTTTCGTTCGGTCCCACCCCAATGGGAGTTGGCGTAAGTCTAACCTTTTGAACCTATTCAAGCAGGCGACTGCCGATGTCTTCGTGACACGGACTTCCGCGAAGAGGATCACAGCCGCCTAAAAATATCATCCAGAAGTCCTTGGAAAAAAAAATGAAAAAAGTATTAGTTTTAGTTTCTGCCGTGTTTATGTTGGCAGTAGTCTCCACCTCTTGCAACAAAACGGGTTGCCATTGCTATGTCAAGACCGACATCATGCACATCGCACCTGAGTACGAAGACGAAACTTCAACCAAGGAAGAGTGCAAGGCCATTGAACAACGCCTCAACGAAGAGGAAGGAATCAACATCTACAAGTGCAAACAATAAGACGCGATGCCTTTCAAACGGCGGGCGCATCTGACACGCCCGCCGTTTTTTTAAACGACAACTGGGAGAACTGGGACAACTATTATTTGAAAAAGTGTATTTTTGCGTGCGGGAAAGAGGGTCGAGGGTCAAGGGTCGAGGGTCAAGGGTCGAGGGTCGAGGGTCGAGGGTCAAGGGTCAAGGGTCAAGGGTCGAGGGGCGAGGGGCGAGGGAATAGGGAATAGGGAATGGGGAATTGTAGGGATTGTAGGGATGTCATATTATGGCATCCGTAGTCATGGTCAAAATCAAAGTCACATGAAAAACCTCATTTACAAATTGGTCATCACAGTGCTCTTCGTATGCAGCGCGGGGTACGTGCAGGCGCAGAGTGATTTGCAAACGTTTCGTACGAACTACGAACGGCTACAGCAGATTTACAGTCCCAACGAGCCGGACGCGATTTGGATGGCGGATTCGTTGGCGAACATTGCGCCGCAACCGTATCGAGGCGTTTACCACTTCCTCGTGGCGCAGATGCTCTCCAAACGTCGCGCGTTTTTAGGAATGAGATGTGATGCCAGCGATATACGAGATGTGATGAAATGGTCTGATTCAGAAACGACGGCCAACACGATGCGCTATGCAGACACAGCTTTTAAGCAGCTATTCGAGTATGGTCTGATACCTGCAGACAGTTTTAGATTTATGATCGTACCGGGCAACGTTCTCCAAATTCCCGAAATGACCCTGGCAGATTTGATTCTGATGAGTACTTTGCAATATCCACTGTTCAATTGGGAACTAAACGAAGTAACATACAACGCCATAGACTTAGCCCTTCAATACCATAAAAACAAGGGCAATCAGCGGATTCTGCTGGAGTATGAAATCAGTAAACTCTATTTTTATCCCTTTGGCGCCGAAGATACGCCTGAGGAGAGTCCGATTTGGCAAGGTCTGATGCGTTTGGAAAAAGAATATGGTCCGCAAACCGCCATTGACTATCAAAAAGGGGTATTTCTGCACGACTATCTGAAAAACACCCCGCCGTCGTTTGAAACAGTGCAACGAGAATACAGTCTCTTGGGCAAAACGTGTTTCGACAAAGTGTTGGTTTCTTCCGTAGATACGTTCTACAAGGAGAATGCCCGTCTAATTCTAGAAGATATCACAAACCAGGAAATCTCCTTGATGCAGATGCCGAAGAACCTGCCGCCCGCGCCAAAAATCCTGTTGCCCGTCAGTTACCGCAACCTCGACACGCTCTATGTCTCCGTATATCGCATCGACAAATCAAAAGATATCAGTTTCTGGGCTTCTACGCGAACCCATATTAATGAATATATAGAAAAAAGCAGGCTTCAAGGTCCCATGATGCAGCAACGTTTCGTGCTCCCGAACCCAGTACCCTACTATTTCTGCCACACCGACCTCTTTTTAGACAGTCTGCCGAAGGGGAATTACCTGCTTCTTTACCAGACCACACCACAGTATGACACCAATACCGTCCTGATGTTCAATACATTGGATGTCACTTCCATCAAAATAGAAGAGATCTGTCATGCGAACAAGCATTATCTTACCTTTATGGATGCCGTCACGGGCGCGCCGCTTTCCGGTCTGAAAGTGACCAAAGAGAACCTCTCCGGCATGCGTTTCTATCGCAAGACCGACCGCAACGGAATGCTCAGGATCCACCGATCCGAAGAATCATGGAGATGGGATCATTTCGTGAACGACGGTCCTGACTGTGTGGTGGATTACATGGTCTATGACCCAATGGATATAATTGACGAAGACGACGAAAAGCCAAGCATCTATCGCGGGCGATACTATGCACATTACGGTGAAACGATTCCCTCTGCCATTGTCTTGGATCGTCCGGTTTATCGGCCTGGACAGACTGTCTATTTCAAGGTCTATAAGGTTCAAGGTCACAAGATGGATGTAAATAGTCCGATTATTGTGGAATTGCGTGACAAAGCGGACAAAGTGGTGGAGAGCATCGAGCTGAGAACCAATAAATTCGGTACAGTGTCCGGAGGATTCACCCTGCCCGAGACCATGACGTATGGAGGGAAACTGTGCATCCGAGAGAAAGGAAATGTCACGAACTGGCAAAGATTCAGTATTTCCGCGTACAAGTTGCCTACATTCAAGGTGGAACTTCGACATGTGGTCGAGCCATTGACCATCGGCGACAGTGTGCATTTTGTCGGACGTGCGGTCTCGTTCACCGGCGATCCCATCCGTTTCGCCAATGTCACCGTCTCAGTGTACAACAACCGATACAATTCTAAAACCCGAACGCTATATGCGTTGCAGACCGACGAAAAGGGTGATTTCCATTTCACATATCCCACGTATGACACGAACGTCTATTCGTATTATATTGACGCTAAAGCTACGGTTACGGACATCAACGGCGAGACGCAACAGACCGCCCACAGTCTCAATCTTGACAGCAAACCATTCAAGATAGTGGCTTCTATGCTGAATTCAATAGACCTTTCCCTCCATGACACGCTCAAAAGTTCGATTTGTGTCACCGAGCACTATTTTGGTCATGAGCCGATGGCGATTCCCGTGAAAGTGGAGGTTTTCCGGGTGGAGGAACCCGACCTTTCCCGCCCGTTGATCTATCGGTACTACAAGAAACCAACTCATCCTCTCTATTCTGAAGAAGAATACCATCGTTATTTCCCGAATTACTCCTTCATCGACTTGACTTGGAAACACTCTCTATGGCCTGTCAAAGAACAAGTATTTACTACCGAAGGAATTTTCATGAAGGATACGTTGAGAATACCAGTAAGCAAATGGGGTACTGGAAGTTACCGCATACAGTTGACCGCCACTGACAGTTTGGGGCGGAGTGATACCACACTCAAGTTTGTCAAACTGACCCGTTCAACGGATTCTTTGCCTACCGACAACAGTTGTCTTAGCGTGAATATCTTGGAGCGTACTTCCCGCACGGTAAAAGTGTCCGTCTCCACCATTCTGCGCGACGCCACCGTATATTGCTATGTTTCACATGGAAAGAAAACGGTCACCAATCAAGTGCTGAAACTGAGCGAAAGAAACCAGCAAATGACTTTCAAAATTCGCCATTCTCCGTACAATGTCACAGTTTTCTGCTTCCTTGCGCACAATAACCAGATTTATTGTGACGGGAGGAAATCTTTCGACGAAACCTTTATCCAGAAGCATATTCGCCCCGGCACTTTGACCTTGAACATGATTCGATGGAACAGCACGTTGTATCCAGGAGCAGAGGAGCGGTGGGAAATGGAGGTGGAGCCGACTGAACGCGACCGAAAGAAAGAGCCGGCAGAATTGTTGGTCTGGATGGTGGACAGCAGCTTGTATCGACTAAATTACAGCCATGTATTCAATAATTGGATAAAACCATACGAAGGCTCTTTCCGATATTCGAATGCCTATTATTGGTTCAGCGACATCTCCATGGATGACCTGACAGATAACCAGACGCTTGTCATAAAATTCGGAGAGCGTTCCTCGGCCTCCTTGCTTAGCAAGCGATATTCAGCCATGAATCTCAGAGATTGGTCGCCAGTTTTCACGGAGAGATCTCCCCATTATTCAGGCGGTTTTTTCCCAGATAACACCTATTCAACAAGCAGATTGAGCGGAGAAAATATACGCACCACGCCAGGCAGAAGCGTATCGAACAAAGACAATCCATTCGAAAATGTTCGAACAGAGTTGGATGCCTCTGTGTCGGATGTGCAGGCTGGGACACCTGCACCTTTCCGCATCCGCCGCGATTTCCGCGAGACGGCCTTCTTCCTGCCGCAGTTGCAAACGAACGACAGCGGTCGCGTTGTCTTCACGTTCACCGTGCCCGATCAGCTGACCACGTGGCGGTTCTACGCGCAGGCGCACACCAAGAACCTGCACACCGGTCACCTCAGCGGTTCCATCGTGGCCAAACTGCCGATGATGCTGCAGAGCAACGCTCCGCGTTTCCTCCGTGAGGGCGACACGATGGATTTGCGCGCCAAAATCACCAATGTGAGCGAGGAACGTTTGAGTGGAACCGTGACGTTGGAGATTGTGGATACAATTGGTAACCAGCCGGTTGGGATGATATTGGACGATGGTGACAGGGCACGGGGTAGTAGAGACGGGGCGCGCCCCGTCTCTACGGACGAACCGTTTGATATTGCACCCGGCACCGCACAGGAGGTCCATTTCCGCATCATCGTTCCCGAAGGCACCTCGTCGGTCACCTACCGTCTTGTGGCAAAGGCGGGGAATTTCGGCGACAGTGAAGAACGGACCCTACCGGTGCTACCGAAACGGATGTTAGTCACCGAGACGCTTCCCTTCTTCGTTCCCGAAAACAGCGATACCACCCTCCTTTACAATCGGTTCCGCACGCACATTACGCCCACGTTGATGCATGAGCGGTTCACCGTGGAGGCAACGACCAATCCCGCATGGTTGGCTATCCAGACGCTGCCCGCACTGCTGCAACCCGCTTACGAGAGCAACGACAGGACTTTCGCCACGCTGTTTGCCGCCGCAATGCTGCAGAAGGTGCAAAAAGGGGCAACCCAACGAGTCACCGACGAGAATCTGGAACGTTTTCTCAACAAGAGTCTCAATAAACTGAAAAACAACCAATTGGACGATGGCGGATGGAGTTGGACAGGAAAGAATATTTACTCCCGTTTCATCACTTGCGAGGTGGTGAGCGGCTTCTACAAGCTGCAACGAATGGGCATTAAGTTGCCCGCAGCACAAAAGATGCTGGCTAAAGCGGTGGCGCATGCCGACAGTGTTCAGGAAGAGGCCTACCGCGATTATCTGCGCTACCTTGAGAGTAATCCGAAAGTCCCCTACCCGCTTGACTATCACGACGTTCTCTACCTCTACACACGCTCGTTCCTACCCGTGGACAGCGCGTGGTTGTCACAACCGTACGTACAATGTCTGCTGACGACTGCCACCCAGAACATCACCAAATCTTCCTACACCCGTCAGGCAGAAATGGCGTTGGTATTGCACCGCATCGGACGTATGCAAGAGGCGGAAAAGATTATGGAGAACCTTCGTAATCAAGCAGTCACAAACAGTAATCAGGGAATGTATTGGCGTAGGAAATACGAGAGCCGCTACTATCCGTGGTACGAGGCGCCTATTGAACAGCAAGCGTTGCTGCTCGAAGCTTTCAGCGAGATTTCGCCCCGCGACGAGGAGCTGAAGGCGATGAAGCAGTGGCTGTTACTTCAGAAAAAGGGCAACGAGTGGCAAAGTACGCGGGCCACGCTGGCGGCCGTGTATGCGCTGCTGCTCAACTTCACCGCCGACGAGCTGGAGGCTTCCGCCACAACCATCACCGTGGGCGGGGAAACGTTCTCTACGGCTGGAACTGCGGACAAGAAAGGCACTGGCTATCTGCAACATACTTGGAATCAAGAAGAGATTACGCCCTCGTTGGGAGAAGTAGCTGTGCGCACCGATACAGCGCATCCTGTTATCGGAGCCTGCCACTGGCAGTATTGGGAGGAGGTGGAAAAGGTAGAGTCTGAGGGCAGCGGACTGACCATTAGCCGCTCTTATTTCCACCAACCGAAGACGGCGGGCGGCTATGCAGAGCCGGTCACTACCGACAATCCCGCGCATTTGGGCGAGCGCATAACCGTGCGCGTGACGGTCACCTCCGATCGCGACTTGGACTTCGTGCACGTCACCGACCCGCGTCCGGCGACCTTCGAACCGGTCAACGAGAACAAACGGTATTTCTCGATGAGCGGTCTCTATTGGGTTGAACATCCTCGCTATGTCCGTTGGTCACAAGATATCCGTGACGCCTCCACGGAATTCTTCTTCCGCCATTTCCCCAAGGGCACCTTTGCTGTGGAATACGACGTATTCGCCACGCAAACCGGCGAGTTCACTACCGGCATCCCCGAAGTGGAGTGCCTCTACGCCCCGGAATGGCGCGGCCACGACGACAACGCGAAGGTCAATGTTCGTTAATTTGTCCCAGTTGTCTTTAGTTTAAACGACAACTGGGACAACAAAAAATAAAGATTTTGCCAATTCTTTTCGGATGGTTTCATCAGGACAATCCATAGGAGCGATAGCATTTACACTGCAGTCACGCTCGATGTTCACCGTGATGGTTTTGCTTCGTTTCGAGCGTCTGATTTCGATATCTATATCCCCTATTTTCATAATTGAAAAAATGAAGAATCGTTTCAGAACAATTCATTCAAACTATTATAATTCAACAGCTTAATATCAGAACTGTTGTTTTCGAATTCTCCAGCATAAACAACCGCCCTTTTCGTTACCGGTGTTTTAATCCAATCCTGAAGTTGCCGTAAAGTTTTCTCAAAGGATGGGTGATAAGTCATCGACGACTTCACCTCTACGGCCGTGATTTCGCCTTCCTGCTTCAGCAAAACATCCACCTCGTTCTGATTGGAGTCACGATAAAAAAACACGCCCCCATCTTTTCCTTGGTTGTAGCGATGTTTCATCATTTCCATCACCACCATATTTTCAAATAGAGGTCCTCGCATCTTGTCTCTTTCAAGCTGTTTAGGCGACTCAATATCCAACAGATAACATGCCAATCCCGTGTCGTTGAAGTACAGTTTATGACTTTTGACCAACCTTTTGGAGATGTTTTCGTAATAAGGCGGTAGCAACGTGACCAAGTAAGACGCCTGCAACACCAAAAGCCAACGGGTGATGGTTTTGGAGTCCACCCCCACTTCCGCAGCCAACTCCGAAGCATTGAACAATGAGCCAATGCGGGTGGCACACAGCTTTATAAAACGCAAAAATCGCATCTGGTTCTGGAGGTTCAGCAAATCCCGAACATCCTTTTCCAGATAGGTTTTCACGTATGATGGATAGAAGAATTTTGCCCTATTTTTGCCAGCAATCACTGCAGGATAAAGCCCTTCAAAAATTTGTTGGGAGAGATCTCGATCGGTTCGCTGGGCCACTGTCTCCGACAGCGACATCGGCATGAGTTCGAATACGCCCGCTCTGCCAGCCAGAGACTCCGAAAGGTCGCGCATCATCTCGAAGTTGGAACTGCCCGTCAACAGAAAGCGCCTCTCTGGATGGCGATCCACGATGCCTTGTATATATTCCATTAAAACGGGTGCCTTTTGCACTTCGTCAATAAACATGCCGTCTGTGGTTTGCTGAAGGAATGCCACCGGATCGTTCATTGCATAGTCACGGATATGCACATCCTTCATGCTAAATTCCTTATAATCAAAAAAAAGATGCTTCAACAGCGTGCTTTTTCCCGATTGCCTCGGACCTGTAACGGATATAACAGAATAGTATTTGGATGCTTCCCTAACCACCGGCTCTATTTTCCTGTTGATATAATCCACTTTCATTTTTATGTAATTTCGGAATCCGATGGCAAAAATACATAAAGAATCAATACCAGCTATAATAATTATTTTTTACACAAAGCTTGCTAAATTCACATCTTATTATGTAAAAAATATGTATTTTTGCATCCCTACTCCCTCGACCCTCGACCCTCGACCCTCGACCCTCGACCCTAGACTCTCGACCCTCTAAACCCTAAACCCTAAACTCTAAACTCTAAACCCTAAACTCTAAACTCTAAACCCTAAACTCTAAACTCTAAACCCTAAACCCTAAACCACCCCCATGTTCGGTCTCGCTGATTGCAACAACTTCTTTGTCTCCTGCGAGCGGGTGTTCCGACCCGACCTCAACGGGCGGCCTGTCATTATCCTCTCCAACAATGACGGTTGTGTGATTGCGCGGTCGAACGAAGCGAAACGGATCGGCATCAAGATGGGGCACCCCTATTTCCAACTGGAGGCGCTCATCAAACGACACAAAGTGACGGTCTTTTCCAGTAATTACGCCCTCTATAGCGACATGTCGCAGCGCGTGCAGCAAACCCTGCGCAGCCTCTGTCCCGCCACCGAGGTCTATTCCATCGACGAATCCTTCCTCAACCTTCGCGGCATCAAGGAAGAGGAGCTTGACGCTTTCGGGCATTACGTTTCCCGCAAAGTACTGAAAGACACCGGCATCCCCATCAGCGTGGGCATCTCACAAACCAAAACCCTCGCCAAAATCGCCTCGAAACTCTGCAAGCAGTATCCGAAGCTCAAGGGCAGCTGCTATATGCATCGGCCACAGGACATTGAAAAGGTGCTGAGAAAGTTCCCCATCGAAGACGTTTGGGGCATCGGGCGGCGGTTTTCCGTGATGCTGAAAAGCCGGAATATCAACACTGCTTACGACTTCGCACAGCAACCGTTGGACTTTGTGCGCAGCAAGATGCATCTCGGCGGCACAAAGACGTGGTATGAGCTTCACGGTCGGCCCTGCATCGAATTCGAGGCGCACATCCCTGACAAACAGCAGATTATGGTATCGCGAAGTTTCAGCAAGGAGCTTAGCGACGTGGAAGACATCAAAGAGCAGGTCGCGCTCTTCACCTCGATGGCCGCCGAAAAGTTACGGAAACAGGGAAGCGTCTGTCACGCCATGTACGTCTTCCTGCTCACCAACCGTTTCCGTCACGAGCAGGAGCAGCACTACGACAACCGTCTCGTCACGCTGCCCGCCGCCTCCGACAGCACCGTGGAGCTGGCCGACATTGCGGTGAAGACTGCAGCGCAGCTTTTCCGACAAGGCACCTACTACAAAAAGGCAGGAATCGCGCTGACGCAGATTTCACCGAAAGAGAGTGTGCAAGCCGTACTCTTCGACGAGGTGGATCGCGAGAAGCACGACCGACTGATGCAGGCCCTCGACAGCATCAACGAGAAGCAGGGACAACGCGCCGTGGTGGTCGCCACTGCCGGCTTCGAAGGCGTACGCATGAACCGCAACCATCTGTCGCAGAACTACACCACCGACTGGAACGAAATATTGGAAATAAAGTGTTAGAATCCGACTACACGGATTTGCATTGGACTATGCTATCCTGCATAGCTGTGCATCCCGCCTAACAGGAAATTCACTCCAAAATAGGTCATCAGCACGCTCAAGAAGGCCAAAATGCCGTAAATATGGAAGAACATCGGCTTGCGGAACGCGGTCCAAACCGTTTTATGCAACGGAAGGATGTAAATCAGCAGCGTAATGAGCGCCCACACCTCTTTCGGGTCCCATGACCAATAGTTACCCCACGAGATGTTGGCCCACACTGCACCGATGAAAATACCCGCCGTCAACAAAGCGACCGCCGGATAAAGCATAATGGTGCTAACATCTTGCAAGCGTTGTAGATAGGCGGTGTTTTCAGGCTGTGAGATACGCACCACCACCGCGCTGATGCCGTTCAACATGATGAAAAACAGCAACGCGTAAGCAATCATGATGACCGTGACGTGCAGACTCAGCAGCGGCGACGAGAGCACCGGCATCAGATGGGTGACCGGCGGATTGGAACCGCCCATCATCTGCACCAACAGCACCACCCCCGTCATCAGCAGTCCGGCGGGCAATGCCATCTCGTATTTCCGACTCATTATCAGGGTGATAATGCAGATGCTCAATGCCAACAGGTTCATGGAATCAAAGCTGCCGGCCATCGGTACGTGCCCGCCGACCATCCATCGGAGAATGAACAACAAGGCCAAGAAAGCGCACAGCAACGACATCCATATCACCATGGCCCCACGAACATTTTTCGGAAGTTTTCGTCCTTTTCCAATGCAGATTAACGCGATAGCGAAGCAAACCAATCCTAACGTAATGTTCACCATCGGGAGCCAGCGACCCATCGTCAGACGGTTGTAGAGGCGCTCGGCGCGGTACTTCGACGCAGGCTGCGTGAGTCCGAGGGCGTATTTTTCCTGATAGATTTTGGTCTTCTCGAAAAGTTCGTTCAAAGCATCAAACTTGCCCGTCACCACATATTCTTTGCAGAGGCTCAGCTGCTTACGGATGAACAAGTATTCGTCGTCGGGAATATCCAAGGGCAGTTGGTCGTTCTGCGAGTACCACGTCACCTCGCGCGCGCTGTCCGCGTGAGGAAACATTTTCAGCAGTTGACCGTTTTGCAACATATTGATAATCTGCTTTTTTTCCTCCGCTGCGCGATATTTTTCCCGTTTCAAATCCTTCTCCAACTTGGGAATCGGCGCATTCTGCCATTCGTCGGTGTAGAAGAGCCAGCCGCTGAAGACTTGCTCCGGAGTATAGCCTTGATAGCGGGCTTTCCCGTACAGTTTGGTGGTGAAATCCTTGGCTAACGTCTGCAGCGGACAAACACGCCCTTTGTACATCACGTACATCTGTCCCATTTTGTCAGCACTCTCCTTCGGCAACGCTCGAGGTTTGTTGGCGGCCTGCGTGGGCAGAAACGCACTCATTGTCAGAAAGACAACCAGCATTGCCGCTTTGCTTGCCGTCTTTTGCAGCAGCAGACGGAACTCGCTCTTGCTGTCGAAAAACATCCCCACGATGGCGACGAAGAGCAAGAGGTAGCCCGCGTAGGTGACGCCCACGCCCCAAGGGTCGTGCGCCACCGACAGCACAGAGTTGCCCTCCTCATCGTAATCGCTCTGGTAGAAGCGGTAGTGGCGGTATTTGAGAATATGGTTCATCGAAATGGTGGCATCCGAGACGGTTCCGTTGTCGGAGATTTGGAGATGGCTCACGAAGTCCATCGGCGAGTGGGTGCCAAGGTAGGTCTCCACCTCGAAACGACTGAGTGTCAAAGAAAAAGGTAGATTTTCCGTATGTTTGTCCCCATGTTTCTCGACCGTGAACTGTTGAGTGGCCACACCCGGTTTCAGGGTCATCTCGCCGTGCTGTCCCGTGAGCATCGTCAGCAACGCACCCAGCAAAATCATCAGGATGGAGCTGTGCAATAGGCAGACCACTGGTCGTTTCCACGTTTTCCGCTGCACGAGCATCACTATCATGCCCACAGCCACCAACGCCCACAACGCCACAAACCACCAACTGCCATAAACATGGCTCAGCGCATAATCGTTCCCGTGGAACCGCTCCACTACCGTGCCCGCCGCCATCGCC
>ONHS01000090.1 GCA_900317715.1 uncultured Bacteroidales bacterium | reverse complement strand
TTGAACGGAATCAGGATTCTCCACGATTGTGCCATACAAGGAAAGATCATTGTAATTCAGTGAAACGAAAAAAGGATTGTTTGTCAAAGATCTAAGAGAAGTGAATTCGTTAAGATAAGGGGCGGCTATCTCGCCAGTACCTTCCATGGCGCAAGTCGCTAACAATATGGGATAATCGCCCATGTATGGGAGCAGCCGTTCGAGTTTTTCAGGAGCATAACGAAATATTTTATTGTTCCATAAATTATTTCCATCATTACTATAGCGATATTCGCTGATGGAGGTGATACGGTCGTGGTGGACTTCCGCTTTGGAAAATACCTCTAAATTAAGTTGTTGAAAAGTATTGAGAGCGTCAGCTGGTAACTTGCTTCCTGCAAAACCCATAAAGATTTTAACAAAAGGACTGAAGTGGTTGTAGGCCGTATAGCTGTTCATGCCACGGGCGACAATGTTTTTGGCGGTCTCACTGTTGGCAAATTGAGATTGACTCAGCTGTTCCCATATTTGAATTGGCGAGTCAATATGTGGTGCAAAGGAATCAGGATCTGATAAAGAGGATAAAATCTGGGTGTAGTATTCTGAAAGGTCCGAGAGTGAGACAATGCAGGCCACATCCGTTGTGCAAATCACCGCGTAAGGGATTTCGTTTGCCATATTCAATGTCAAACAACGGATTTTCTGGCCGTTAGAGAGTGTGAGCGTCTCAAATGGAGCGAAGGATTTGTCCAACAAACGTAGCGTTTTCTCGAAATTTTTTTCGTTGTTCAGAGGAATGAAATAATAGCGGGAATTGGCTGCTGCTATCGAAGCGGTGAAGTCGATGCCCGTCTTGTTGTCGCGCTTCAACCAGCTTTGAACGAATTTTTTGGAGAATTTCAGGCTGTCGTAAAGCGGTTTTAGCACATGGTTATGATGCAGGGCTTCCAACTCTGACACTCGCGCCATCGTGTCGAGGTTGATGATGTATAGAGAATAGCAACTGTCGGGCACATAATTGAGCACGCGCTGATGGTAAGGCAACTGCGCAAACGCGACTGTTGTTATAAGTGACATGATGACTGTTAATATTTTACGCATCATATTGCAAAATTTTAATTTGTTGAACAAAATACATTTTAACCCCTAAGATGCAAAAAAAACGAAAGGTTGCACTTCGCGAAAAATTTTTTCATTATACATTATGCATTATGCATTATGAATTATGAATTGACACCAAACTTGTTCCCTGGCTCACCGGTTGCACCAAAATCTTCGTCGGAATCTTCTCCGCCAGCACATCCAAGTGGCTGATAATGCCGATGTTGCAATGCACGATGTGATGCAGTTGCTGAAGCGTGTTGACCACGCTGTCGCAGAGACTGCCGTCGAGTTGGCTGATACCTTCGTCGATGAAGATGAAGTCGGAGGAGATGCCTTGGAGCGCGAGATTCGACAATCCTAGCGCGAGGGCGATGGAGATGAGGAAGCTTTCGCCGCCGGAGACCATCTCCACGGGGCGCGGCGCATCGCCTAAGTACTTGTCTTTCACCAAGATCATCAGCTCTTTGCCCGCGCCGGTCAGTTCGTAGCGGTCGGAGAGCATGTTGAGGAAGTAGTTGGTGTTGTCGAGCAGTTTTTGCAGGATGAAGCTTTGCGCGATCTTGCGGAATTTGTTGCCGGTGCTGTCGCCGAAAACGTTGCTGAGCCGCTCCCACTGCCGCATCTCCTGTTGCAGCAGGTCCAGTTGTCGCAGAGTGTCGGCATATTGCTGCTTGTTGCGGGCATCTTCTTCCAAAATGTGCTGAATCTGTCCGATTTTCTCTGACTTTTCGGCCTTTTGCTGCTTGTTTTCTGCAATTTTCGTTTCGATAAGCGTAAGATCTTCCCCTTCTTCGAAAATAGGCTTCGATTCTTGATGTTTCTGTAAGGTTTCCTGCGCTTTTAGGAATTGCCCGTGCGTATTTTGTACCTGATTCTGCGCAAGGGTCTGTTGTTCACGCAGTTGCGTGATAACTTCTCTGGATGTGTTCGCTAATCGGGTTAAGGTATCTTCTTGAATCTCTGGATGTTCTGAATAATAGCGTTGCAGAATGGACTCTTTTTTTGTAATGTCGGTATGCAAAATGGTCTTGTTTTGTGACAAAACCGTGCATTTAGGGACGAAATCCGCCCATTTTTCTGCTAAATGATCGATGGATTGAGGCTTTTCGGCAGCTGGCCAGTCGAAAAGCGACCGTATTTGTTGTTGGCAGCGCTCTATTTGTTGTTGCTCGTTCTGCAACTTTTCTGTCGATTCTTGCAGTTTTGTCAGTTTTTCCATCGATTTAGCATAGATGTTGGCCTCGTTGGTCAAGCATAGAGCGGTCTGAATCGGATTGTCAGTCCAGTTGGGATAAGTGGCGGACAAAAAGCCGGACATTTCCGTTTGCAATGCAGATTGCTTCTTCTCGTCTTCCTCCCAACGAGTTTGCAGGGCTTTGTTATCTTGCTGTAATGTAGCGGTTTGCAGTTCTATTTCATGATGGCTTTTGTGCAAATTTTCAAGTTGCTTTTTTAGATTGTCCATTTCCGCATTCGCTTTCTCAATTTCTTGATTGAGACTACGCGAAACGGAAATTTTCTCTTCCAGCTCTTTCAAAACCTTTTCACAATCAACGAGTTGCTGGTTGATTTGATCTTGAATTGTTTCATTGACCACGATTTGCAGTCGTTTACACAGTTCCTCCAATGCGGTCAAATCGTTCTTCTGTTTAAGAGATTTATTCTGCCAATCGTTGTTCAATGAATTGACATTGACTTCTTCTGTTTTGAAGTGCAGAACCGTTTCTTCCAGCTGTTTTCTGGCCGAAATGGTAGCTTTTTTAGCATCTTCTAACGCATTTTTGAGTTTGATGACGCTCTCTTCCACCGCTTCGTTGGTCAGCAGTTGCGCTACTTTTTGACCGCAAACAGGACAGATGTCGCCAACTTGGAGGGTGGCACGCACCTGTTTCGCGAAATCGTTCACACTTTTGGCCGCAGAGTCATAGATGTGTTGGGCGGATTCTTGCGTTGCTTGCGCTTTGGTGTAAGCATCCTGATCTCGTTGCATCTGTGTCGTCAAAGATTCCAGCAAATGTTGCTTTTCAACGATATTTTTCTTAAGTTCCTTGATCTCATTCTGCTGGCTCTTAAGGGTTTGCACAGACTTGCTCGCCTCTTTTAAATCGCGGAGACGATCTTTTTGCTGGGATTGTAATAAAGTGAGTTGGGTTAAGTCGAATGCCTTGGCTTTTTCTTTCAGATTGTTTAATGCAGTTCCAACCTTGTCAATCTCCGCCTGTTTTTGGTCGATGTCCGTTTTCTTTTGAGCCAAAGATAGCTCGGAATTGCTTAAAACAGACAGGTTTTTCTGATATTTTTCCTTGTTTTGGACAATATTCTGTCCCAATTGTGCATATTGCTTGAGTTTTTCGGAAAGTGATTGCGCATTGGCAAAAGTTTCCCGCTTATAGGCTTGCGCCTCAAGCCTTTCTTGGAGTTGCTTTTGGGAGGTTTCCGCTTGTGTGATGGTTTCTTTCAGGAAAAGATAGCCGGCTGTAAGTTGTTGATATTGAAATTGATGCTCTTTTTCGGATTCTGCTATTTCGATGGCGTTTTGACGTGATTTTTGCAGTTCAAGCAGGATGCTTCGCTCGGTTTCGGTCTGTTCCCATTGCGCAATCAGCTGTCTCGTTTGTTGATTCTCTTCGGAATTTAAAGCCGTGTTCGCCGCTTGCCACAACTGTTCGGAACGTTTTACATCTTCTTGAATAACAGTTAGTTGCTTAATCCATGTGGATTTCAGGGTTAAGTTGTTGAGCGCTTCCTCCAATTGTTTGTTTTCGCTTTGGATAGTGCTGATTTGCACTTGATATTCCGCGATTTGTTCGTCATTCAGCCGGACAATATTCTCGTTCTCGCGGTTCAGATTCTCGCATTCTTTCTTTTTAAGGTTGTATTTTTCGTAAATTTTGCGTCCAAGTTCGGAGAAAACGCTGGTATCGGTGAGCTTTTCGAGGATTTCGGCTTTGGCATTTTGGTCGCTCTTCATGAATTTGGTGAATTCGCCTTGCGCGAGTAGGGTAGTGCGGCAGAACTGCTCGTAGGTCAGTCCCGTGACGGTAACAATCTGTTGCTCTATCTCTTTGACTTTTGTCCATACCCCGTTTTCGGAAGTCAGTGACCATTCCGTATTGTTGAGGTTGCCGTTTCTGTTGATGGAGAAAACGGTTTTAGCGGTGTATGTAATGCTGTCGTTACCAACGAATTGCAGCAGACAGTACCCCTCTTTTTCTCCACGTTTCAGGTACTGCCTTAAGTCGTTGATGGCGATGCCTTTGCTCTTGTCGCTGAAGCGCAGTTCAGGGTCCACGTATTGGTTGTCCTTTTTCTCGGCAATGCTTTGCAGTCGCGGGGTTTTGCAGAACAGTGCGATGCATATCGCGTCAAGTATAGTGCTCTTACCCGCGCCCGATGGCCCCCAAATCATGAAGATATGCTGATCTTGCGGCATCAGCTGTTCAAAATCGATGACTGCCTCCGCAATGGAGTTGATGTTACTTATTTCTAGTTTCTTGAATTTCATTGAAGAAAATTATGCGCAAAAATATACATTTTACGGTTATGCTTGATAAAGAATATTTCTTCTCTCCGATAGTTCACTTTGCGACATTTTTTCATAAATCAAGCGAAATTATTGTAAAGTAAAAAATATATTTTAACAAATAATTGTAAAAATAATTTATATTATATTTGTAAGTGCTTGATATTTAGAAAAGAAATAAATTTTCAAAATCATAAAATACGTTTGTTTTTTTATTGTATCTTTGCAGCGAAGATCTAAAACCATAAAAGATGGAATATGAAAATCCTATAGAAGAAGCCCGTAGATATGTGGCCAATGCAGAAGAGGTCATCAAGAAGGCAAATTATGACCCTGAAACAAAATCATATACGGACAGAAAGTATATCAAGACCGCGGGAGACATCCTATGGAAGGGATGCTTGATTGCGCTGGATGCGGTGTTGAAAGTACGTAAAGGCAAGGGTCGTCCGTCGATTGAGAAATATAAGGAGGCAGCGGGCAAACGCGACCGCAAGCTGCTTCAATTTATAAATATAGGTTACGACACCATGCATCTTGTGATGGGCTATGATGGCAATCTGAACATAAAAGTATGTGATTCAGGCTTTGAAAATGCCAACACCATCATTAACCACTGCGCTAAGTTGTATCCAAGTGCGAAGACTGCGTGAAGGTTGTTTTATTTCGCCTGTTCCTCCGTAACTTCGTCAATCACCGTGTTTAACAGTTCTTTCAGCGTATCGTCCATTTCCGTGCCGTTGGAGTCGCGGAAGTAGCGTTCGGCGATTTCCAAAGGACTCTTTTCCTTGAATTCCGACAGATTGAAGTCAGGTTTTTCTATGGTGTTGCTGCCTTCTATGGCCGGCCGGGTGCACTTGTAGTCGCAATAGAGAAGGTTTTCGCCCTTGGCGAGGATGTTGCGGATGCGGTTCTCCGTGTCGGAGGGCAACCGTTCTGCCGACAAGATGTTCAGCTGCACATAACCTTGACTATCAGGAAGATTGTTCTCCAAATAGGTGAGCGCATCCTCCAAAGGGGTGGGCTTTGACGGTATGCTGTAAAATTTCCGTAGCGGTTCGAGTTCCAGGGTTTCGATTGTCGGCATATCTCCGTGATTCTCAATGGTTACTATCGTGACGGAGTGCGCGAACTGCTCCTTAAAATTGAGCTGCACAGGACTTCCGCAATAGCGGGCTTTGCCGTTGCTTAACGTTTGCGGCGTATGGATGTGTCCTAATGCGAAGTAGTCGTAATTGTTGTCTATCTCGTTGAGACTCATGCTGTTGATGCCACCCACGATGTCCCGACCGTTGAAGGTGGTACTTTCGTGCGCGGAAAAAATAGCGTTCCCAATGGTGGTGTGCCCCATCAGTATCACGGGTAGATTTTGGGTGTTCTTCTCCTGAATCTCTTGCAATACCAAATTATACAAATCGTTTTGATAATCAGGAATATATGGTATCGCGGCAATCCATCCTTTTCCTGGAATCTCGAGGATATGTTTGTCGGTGAGATATTGGTCGTTGATTCGTTCCGCCGCCCCGATGAAGTGGGTGTTCACGCGCTTCCACACCCCCGACATACTTTCAATGCGTGAGCTGCTGTCGTGGTTTCCTGCCGTAAGGATAAGCGGCATTTCAGGCGCTATATCGCAGATTTTGAGCAGGTTGTCATTGAGAAATCGCATGGCGGTGTTGCTCGGTGTATTCTTGTCGTAGAGGTCGCCGCTCACGATGAGGGCGTCTGGTCGTTCGCGTTCAATAATCTTGCAAAGCTGATCCAAGAAATACTGATGCTCTTCCTGCCGGTCGTAGTGGAAGTTGAGCACCTGCCCGATATGCCAGTCCGATGTGTGGAGAATTTTCATTTCTATTGTTTTGAGCGGCAAAGATAGTATTTTTATATTCTAATAATTTGTACTTTTGCGGTTTGTTATTGGGCATAGGGAGTAGGGAATAGGGAATAGGGAATAGGGGGAACGGTAACAGCCAATAGTTAATAGCCAATAGCTAACAACCGACAGTCAACAGTCAATAGTCAAATATATGAAAAGATTTTTCTTTGTTGTTATAGCATTTTTGTGGACAGCGTCCGTTTCGGCGCAAAGTGTTGCCGATTATGAGTCGGACGGAATGGAGTGCACGTCCATCACCGTGGGTAAGAAGGCGTCGGCAGACGGTTCGGTGATGACTTCGCACACCGACGACAGCCACCGTTCGCGCACGAACATCTATGTGACCCCCGAGCAGGACTACGAACGTGGGGCGATGCAGACTCTCTACAAACGCCAATGGGCGAAGAAACAGCTGCCCGGTCAGATGTTGCGCTACGATAACATCCCCGTGGGCGAGATTCCGCAGGTGGAACACACTTACCAGTTCCTCAACACCGCTTATCCGTGCGTGAATGAGGCGCAAGTCGCAATCGGCGAATCAACTTTCGGTGGACGTCCCGAGCTTAAATCTGACAGCGGACTTATTGACTGTCAGCGACTTTGCATGTTGTTGCTGCAACGTTGCTGTACCGCGCGCGAGGCTATCGAAACGGCTGGCGTGCTGCTGAAAAAATACGGTTGGATTGACGCGGGCGAGTGCTTGACCATTGCCGACAAGGATGAGGTGTGGCATCTCGAAATCCTCGGTCCTGGTAAAGGCAAGTTGGGAGCCGTTTGGGCGGCGCAACGTGTGCCCGACGACCATGTGGCAGTGAATGCCAATGCCTCTACCATCCGCGAAATCAACCTCAAGGACAAGGATTACTTCATGGCTTCCGACAACGTCTATACGCTGGCGCGCGAGAACGGCTGGTGGGACGGCAAGGAGACTTTCCGCTTTGCATACGCATACGCGCCTCAGACCCGCGCGTCGATGGCTTGCCGCCGTCGCGAGTGGCGCGTGCTTGACCTCATGGCCCCGTCTTTGCACCTCGATCCTAATTCTGAAAACTACCCATTTTCTGTGAAACCCGACACGCTGGTGACTTTGGAAAAGATGATGAGCACCTTCAAAGATTACTACGAAGGAACACCATACGATATGCGTAAAACATTGACAGTCACCGACAAAGATGGCAAAACCGTAATTTCTCCGATGGCCAATCCGTTCATGAAGCTTGACGAGCTGAAACTGAACCGCATTAACGGTGGTTGGAATGAACGTGGCGAGCGTAGCATTGCAGTGCATTTCACCGTTTATGCCACCATCATCCAATGTCGCAGTTGGCTGCCCGATGAGGTCGGTGCATTGTGTTGGTTCGCCCTCGACAATGTGGCTTCATCCATCTATGTGCCTATCTATGCGAATGTTACGGACTTGCCTTCCACATACAAAACCGATGGTCGCATCACGGGATTCAGCAAGGATGCTGCGTGGTGGGCCTTCAATCGTGTGGGAACTATTGCTGCGCAACGTTGGGGCGACATGCATCAGTTTGTCGACCAAGTTTGGGGACCGATGCAGAAAGAGTATATCAAAGAGCATTACGTCATTGAGCAACGCGCGATGGAACTCATCAAGCAAGATCGTTACGAAGAGGCTATCCAAGTGCTGACCAATTTCACGGATTTGTGTGGTAATGAGGCAGTTGAACGTGCGTGGAAGTTGGGCGATGAGTTGTGGACGAATTTCGATGGAATGTGGTAGAAAATGTGTGAGAAATGAGTGAACCATTGCCAGTTTTGGAAGAAAAATTCGTCATCCCGTCCTATTTTGTGGATGATAATGCGCAATTGACGGTCACCTCGCTGTTTCAGCTGATTCAGGAGATGAGCGACCGGCATGCCACGATATTAGGGGCTGGCTGGCAACAATTGCGTCACAGAGGCTTCTTCTGGGTGATAACAAAGATTAAACTGATAATCAACAGATTACCTTCTTGGCAAGATCCTGTTTTGCTGCGCACTTGGGTGAAGAAATCTGAGGCGGCTACTTCGCCCCGCGATTTTGAAATGGAAGATGCGGAGGGCAATATCTTGGTGGCAGCCAGCACAATATGGGCGATTTTGGACAAAGAACAGAGCCGTCCGCAGCGCATGGACATGTTCGACGGCTGCTTTATGCCGCAGGAACGCAGTGCCATCGACCGGAAACCGCCTAAAATCGGGCCGATTCAGTTGCCAGAAGAACTTCCTGCACTTAAATCGGTACTCCATTCGGATATCGACATGAATCATCATGTGAACAATGCGCATTACATCCAATGGGCGTTTGATTCGGTGAGTGACACTTTTCGTAAGTCGCACAAAATCAGCAGTGTAGTGGTTAATTTCATCGCGCAGGCCAAACCGGGCGACCGCTATCGTGTATGCACGGAACACCTTGCTGACGAAACCTATAAAACGGCCATTTTTTCTGAGGATATGCAAACGGAATTTTGCAGACTTCAGACGGAGTGGAAATCCATAATGTAGAACTTTAGAATCCCGCCTGTTATGTACATGAATGAAGATTTATTCGTAGATTTCCTGAGTATCAAGGAGGTACTATGGGTGGGAATTAACTTTTCACAAGCCAAGTTTACGCGCAATGGTTTCAATTTCACTCAAGAAATCATGCATCATTATTTCCATGAGTGGAATATGCTGATACTCAATGACCAGAAAAAATACGACATCCGCATGAGCTTCCGCAAGCCAGTGATGCAGTACGACCTTTCAGTGGTGACAAAACTCAACAAATCGCTGAAAATCAACGATGTACTTACGAAGTTCATCGGCATTAAGGATGTGCTCAAGGACGAGCAGATGTGTCAGTATGTTTCTGGATTGCAGTTCCCGCAGACGATTGGGTGGTTGTGGTAGAAACGGCAACACACGAGGTCGTGTTGTGCGAAAAATTCCTGAAGAAGCCCGCAGGCATAGGTACCCGAAACTATTGGGCTAGAACGTTTTACAATGTGTTTTACGACATACAATCCAACTCGTTTATGCGTTGGGAAAATATGGTGAAAGACAAAATTGGCGGTTAATTTGCCAATAGACAATATTATATATATAAATTGGAGTCGCCGTAGCTTAAGAAACGGTAGTCGCTTTCCAATGCGTGCTGGTAAATGCGATGCCAATCGTCTCCTAAGAAATTGGAAATCAACAATAAGAGCGTGCTTTTGGGCTGATGGAAATTGGTAATCAGTCCGTTCACGATATGCCGTTTGTAGGTGGGCAGGATGATGAGTCGCGTGCTGGCGCGAAGCATATCCGTATCGTGCTGTTTCAGAAAGTCGAGAATAGCCGTTAACGACTGATCCACAGTTACTTCGTGGATGTGAGGGTTGTCGTACGTCTCCCACTGTTCCACTAACAACGGGTTTTCCAGTCCGAGGTACAATTTTGCACCAATGACGAACAACGATTCCAGCGTGCGCGTAACCGTTGTCCCTACAGCAATGAGTTGTTTCTTCTTGTTTTTCAGTAATTTATGGATGAAATCTTCAGTGATGATGATTTTCTCCTCGTGCATAAAGTGGTCTCCGATAGTTTCGGAAGAGACAGGTTTGAACGTTCCCGCTCCCACGTGTAGCGTAACGTATTCGGTTTCAATGCCTTTTGTGTTCAGCGTATGCAGTAGTTCGTCAGTGAAGTGGAGCCCGGCGGTGGGGGCAGCTACGGAGCCGTCGTGACGAGCATAGACCGTTTGGTAACGTTCTGTGTCACTGTCTTCTGCATCGCGGTGAATGTAGGGAGGAAGAGGTACTTTCCCGTAAGCCTCTATCCATTCGGCAAAGGAGATGTCGGTGTCGGACCACGTGAAGGTTACTTCGAAAGTGCCTTCGATAGCTTCGCCGCGTTCGGCTTTGATTCGGATAACACGCTCGTTGATAGGTACTTCTATTTCCAAAGGATGTTTCCATTTCCGTGCATTGCCCACCATGCATTTCCAAGTTACGCAACCGCTGAGGGTGAAGGCGACGGCAGGGTCGTTGGTGGGTGCGAGCGGTTCCAGACAGAAGATTTCGATGGCAGCGCCCGTGGTGTTGTGCACCTGCAAACGCGCATGAATCACCTTCGAATTGTTGAATACCAACCACTGGTTTTCGGTCAGAAAATCGGGCAATTGATGGAAAACTGAATCGGTGATTGTATTGCTTTCTTTGTTGAAAATCAATAATTTAGAATTGTCTCGCTGCTCGGCGGGATAGAAGGCGATACGTGACTCCGGCAAGGGGTAGTCATAATCTTCAATGCGGATATTTCGGTTCAAATCTGTCATGGCGGCAAAAGTACATTTATTTTTAACAACTTTTAACTTGACAAGCGCTTTTTGGCGATGTATCTTTGCCATGAAACAATTTATTGAAATTATGAAAACAAAAATCTTAATAAAGATACTGTTTTTCAGCTGCTTATATGTAGCAGTACCTGTGGAAGGATGTTCGCAGGAGGATTTGTTTTGCGCTCATGCTGCGGAAAATATGGACAAAAGTCCTGTGTTGAGCGCTTTTTCAAACACATGCGTAGGGTTCCATGTTCGAAATGATTTCGGAATGAAGGAGCTGATGTTTGCAGATGTCGCCGGCGTGTGGCATCGCAAAAAGAACCTTCTGATGATATCCGTAAATCATTATGGCTATGCGAATTACGGCGAAATGCAACTCTCCGTTGGCTATGGGCGGAACTTTGGTGACCGCTTTGCTATGACGGCGCGGATTTTCTATCTGATGGCGCACGCCCGAGAGTATCCGAGCAGTCATTCCCTTTGTGTTGATGTGGCAGTGGCGTATAAAGTGACCCCAAAGCTTTGGTTGGATGCTACGGTGTATAATCCTTTTATGCTGCATTATGGTTTGCTAGGACAGAATGTTATACCGTTGAGGTTCACGGTCGGTTGTACCTATATGCCGTTGCAGAAATTCTTGGTGTCACTCACCACGTCGAAGCTGTTTCCGGGAGAGTGGGAAGTTGATGGTCGCTTTATGATTCAGCCGATAGCTCCACTTCTGCTCGCCGTCAACTGCTCGAATGCACGTCTTGGTGTTTATATTGGGCTGACATATAAAAAGTTCCTGATTTCTGTAGAAGCGGCATGGCATTATAGAATCTCCGTTTCTCCGCAGATGGGAGGATTCTATTTTCCAGAAAGGAGGGTGGGCGCATGAAAAGGCTTGAAAATAAAGGATTTGGACTGGAATGGTTCGTCTTCATTATGGTGATGCTGATTCCGAAGCTGTCCCTTTTTGCGCAGCAAGATAGCCTTTGGGTGTTGGAGACGGTTATCGACAACTATGAGCTCCAGATGGAAGATTTGGAGGATATAGAGAATATCTCCGAAGAACTATTGGAACGGATGGAAATGTCGCAAATGGGCGGTCTGTTGAATTTGAATGATTTGAGCTACGAACAAGCTGTAAACCAGTTGCAGCTGTCTGATTATCAATATTATCAACTCCAATTGTATATTGAGGAGTATGGACAATTGTATAGTATCTATGAGTTGGATGCGATAGAGGGCTTTATGGAGAAGGATAGACTACGGTTGGCGGTTTTGGCAGTGATCGGGCCGCCGCCAAAGTCCAAGCCGACCTTTAAGGAGTTGTGGAAAGCGAGCAAGAGTGTGCTGTGGGTGCGATATGGGCAAGTGGTGGAACGGCAGGCGGGCTACGATACGACCCGCGCCAACCATTACGAAGGGTCCCCTGCGCACGTGCAATTTCGCTACGACTACCATGTACGCCAATATTTCGGCTTCCGCATTGCCGGAGAGAAAGATGCGGGCGAACCGTTTTTCCGAGGAGAGCAGAAGTATGGTTTCGACCACTATTCGGGGTCGGTCTATGTGAAGAATCTCAAGTGGTTGAAGTGTGCGGTATTGGGCGACTATCGGCTCAACTTTGGTCAAGGATTGGTGTTGGGATCCTCGATGATGTCGGGGAAAGGAGGCGATGTATCTACGATTCGGCGATTTGCGGAAGGAGTGCGCCCCGTGGCCACCACCAACGAGAGCGAGCTTTTTCGAGGAGGAGCGGTCACACTGGGAAATAGCAAATGGTTGGGTAGCCTTTTTGTTGGAGATGTCACGGAGACCAACTCTAACGCCTTTGGCGGAGCCGTTTCCTATCGGCGGGCGCATTTTAGCGTCGGACTGCATACCGTCTGTTTTGGAGATTATGCGGACACGGCACTCGCACGCGAGAAGTGGCAGGCACTGTTCTGCCCAAAACACGTGAATGCCGGACTTTC